>NZ_JBVITR010000026.1:64626-92533 GCF_055574875.1 Streptomyces sp. NPDC034670
TTGCCGACCCCGGAGGGGCCGGAAAGCACGGTCAGCCACGGACCTCCACCCCCCCCCCACCCCCCCCCCCACCCCCCCCCCCCCCCCCCCCCCCCCCCCCCACCCCCCCCCCCCCCGGGTCCGCGGCGCCTGGTCCTCCGCAGGGCACGGGAGTCCGACCTGCCCGAACTGCGGCGGCTCGACACGGAGGTCTTCCAGGAGGTCGCCTACCCGGCGTTCCTGCTGCGCCAGCTCTACGACCTGTACGCCGAGCACTTCCTGGTCCTCGACGACGGCGAGGGCCGCCTGCGCGGCTACGTGCTGGCCGCCACCACCGCGCTCGACCGCGACGGCTGGATCCTCGGCCTGTGCGTGGCCGAGGACCGCCGCCGGCACGGGCTGGGCCGGGAACTGATGGCGGAGGTCCTGGCCCGGCTGCGCCGCAGCGGGATCGAACAGGTCCGGCTGACGGTGGAACCCGCCAACCGCGCCGCGATCCTGCTCTACCGCTCCCTGGGCTTCCGTCCCGAGCAGCCCGACGCCGGCCTGCGCCGGGACTACTTCGGCCCCGGCGAGGACCGCCAGGTCATGTGCCTGGAACTCCCCCGACTGTCCTGAGGCGCCGCGGCGGCGGAGCCGCGGGCGGCCTCCCGTCCGTCAGGACGGCGTCCGCGCCGCCGCCAGCAGGCGGGACACGTCGTCCGGGTGGATGGTGAGGGCCGCGCCCACGGTGGCCAGGGCGTCGCGCTCGGCGGGGGTGTAGGGACCGTCGGCGAGGGCGATGCGGGCGCCCTGGAGGAGGATCGACTCGCGGCCGGGGGCGGCGAGGTGCGGGGCCAACGGGTCCAGCGCCTCGTGCAGTTCGATGGCGAGGCCGGCCGCGCAGGGTCCCCCGGTGAACCGGCCGGTGTCCGCCTCCAGCGCCTCGACGAGCGCGGCCAGCCGTTCCTCCGTGCAGTCCTCGAGGCCGGCCGCGCGCACGGCGGCCGCGGCCGCCCCCAGCGACGCGCGCGAGCAGGTGCCGCCCGCGGCCAGCACCGCGAGGGCGACGGTGTGCACGGCGTCGCGGAGCATCACCGAGAAGCGGGTGGTGGTGGGGTGGTCCAGGACGTCGGTGCCGAAGTGGTGGCGGCAGGCCGCGCACTCGACGACCGGTCCGGTCTCCCCGCGCGGCAGCACGGGCACGCCGAGCAGGGCGAAGCGGCGCTGCCCGGTCAGCCGCTGGTAGTTGCGGTCGCCGCCGCAGCCGGGGCAGAAGAACTCGCCGTCGCCGACGGGCGTCCAGGTGGTCCGGATGCCCAGGAGCCGCGACAGTCTGGCGGCAGCGGCACGGCCGTTGGGTCCCCGTCCTGGCAGCACGTCGCACCTCCGTAATGCCGCAGCCTCATCGCCGCGCACGCGTGATGTTAGCCACATCTTTGAGGCGGAGTCAGTACCCGGGACGAGACCTTTCCGTGACCTCCACAGCATTTGGCCGGTATGCGACGGGGCTCCGCCCGCCGGGAAAGGCGGACGGAGCCCTCGGAGCCCGCTGAACGGCTGCTCAGCGCGCGGCGCGGTTGACGGCCGAGACGACCGCCTTCAGCGAGGCGCGGGTGGTGTTCGCGTCGATTCCGATGCCCCACAGGACCTTGTCGCCGATGGCGCACTCGATGTAGGAGGCGGCCTGGGCGGAGGCGCCCTCGCTCATCGTGTGCTCCTGGTAGTCCAGCAGGCGCACGTCGACGCCGATGCCCTGCAGGGCGTCGAAGAACGCCGAGATCGGGCCGTTGCCGGAGCCGGTCAGGGTGGTCTGCTCGCCGTCGACGGTGGCCTCGACGGTCAGGGTGTCCACGCCGTCGCGGTCGGTCGTGCTCTGGCCGTTGGCGACCTGGATGCGGCCCCAGGGGTTGTCCGGGTTGGGCAGGTACTCGTCCTGGAAGACCGCCCAGATGTCGGCCGGGGTGACCTCGCCGCCCTCGGCGTCCGTCTTCGCCTGGATGATCTTCGAGAACTCGATCTGCATCCGGCGCGGCAGGTCGAGCTTGTGGTCGTTCTTCAGGACGTAGGCGATGCCGCCCTTGCCGGACTGCGAGTTGACGCGGATGACGGCCTCGTAGGAGCGGCCGACGTCCTTGGGGTCGATGGGCAGGTACGGAACGGCCCACTCCAGGTCGTCGACGGTGACGCCCCTGGCCTTCGCGTCGGCCTCCATGGCGTCGAAGCCCTTCTTGATGGCGTCCTGGTGGGAGCCGGAGAAGGACGTGTAGACCAGGTCGCCCACGTACGGGTGGCGCGGGTGGACCTCCATCTGGTTGCAGTACTCCCAGGTGCGGCGGATCTCGTCGATGTCGGAGAAGTCGATCTGCGGGTCGACGCCCTGCGAGAACAGGTTCATGCCCAGGGTGACCAGGTCGACGTTGCCGGTGCGCTCGCCCTGTCCGAACAGGCAGCCCTCGACCCGGTCGGCGCCGGCCATCAGGGCCAGCTCGGCGGCGGCGACGGCCGTGCCGCGGTCGTTGTGCGGGTGGGCCGACAGGCAGACGTACGCGCGGCGGGAGAGGTTGCGGCCCATCCACTCGAAGCGGTCGGCGTGCGTGGACGGGGTGGAGCGCTCGACCGTGGCGGGCAGGTTGAGGATGATCTCGCGGTCCGGGCCGGGCTGGTAGACGTCCATCACCGCCTCGCAGACCTCCAGCGCGAAGTCCAGCTCGGTGTCGGTGAAGATCTCGGGGCTGTACTGGTAGCCGAACTCCGTCTCCGGGCCCAGCAGCTTCTCCGCGTACTCCACGACCAGCCGGGTGCCGTCGACCGCGATCTGCTTGACGTCGTCCCTGGAGCCGCGGAAGACGACCCGGCGGAAGACCGGGGCGGTGGCGTTGTACAGGTGGACGGTGGCGCGCCGGGCGCCCTTCAGGGACTCGACCGTCCGCTCGATCAGGTCCTCCCGGGCCTGGGTCAGGACGGAGATCGTGACGTCGTCCGGGACGGCGTCCGGGTCCTCGATGATCGAGCGGACGAAGTCGAAGTCGGTCTGGCCGGAGGCCGGGAAGCCGACCTCGATCTCCTTGTAGCCCATCTTGACCAGCAGGTCGAACATCGCGCGCTTGCGGACGGGCGACATGGGGTCGATCAGGGCCTGGTTGCCGTCGCGCAGGTCGGTGGAGAGCCAACGGGGGGCGGTGGTGATCCGGTTGTCCGGCCAGGTGCGGTCGGGGAGGTCGACCTGGTCGTAGCGGCCGTACTTGTGGATCGGCATGGGGCTGGGCTGCTGGCGGTTCGCCATGGTGCGTGGGCTCCTCGATGGTCCGCGGTGTGTCCTCGACGGGACGGCCGACGGCGCAGCGCCAAACTCCGCGGGGAGGGGGTCGGCCTCTACTGCAGACCCTCACCGCGGCAGCTAAGGAGAAGCAGCCCGAAACGCATGATGCTCCGTAGCCTAACCGAGGCGTGCCGCGTACGACGGTCCGTATCAGTATGCGGGACCAGGGGGAGGAACAGGGCAAAGAGTGCCGTATACCACTGCGGGGCGCCGCAGGGTGCGGCCCGACGGCGGATTCCCCCCGTCGTGGTTGCTCTTGGTGACAATCCCGTCACTTGCTGCAATGGTGCGGGACATGACCGCCAACGGGGGCTTCGAGCCCGTCTTCTGCACCATCGTTCCGCCCCACGTCCTCGACCGGCTGGCGCAGGCCGAGGACCCCGTGCTCGCCGGGGCCGCGCGCCGGACCCTCCAGCGCGACGCCTACGAGCGCACCCAGCGCCGCCTCACCACGGTCGTCGGCGCCCCCGCCGCCGCCCCGCGCGCCGGGGCCGAGGCAGGCCGGCCGCACCGCACCGTGTACGACGCCCGGCACGGCACCGACCTGCCGGGGAGCAGGGTGCGCGGCGAGGGCGACGAGGCCGGCCGGGACGCCACGGTCAACCGCGCCTACGCCGGCCTCGGCGCCACCTTCGAGCTGTTCCTGAGGGCGTACGCGCGCGACTCGATCGACGGGAGCGGGCTGCCGCTGGACGCGACCGTGCACTACGACCGCGACTACAACAACGCCTTCTGGAACGGCGAGCAGATGGTCTTCGGCGACGGGGACGGGGAGATCTTCCTCGACTTCACCCTCCCCATCGACGTCATCGGCCACGAACTCGCCCACGGGGTCACGCAGTACACGGCCAACCTGACGTACTTCGGCCAGCCCGGGGCGCTGAACGAGTCCGTGTCGGACGTCTTCGGCTCCCTCGTCAAGCAGTACACGCTCGGCCAGACCGCCGACGAGGCCGACTGGCTGATCGGCGCGGGCCTGCTCGCCCCGCGCGTCACCGGCAGGGCGCTGCGCTCCATGAAGGAGCCGGGCACGGCGTACGACGACGACGTCCTCGGCAAGGACCCGCAGCCCGCGACGATGGACGACTACGTCCGCACCGGCCGTGACAACGGCGGCGTCCACATCAACTCCGGCATCCCCAACCACGCCTTCTACCTGGCGGCCACCACCCTCGGCGGACACGCCTGGGAGCGGGCGGGGCAGGTCTGGTACGACGTGCTGACCGGCGGCGAACTCGCGCAGGACGCGCTGTTCACGGACTTCGCGGCACTGACGGTGCGGGCGGCCCGCGCGCGGTACGGGGAGGGCGAGGAGCTGCGGGCGGTGACGAAGGCGTGGGAGCGCGTCGGGGTGCGGACGCCGTAGCCCGAAGGCGGGCGAGGGGTGGGCGCCGCGCCCGTCCCCGTACTAGACAGGGACCCATGCGTATTCAGGTGCGGCGCACGGGCGGGTTCGCGGGGATCGAGCGGCAGGCCGAGGTGGACACCTCGGGCCGGGCCGACGCCCACGAGTGGCACGCCCTGGCCGAGCGGGCCCTGGCCGCCGGCCGGAGCACCCCGCCGGCCGGGGTGCCGGACGGGTTCGGCTACCGGATCACCGTGGACGGCAGGTCCGTGTACTGCGCGGACCCCCGGCTGACGGAGGAGCAGCGCGCGCTGATCCGCAGAGTGCTGGCGGAAGGGGCCTGAGGGGGACCGACGGCCTCCTGCCGCGGGGGCGCCGGCCTCACCCGCCGCCGGTGCGCCGGGGCCGGTGCGCTCCCCCGTCTCCCGGCCGGCGTCCCGTGGCGCGTGCCGGCCGCGGCGCACCGGCGGCGGGTGAGGCCGGCGCGCGGGAGCCGTCCGTGCGGGACGTGTCCACGGCCCCCGGCGCCGCGCCCTCGGCCCCCCGCCCCGTCAGGGCGTCAGAACCCCAGACGACGCAGCTGCTTGGGATCGCGCTGCCAGTCCTTGGCGACCTTCACGTGGAGGTCCAGGAAGACCGGGGTGCCGAGCAGCGCCTCGATCTGCTTGCGGGACTTGACGCCGACCTCCTTCAGGCGCTTGCCCTTGGGGCCGATGACGATGCCCTTCTGGCTGGGGCGCTCGATGAACAGGTTGGCGTGGATGTCGAGGAGGGGCTTGTCGGCCGGGCGGTCCTCGCGCGGGAGCATCTCCTCGACGACCACGGCGATGGAGTGCGGGAGCTCGTCGCGGACGCCCTCCAGGGCCGCCTCGCGGATCAGCTCCGCGACCATGACCTGCTCGGGCTCGTCGGTGAGGTCGCCCTCGGGGTAGAGGGCCGGCCCCTCGGGCAGCAGCGGGATCAGCAGGTCGGCCAGCAGGTCCACCTGCTTGTTCGCGGTCGCCGACACCGGGACGATCTCCGCCCAGGTGATCCCCAGTTCCTTGCCGAGCTGGTCCACGGCGATCAGCTGCTCGGCCAGCGCCTTGCTGTCCACCAGGTCGGTCTTGGTGACGATCGCGACCTTCGGGGTCTTCCTGATCCCGGCCAGCTCCTTGGCGATGAAGCGGTCGCCGGGGCCGATCTTCTGGTCCGCGGGGATGCAGAAACCGATCACGTCGACCTCCGCCCACGTGGTGCGGACCACGTCGTTCAGCCGTTCGCCGAGCAGGGTGCGCGGCTTGTGCAGCCCGGGGGTGTCCACCAGGATCAGCTGCGCGTCGGGGCGGTGCACGATCCCGCGCACGGTGTGCCGGGTGGTCTGCGGCCGGTTGGAGGTGATCGCCACCTTCTGCCCGACCAGAGCGTTCGTGAGGGTGGACTTGCCCGCGTTGGGGCGGCCCACGAAGCAGGCGAAACCGGCCCGGTGGACGGCTTCGGCCGACTGCTCGGATGACTGGGTGCGAACGCTCATGGCGCCCATTCTCCCTGATGCCGGAAGCCCCTCCGTACCACCGCCCGCGCGGAGCGCGGGTTCCGGAGGGAGGGGCCCCGCGCGTCAGTCCGCGGCGAGGGTCTCCCGGACCGCCCCGTCGGGGCCGGCCAGCAGGACCGGGGTCCCGGGCCCGCCGAGGTCCCGTACGGCCGCGCGGTCCTCGGCCGGCACCGACTCCGCCTCCGTCACCACCGCCGCCGCCTCCAGCGACTTCGCGCCGGACGCCACCGCCATCGCCACCGCCGTCCGCAGGGCGCTGAGCTCCAGGGAGTCCAGGGCGACCGTGCCGGCGACGTACGTGCGGCCGGTCTCGTCGCGCACGGCGGCGCCCTCGGGGACGCCGTTGCGGGCGCGGGCGGAGCGGGCCAGGGTGACGATCTTGCGGTCCTCGGGGTCGAGGGCGGTGGTGTCGGTCATGACCCCGAGCATACGGAGCCGCGCCCAAGCGGGCTCAGGGGCGGTCGAGCCGCAGCCGCTCCGCGCGCGGCAGCCCGGCCACCACCAGGTCGTAGGAGTCCTCGACCAGCTCCCGGACCAGGCGGTCCGGAAGCGCGCCGTCCGCCGTCACCGTGTTCCAGTGCCGCTTGTTCATGTGCCAGCCGGGGACGATCAGGCCCGGGTGGCCGGCACGGAGCCTGAGGGCGTCCTCGGGGTCGCACTTGAGGTTGACCTTCAGGGGCCGCGCGTCCAGGTCCGCCAGCGCGAAGATCTTGCCCCGGACCCTGAAGACCGAGGTCTGCGGGCCGAAGGGGAAGTCCTCCACCGCCGCGCCGAAGGAGAGGCAGAGGGCACGCAGCTCCCGCGGTGTCACCGCGGCCCCTCCCGCTCGTCCCCGGGCGGGTCCGCCGGCTCCACCAGCACGGTGACGATCTTGTTCCGGCGTCCGGCCGCGGCCTCCGCCGTCAGGCGCAGGACACGGGAGTCCGGCAGCTCGACCAGGGAGGAGGCGCCGGCGATCGGCACCCGGCCGAGCCGCTTGGCGAGCAGTCCGCCGACGGTCTCCACGTCCTCGTCGTCGAACGCCTCCAGGCCGTACAGCTCGCCGAGGTCGCCGAGGTCGAGACGGGCGGTGACCCGGTAGCGGTCCTCGCCGAGGTCCTCCACCGGCGGGACCTCGCGGTCGTACTCGTCGGTGATCTCGCCGACGATCTCCTCCAGGATGTCCTCGATGGTGACGATGCCCGCGGTGCCGCCGTACTCGTCGACGGCGACGGCGACGTGGTTGCGCTCCTTCTGCATCTCGCGCAGCAGGTCGTCGGCGTTCTTGGTGTCCGGCACGAAGAACGCGGGCCGCATCACCGTCGACACCAGGTCGTTCTCCGCGTCCCGGCTGATGTGCGTCCTGCGGGCCAGGTCCTTCAGGTAGACGATCCCGACGATGTCGTCCTCGCTCTCGCCGGTCACCGGGATCCGGGAGAAACCGGAGCGCAGGGCGAGGGTGAGGGCCTGGCGGACGGTCTTGTAGCGCTCGATCACCACCAGGTCGGTGCGCGGGACCATCACCTCCCGGACGAGGGTGTCGCCCAGCTCGAAGACCGAGTGCACCATGCGGCGCTCCTCGTCCTCGATCAGCGACTCCTTCTCCGCGAGGTCGACCAGCGCCCGCAGTTCCGCCTCGGAGGCGAAGGGGCCGTGCCGGAAGCCCTTGCCGGGGGTGAGCGCGTTGCCGATGAGGATGAGGAGCGACGGGATCGGGCCCATGACCCGCGCGAGCGGCACCAGCACGTACGCCGCCGCCGTCGCCGTGTTCAGCGGGTGCTGGCGGCCGATGGTGCGCGGCGAGACGCCGACGGCGACGTAGGAGACGAGCACCATGACCGCGATGGCGATCAGCAGTGCCTCGACGGTCCCGTCGAACTCCTTCAGGCAGGCGTAGGTGACCAGCGCGGCGGCGGCCATCTCGCAGGCCACGCGGACCAGCAGCGCCACGTTGAGGTAACGGGTGGGGTCGGCGGCGATCTGGGCGAGCCCGGCGCTGCCCCGGCGCCCGGAGCGCACGGCCTCCTCGGCGCGGAAGCTGGAGACGCGGGCGATGCCCGTCTCCGCGCAGGCGAACAGCCAGGCGACGACGACCAGGGCGACCGCGCCGAGGAGGAGCCCGGGGCTCATGAGACGGTCGGGGCCGGGGACGGACCGGTCAGGCCCTTCTCCGCGCGCCAGCCGTCCACGATGGCGGCCTGCAGGCCGAACATCTCGGCCTTCTCGTCCGGCTCCTCGTGGTCGTAGCCCAGCAGGTGCAGCACACCGTGGACGGTGAGCAGCTGCAGCTCCTCGTCCATGGTGTGCCGCGTCGGCGCCTCCCTGCCCTGCCGGGCCGCGACCTCGGGGCACAGCACGATGTCGCCGAGCAGGCCCTGCGGCGGTTCGTCGTCGTCCTTGGACGGCGGGCGCAGCTCGTCCATCGGGAACGACATGACGTCCGTCGGCCCGGGCAGGTCCATCCACTGGACGTGCAGCTGCTCCATGGCGTCGGCGTCCACCACGATCACCGAGAGCTCGGAGAGCGGGTGGATGCGCATCCGGGCGAGCGCGTAACGGGCGATGTCGAGGATCGCCTGCTCGTCGACCTCGGTGCCGGACTCGTTGTTGACGTCGATCGACATCTGGTGCTCGGTCTACTTCCCCTTGTGCCCGGCCTTGCCCCGGCCGCCCTTGTGGGTGCCGTTCCGGGTGCCGTGCTTGCTGTCGTACTGCTCGTACGCGTCGACGATACGGCCCACCAGCTTGTGCCGGACGACGTCGTGGGACGACAGCCGGGAGAAGTGGACGTCCTCGACCCCCTCGAGGATGTCCTGCACCTGCCGCAGGCCGCTCCTGGTGCCCTCGGGGAGGTCGACCTGGGTCACGTCACCGGTGATGACGATCTTCGAGTCGAAGCCGAGGCGGGTGAGGAACATCTTCATCTGCTCGGGGCTGGTGTTCTGGGCCTCGTCGAGGATGATGAAGGCGTCGTTCAGCGTGCGTCCGCGCATGTACGCGAGCGGGGCGACCTCGATCGTGCCCGCCGCCATCAGGCGCGGGATCGAGTCGGGGTCGAGCATGTCGTGCAGCGCGTCGTAGAGCGGGCGCAGGTAGGGGTCGATCTTCTCGTAGAGCGTGCCGGGCAGGAAGCCGAGCCGCTCCCCGGCCTCGACCGCGGGGCGGGTCAGGATGATGCGGTTGACCTGCTTGGACTGCAGGGCCTGCACCGCCTTGGCCATGGCGAGGTACGTCTTGCCGGTGCCCGCCGGGCCGATGCCGAAGACGATCGTGTGCTTGTCGATCGCGTCCACGTAGCGCTTCTGGTTGAGCGTCTTGGGGCGGATCGTGCGGCCGCGCGAGGACAGGATGTTCTGCGTGAGCACCTGGGCCGGGGTCTCCTGGCCGTCGCTCTCCCCGTTCTCGCTCGCCTTGAGCATGGCGATCGAGCGTTCCACTGCGTCCTCCGTCATCGGCTGCCCGGTGCGGAGCACCAGCATCATCTCGTCGAACACGCGCGAGACGAGGGCGACCTCCGTGGCGTCGCCGACCGCGCTGATCTCATTGCCCCGGACGTGGATGTCGGCCCCCGGGAAGGCCTTCTCGATCACGCGCAGGAGGGCGTCGCCGGAACCCAGCACGGTCACCATGGGGTGCTGGGCGGGAACGGTGAACTGCACTCTCGCCTGTCCCTGCGCGGGCGTGTGAGCTGTGGGTGTCTGAGTCATGGGCCGGCGCTGAAGGCCTGCGGTTCCTCCTGTTCACGGCCGCACGGCTGAGGGCGGCCTCGCGATTCCCAGGGTACGACGCCGGGATGACAAGGTCGTAGGACTTTTCACGGGTGCTCCCCGGGCGGCCGGGGGCGGCGGGGCGGGGCCCCGCTCAGGGCGACCGGCGGAAGCCGATCGTCGGGACCGCCCGCCGCAGCGGCCAGGGCCGCACCGGCTCGTCCGGGACCAGGCCCGTCAGGAACGCGTACCGCCGCAGGGCCGCCCGGTCCTGGCCCTCGACCGACTGCACCCTGCGCCACCACGCCGCCACCTCGGCCCACCCCGGAGCCGACAGCGAGCCGCCGAACTCCTGGACGGAGAGCGCGGCGGTGAGGCCGGCGAACGCGAGGCGGTCGGCCAGCGGCCAGCCGGCCAGGCTCCCGGTGACGAACCCGGCGACGAACACGTCCCCGGCGCCGGTCGGGTCGAGCGCCTCGACGGCGATGGCCGGGACCTCGGCGGTCTCACCGGTGCGCCGGTCCACCGCGTACGCGCCCTCCGCGCCGAGGGTGACGACCGCGACCGGGACGTACTCGGTGAGGGCGTGGGCGGCGGCCCGGGGGCAGTCGGTGCCGGTGTAGCGCATGGCCTCCTCGGCGTTCGGCAGGAACGCCTCGCAGTGGCGCAGGTCGGGCAGGGCGGCCAGGTCCCACGCGCCGGTGTCGTCCCAGCCGACGTCGCCGAAGACCCGGGTGCCCCCGCGCGCGGCCCGGGCGATCCAGGGGGCGCCGCGGCCCGGGGTGAGGGAGGCGACGGCGGCCCGCGCGCGCGGGGGGCGGTCGGGCGCGGGCTGCTCCTCGGGGGGCGGCTCGTGGCCGTGGGAGACCATCGTGCGCTCGCCGTCGTAGGCCATGGAGACGGTGACCGGCGAGTGCCAGCCGGGCACGGTGCGCGACGGGGAGAGGTCGATGCCCTCGCCCTGGGCCAGGGCGTCCCAGCAGTACTCGCCGTAGTGGTCGTCGCCGAAGGCCGCCGCGAGGGAGGTGCGCAGGCCGAGGCGGGCCAGGGCGGTGGCCATGTTGGCGACGCCGCCGGGGCTCGACCCCATCCCCCGGGCCCAGGACTCGGTCCCGCGCACCGGGGCGGAGTCGAGCCCGGTGAAGACGATGTCGAGGAAGACGGTCCCGGTGAGGTAGACGTCCCAGGGCGGGTCGCCGGGTGTGCGCAGCGCGGCGAGGGGGTCGACCCGGGCCGGACGGTGCGCTTCCTCGGTGCGTGCCTCCCCGCCGGTCGCGGCGGAGGCGGTGGACGCGGTGGACGCGGTGGACGCGGTGGACGCCATCACGGTGCGCTCCCTGCATGGTGCGGTTCAGGCCAGTCTGCACCACGCCGTCGACAACACGGCCGCCGTCACGCCGCGGCGGGCCGTCCCCGTCCCGGCCGCCTTCCGCGGGGCCGCCACGGACCGGGCGGCGCCGGGGCCGGGGCGCGGGGGGATGGCCGGGGGACGCGTCGGTGAGGACGCGGACGGGAGTTTCCGCAGATGACGAGGGGGATGCAGCGGATCGACGCCCTCTGCTACCCGGTGACCCGAACTCCAAACGCAAGAGTGTCGTAGATCACACCCTGCCCGCTCCCTCAGGCGTCTCCCCGCTTGATACAAATTGCCCGCGCGTTCCTGTCCGTCGACGGCCGTCGCTCCCCTTCCTCCCCTTTTTCCTCCTCCTTCTTCTTCCCTTTTCGCACCGTCCCTTCCGCACGCCCCGGGAACGCCCGTGTTCGCCCCTCGCACCACTCCCTGGCCCCTCGTCGCCCTTTTCACGGCCGGGTACCTCGCCCCGTATCTGCTGCCGACCACCGTCGGCCGGCTGGAACGCGGCCTCGGCCTCTCGGCGACCCAGGCCGGCGCCGTCGGCAGCGCGCTGCTGCTGAGCTCGGCGACCGCCGGGTTCCTGCTGGCCTCCCGCGTGCAGCGGACCGGGGCGCGGACCCTGGCCCGGCTCGGACTCGTCCTGGCCGTCCTCGGCTACGGCGCCGCCGCGCTCACCACCGCC
The DNA here is from genome assembly GCF_055574875.1 of Streptomyces sp. NPDC034670. Taxonomy (NCBI): domain Bacteria; kingdom Bacillati; phylum Actinomycetota; class Actinomycetes; order Kitasatosporales; family Streptomycetaceae; genus Streptomyces; species Streptomyces sp. NPDC034670. The sequence goes on from NZ_JBVITR010000026.1 coordinate 76,508, forward strand.
GTGCCGGCCGTCGTCGCCGGCGCGGTGGTGGGCGGGTTCGGCTCGGGGACGGCCACGACCGTCGCCGCCACCCGGATCGCCTCCGAACCCGATCCGCACCGCGCCTCCACCCTCGGTCTGCTCAGCGTCTCCGCGCTCGCGGGCCTGGTGTACCTGACGGTCCCCCACCTGCCGGGCCACGGCCTCACCCTGGCCGCCGTCGCCCTCACCGCGCTGGCCGTGTGGCCGCTGACCTCCCGCCTGCCCGCCGGCACCGCCGGATCCCGGCACGCGGACACGGCCGCGGGCCCGCACACCGGCCCGGCCCGCCTCCCGCACCGGCGTTCGGGGCTCGTCCTGGCCGGCGCCATGGTGTTCTGGTCGCTCGCCCAGAACGCGCTGTGGGGCGTGAGCGGCCGGATCGGCGTCACGCAGGCGCACCTCACCGAGCCGACCGTCGGCGTCGTCTTCGCCGTGGCGCTGGGCGCCGGGCTGCTGGGCGTCGTCGCGGCGGGCGCGCTGGGGTCGCGGCTGGGGAGGGCGCTGCCCATCGGCGGCGGCACCGTCCTCATCGCCGGCTGCATCGCGCTGAGCGCCTCCGCCACCGGGCTGGGGAGCTTCGCGGCCGGGGAGATCGCCTGGAACACGGTCTACCCGGTGGTCCTGTCGTACCTGATCGGGCTCGCGGCCTCGCTGGATCCGCGCGGGCGCTGGGCCGTGCTGGTCGGATCGGCGTCCTCGCTGGGCACCGCCGCCGGGCCGCTGACCGGCAGTGTGCTGGCCGCGCAGGCCGGCTTCCCCGTCATGGGCGCGGTGCTGGGCGCCGGACTGCTGCTGGTCGCCCTGCCGATGACGGCCGTCGCCCTGCACACCGGCGGACGTCCGCTGCTGCCGGGCGCGGTCCGGCGCCGCGGCGGCCACCCGGCCGCCGTGGTCGCCGCCGCCCCGGGCACCCCCGCGGGCGCGGTGCCCGAGATCGGCGCCCCGGAGCAGCCGGTCGTGGAGATCCCGGTGGAGGGCACCCCCGCCCCCGCCCGGGGCGCCTACGGCACGGCGGCGGCGACGCGGGCGCCCGGGACCGGCTGACGGCAGGGCACCGGAGCGTCGTGCGGGTGCTTCACCGGCGCTTCGGAAGCGGGACCCGCAGCAGATCGTGCGCCACGGTCAGGTCCCCGTCGTACCCGGCGGCCCGGGCCTGGCGCTCGAACTGGTCCGGGTCGGTGTAGCGCTGGCTGAAGTGGGTGAGGACGAGGTGCCGCACGCCCGCGTCGCGCGCCACCCGCGCCGCCTGACCCGCGGTCAGGTGGCCGTGCTCGACGGCGAGTTCCTCGTCCTCGTCGAGGAAGGTCGACTCGATGACCAGCAGGTCGCAGCCCTCCGCGAGCGCGTGCACGCCCGCGCAGAGCCGGGTGTCCATGACGAACGCGAACCGCTGCCCGCGCCGCACCTCGCTGACGTCCTCCAGGGACACCCCGCCGAGGACGCCCTCGCGCTGGAGGCGGCCGACGTCCGGGCCCTCGATGCCGTGCGCGGCCAGCCGGTCGGGCAGCATGCGCCGGCCGTCGGGTTCGCGCAGGAGGTAGCCGAACGACTCCACGGGGTGCGACAGCCTGCGCGCCTCCAGCGTGTAGCGGGGGGTGACGGCCAGCGGGCCGTCCACGTCGACCGGGGCCTCGGTGAGGGTGACGGTCTCGCGGTAGGCGGTGGCGTACCGCAGCCGGTCGAAGAAGCGCTGCCCGGAGCGCGGGTAGTGGGCGGTGACCTCGTGCGGCACCCGGTCGAGGTTGATGCGCTGGATCACCCCGGCGAGGCCGAGCGAGTGGTCGCCGTGGAAGTGGGTGACGCAGATGCGGTTCAGGTCGTGCGCGGCGACCCCGGCGCGCAGCATCTGGCGCTGGGTGCCCTCGCCGGGGTCGAACAGGATGCCCTCGCCGTCCCAGCGCAGCAGGTAGCCGTTGTGGTTGCGGTGCCGGGTGGGGACCTGGCTGGCGGTGCCGAGCACCACCAGTTCGCGTACGGACAAGGCCGCTTACCCGGGGGGCCACTCGAGGCCGCGGCCGCCCAGGACGTGGGCGTGCGCGTGCCAGACGGTCTGGCCGGCGCCGGCGCCGGTGTTGAAGACGATGCGGTAGCTCTCCAGCTTCTCCTCGTCCGCGACGGCCTGCGTCTCGCGCAGCACGTCCGCCGCGAGCCCGGGCGCGGCGGCGGCGAGCGCCGCCGCGTCCCGGTGGTGCGCCTTCGGGATCACCAGGACGTGGGTGGGCGCCTGGGGGTTGATGTCGCGGAACGCGACGGTGGTCTCCGTCTCCCGGACGATCGTCGCCGGGACCTGCTTCGCGACGATCTTGCAGAACAGGCAGTCGTCCTGCGGTTCCCCTGCCATGCGGCCTCCTCGCGCCCGGGTGATCGCTTACCCGGGCATCGTATCCGGACCGGTCAGTCCAGGGCGGGCGGTGCCTTCGCGGGCGTCGTCCCCAGGGCCTCCAGCGCGATGCGGATCGCCTCGTCCAGCTGGACGTCCCGGCCCGCCGCGTGGTCCTGCGGGCGCTGCACCACCTCCACGTCGGGGTCGACGCCGTGGTTCTCCACGCCCCAGCCGTACCCCTCCAGCCAGAAGGCGTACTTGGGCTGGGTGACGAGGGTGCCGTCGACCAGGCGGTAGCGGCTGTCGATGCCGATCACTCCGCCCCAGGTGCGGGTGCCGACCACCGGGCCGATGCCGAGGGCCCGGATCGCCGCGTTGACGATGTCGCCGTCGGAGCCGGAGAACTCGTTGGCGACGGCGACGACGGGACCGCGGGGCGCGTCCCGGGGGTAGCTCTCCGCCCGCATGCCGCGCGGCAGGTCCCAGCCGACGATCCGCCGGGCCAGCTTCTCCACGACGAGCTGGGAGGTGTGCCCGCCGCGGTTCTCCCGCACGTCCACGACCAGGCCCTCGCGGAGCACCTCGACGCGCAGGTCGCGGTGGATCTGCGCCCAGCCGGGGGCCTGCATGTCGGGGACGTGGAGGTAGCCGAGGCGGCCGCCGGACCTCTCGTGGACGTAGGCGCGGCGGTCGGCGACCCAGGCGTGGTAGCGCAGCGGTTCCTCGTCGGCGACGGGGACGACGACCGCGTGGCGCGGTTCGCCGCCGCCGGCCGGGGAGACGGTCAGCTCGACCGGCTTGCCCGCCGTGCCGACCAGCAGCGGGCCGGGGCCGGTCACCGGGTCGACCGGCTGTCCCGCGACCGCGACGATCGCGTCGCCGGGGCGGACGGCGACACCGGGCGCGGCGAGCGGGGAGCGGGCCTCGGGGTCGGAGGTCTCGGAGGGCAGGACGCGGTCGACCCGCCAGGAGCCGTCCTCGTGCCGGGAGACGTCCGCGCCGAGGAGTCCCTGCCGGGCGCCGTCGCCGTATCCGCCGCGCGGGGTGACGTAGGCGTGCGAGGTGCCGAGTTCGCCCTGCACCTCCCAGAGCAGGTCGACGAGGTCGTCGTGGGTGGCGAGGCGGTCGAGGACGGGGCGGTAGCGGTCGAGGACGCCGTCCCAGTCGACGCCGCTCATGTCCGGCCGCCAGAAGTTGTCCCGCATGATGCGGCCGGCCTCGTCGAACATCTGCCGCCACTCGGCCGCCGGGTCGACGAACTGGCGGACCCGGCCGAGGTCGACGGTGATGTTGGTGTCGCTGTCGTCGTCGCCCGACGCGCGCCGGTCGCTGGGGACGACCTTCAGCCGCCCGTCGGTCCACAGCAGCACCCGCTTGCCGTCGCCGCTGACCTCGAAGTGGTCGGCGTCCACGGCCAGGTGCTCGATGCGCTGCTGGACGAGGTCGTAGCGCTCCAGGTCGGTCTTGGGGTCGGGGTCGTCGGGGGTGGCGCGGGAGGCGCCGAGCACCCCGCGCACCGGGTGCCGCAGCCACAGCACCCCGTCCTTGGCGGCCCGCAGGTTGGTGTAGCGGGCGGCCTCGACCGGGAACGGCACGATCCGGTCGGCGAGGCCCTCGAGGTCGATCCGGGTGGTGGGGACGCCCTCGCTGTCGGGGGTCTCGTCCCGGTCCGGCGTCTCGAAGGGCCGGCCGTGCCGCTGCGGTCCGAACGGGGACGGGGTCGTCGCCGCGAGGGTGATCAGGTGCGGGCGGACGCCCTCGACGAAGGCCAGGTCGAAGACGTGCTCGTCGTAGACCGGGTCGAAGGAGCGGGTCGACAGGAAGGCGAGGTGCCTGCCGTCGAGGGTGAAGGCGGGCGCGTAGTCCTGGAAGCGCAGCGGGGTCGCCTCGGTGACCGACAGGTCGGTGGTGTTGGCGAGGCGGAGCTGGCTGAGCGGGCGCGGGCCGGGGTGGGACCAGGCGAGCCAGGCGGAGTCGGGCGAGAACGTCAGCCCGGAGACGTCGCCGTCCTCGCTCCGGTCGACCTCGCGGACCTCGCCGGTCTCGCGCTCGACGAGCAGGACGCGGCCGTCGTGCGAGGCGACCGCGGCGCGGCTGCCGTCGGGGGCCACGGCGAGTTCCAGCACGCGGCCGAGCCGGCCGGCGGCGATGCGGCGCGGGGTCGCGCCCGGGGCGAGGCCGGTGGCGGGGGCGAACTCCAGGGCGTCGTCGCCCTCGGCGTCCGTCACCCACACCACCCACTCCTCGCCGTCCACGCGGAAGGCGCGGGGCCGCCGGGCGCGCACGCCCGGGGTCGCGGCGAGCGCGCGGGCGGGGCCGGAGCGGTGGGTGACCCAGTGGACGGCGCCGCGGACGCACACGGCGCTGCCGCGCGCGGTGTGGTCGGGGGAGGCGGAGCCGAACCAGCGGGCGGCGTTCACCGGGAACGGCTGGAGGTCGGTGCGCTGTCCGCCGAGCCGGACGTCGAGCCGGCGCGGCTCGGCCCCGTCCAGGTCGTCCAGGATCCAGAGCTCACCGGCGCTGGAGTAGACGACGCGGGTGCCGTCGGTGGCCGCGTGGCGGGCGTAGAAGCCCCCGAGCGGGGTGTGCCGGCGCATGTCCGAGCCGTCGGCGAGGGAGGAGTACAGGGCGCCGGTGCCCTCGTGGTCGGAGAGGAAGGCCACCCTGTCCCCCGCCCACAGCGGGTACTCGACGTTCCCGTCGAGGTCCTCGTGGAGGCGGACGAACTCGCCGTCGCCCTCGCGGTCGATCCACAGCTTGCCCGCCGTGCCGCCCCGGTACCGCTTCCACCAGGCGGCCTCGCGGCCCATCGGCGCGGACAGCAGCACGGTGTGCGGGCCGAAGACGACGTCGCCCACGGGGCCGTGGGGCAGGGTGGTGGCCGGGCCCCCGTCGAGGGGGACGGCGCGCGCCCAGGAGCGGCGCAGGCTGGGCTGGCCGTGGGTGCTGAGCGCCAGGACCCGTCCGTCCGGGGTCCAGCCGCGCACCTGGGTCCTCCCGCTCCCCCAGTGCGTGAGGCGCCGGGCGGGTCCGCCGTCGACCGGCGCGACGTGCACCTCGGGGGCGCCGTCGCGGGTGGAGGTCCAGGCGACGGTGGTGCCGTCAGGCGAGATCCGGGGGTGGTTCACCGGCACGTTGTCGGCGCTGACCCGCCAGGCCCGGCCGCCGTCGAGCGGCGCGAGCCACACGTCGTCCTCGGCGGTGAAGGCGACCAACTCGCCGTGCGGGTGCGGGAATCGGAGATACGCGGTGGAGGCGACCGATGCGGGCTGTGTCACCCGATCACCCTACGCAAGTGCCCGCGGCCTGGACAGGGGGCGGGATCACTTGCCCTCGACCGGGCGACACGCGGGGTACTGGTCGCACCACACCGTCGTGGTGACGGTCACGGTGACGGTGGGATCCGGCCCGCCCCCGGTGGGCTCGCCCACCGGCGGGGGGCTGGTGGTGTCGCAGTCGCCGAGGCCGTCGACCCGGAACCGCTGCTTCCCGTCCACCTTCACGGTGAGGTTCCCGCGCACGCAGGCCCCGTTCACGGCGTGGGTGACCTTCCCGGTGACGGTGATCTCCTTGCCGTCCTCGGTCTCCCCCTCGCAGTCGACGGAGGCCACGGTGTCCTCGCCCCCGGAGGAGGCCGGGGACGACGCGCCGTCCTTCTCGCCGAAGGACGCGGTGCAGTTGAGCCACCGCACCCCGACCTTGCGCCGGCCGAGCTCCTCGGTCACGGTCTCGTCGGTCGTGTACGCGACCGCCGTGGAACTCAGTCCGCCCGGTTCGCACGCCACGGTCGCGCCCACCGCGGCCGCGACGAACCCGGCGGCCACCACCGGCCGCCGCCACCGCGCCCCGCGCCGGGCCCTGTTCCTCGATGCCCCCATGGACGGCAGCCTGCCACCGTCGCCGCGGGGGCGGTAGGGCGCATACGGCCACTGCGCACCACCCCGGGCCGGCGAACGGACGCCGGGTCAGGAGGCCGCGCCGCGGACGGGGTCACGGCGGGCGGGACGGTCCGCGCGGGCTGCCCGACGGGCCGTGGGACCGGACGGCCGGGAACCGCTGCCGGCGGACGGACGGCCGGGGCCCGTCAGGACCAGCGGCCCGTGCGGGCGAGCAGGACGGCCGCCGCCGCGGTGCCGGCGGTGGACGTGCGCAGGACGCTGCGGCCCAGGCGGTGGGGCCTGGCCCCGGCCCGCGCGAAGAGCTCCAACTCCTCGGGGGAGATGCCGCCTTCGGGTCCGACGACCAGCACGATGTGGCCACGGGCGGGGAGTTCGGCGGTCGCGAGGGGTTCGGTGCCGCTCTCGTGCAGGACGGCGGCGAAGTCGGCCCCGGCCAGGAGCGAGGCGACCTGCCGGGTCGTCGCCGCGTCCGCGACCTCGGGGAAGCGCACCCGGCGGGACTGCTTGCCGGCCTCGCGGGCCGTCGCCCGCCACTTGGCGAGGGACTTCAGCCCCCGCTCCCCCTTCCACTGCGTGATGCAGCGCGCCGCCGACCACGGCACGATCGCGTCGACGCCGACCTCGGTCATCGTCTCCACGGCCAGCTCGCCCCGGTCGCCCTTGGGCAGCGCCTGGACGACGGTCAGACGGAGGGACTCGGCGGGCTCCTCGACCACGTCGCCGAGGGCCACCACCAGGCGGTCCTTGCCCTCGGTGCCCTCGACCTCGCCCTCGGCCCAGCGGCCCGCGCCGTCGGTGAGGACGACGCTCTCCCCGGCCCGCAGCCGCTTCACGGAGACGGCGTGCCGCCCCTCGGGGCCGTCGAGCACGTAACGGCCCCCGCCGTCCGTGCCGAAGTGGTCGACGACGAACACCGGCGCGGTCACCGGGCACCTCCCGCCGACAACGTCGCCCGGGCGGAGGCGAGTTCGGCGACCAGCACCTCCACCAGCCGCCCGGCGGGCAGCTCCCGGGCCATCCGGTGGCCCTGGCCCGCCCACAGCGCCATGCCCTGCGCGTCCCCGGCCCTGGCCGCGGCCTTGCGCAGGGGCGCGGTGAGGTGGTGGACGTCCGGGTAGGCGGCGGGCGCGTAGGGGCCGTGCTCGCGCAGGAAGCGGTTGACCAGGCCGCGGGCGGGGCGGCCGGAGAAGGCCCGGGTCAGCTCGGTGCGGACGTACAGGGGGTCGGTCAGGGCCCGCTTGTGCAGGGCGTGCGCGCCGGACTCGTGGGTGGCGAGGAAGGCCGTGCCGAGCTGGGCCGCGGCGGCTCCGGCCGCGAGCACCGCGGCGATCTGGCTGCCGCGCATGATGCCGCCGGCCGCGACGACCGGGATGCCGACGGACTCCCGGACCTGGGCGAGCAGGGACAGCAGCCCGATGCCGGAGCCGTCCGCCTCCGGGACGTCCGCGTGGGTGCCCTGGTGGCCGCCGGCCTCGACGCCCTGCGCGATCACCGCGTCCGCGCCGGCCCGCTCGACGGCCCGTGCCTCCTCCGCGGTCGTGGCGGTGGCCAGGGTGAACGTGCCGACGCGGCGGAGGGAGTCCAGGACCCCGCGGGCCGGCACGCCGAAGTGGAACGACACCACCGGCACCGGGTCGTCCAGGAGGACGGCGAGCTTGGCGTCGAAACCGTCGTCGCGGCCGCCGTCGGGGTCGCCGAGCTCGGTCTCGTACCAGGCGGCCTCCCCGGCCAGCTGGTGGGCGTAGACGCCGACGGCGGCGGGATCGGCCGTCTCCGGCTGGGGCAGGAAGAGGTTGACGCCGAACGGCCTGCCGGTCAGTCCCCGCACCTGCTTGATGTCCTGGTACATCCCGTCCGCGGTCTTGTACCCGGCGGCGAGGAAACCGAGCCCGCCCGCCTCGGAGACGGCGGCGGCGAGCTGCGGCACGGAGACACCGCCCGCCATGGGCGCCTGCACGATCGGGTGCGGGAAGAGATCGGTCGGTACGGAGGACATGACGGCATGGTGTCACGTCCCCCGGACGCACCCGAAGCGACCCGTCCCCCGGGCGCGGGCCGCTTTCCGGAGCACCGCGGGAGCGGGGCCCGGCCGACCGTGCCCGCCCGGGGGTGCCCCCCGGACCCCGGCAGCGGCCGGCCGCCCCGCGACCGGGCGGCTCACCGCCCGTTGAAGGCGTCCTTCAGCCGCGAGAACAGTCCCTGCTGTCCCGGCTGGAACTGGCCCTGCGGGCGTTCCTCGCCGCGGAGCTTGGCCAGTTCGCGCAGCAGCCGCTCCTGCTCGGGGTCGAGCTTGGTCGGGGTCTGGACCTCGACGTGCACGACGAGGTCGCCCCGGCCGCCGCCGCGCAGGTGCGTGACGCCCCGGCCGTGCAGCGGGATCGACTGGCCGGACTGGGTGCCGGGCCGGATGTCGACCTCCTCCATGCCGTCCAGCGTCTCCAGCGGCACCTTGGTGCCGAGGGCCGCCGCGGTCATCGGGATGGTGACCGTGCAGTGCAGGTCGTCGCCGCGCCGCTGGAAGGTGGGGTGCGGCAGCTCGTGGATCTCGACGTACAGGTCGCCGGCGGGACCGCCGCCCGGCCCGACCTCGCCCTCACCGGCGAGCTGGATCCGGGTGCCGTTGTCGACACCGGCCGGGATCTTGACGGTGAGCGTGCGCCGGGAGCGGATCCGGCCGTCGCCCGCGCACTCCGGGCACGGCGTGGGGACCACGGTGCCGAAGCCCTGGCACTGCGGGCACGGGCGCGAGGTCATGACCTGGCCCAGGAAGGAGCGCGTGACCTGGGAGACCTCACCGCGGCCGCGGCACATGTCGCAGGTCTGCGCGCTGGTGCCCGGAGCGGCGCCCTCGCCGCTGCAGGTGGTGCAGACGATCGCCGTGTCGACCTGGATGTCCTTGGTCGTGCCGAACGCGGCCTCGTCGAGCTCGACCTCGATGCGGATCATCGCGTCCTGGCCGCGGCGGGTGCGCGAGCGCGGCCCGCGCTGCGACGCCGTGCCGAAGAACGCGTCCATGATGTCGGAGAAGTTCCCGAAGCCACCGGCGCCGAAGCCGCCCGCGCCGCCGCCGCCGGACTGCGAGAGCGGGTCGCCGCCGAGGTCGTAGACCTGCTTCTTCTGCGGGTCCGACAGCACCTCGTAGGCGGCGTTGATCTCCTTGAACCGCTCCTGGGTCTTCGGGTCCGGATTGACGTCCGGATGCAGCTCGCGGGCGAGCCGCCGGAAGGCCTTCTTGATCTCTTCCTGCGACGCGTCGCGGCGTACGCCGAGTACGGCGTAGTAGTCCGTGGCCACCTATGACTCCGCCAGGATTTGTCCGACGTACCGTGCCACTGCGCGTACCGCTCCCATCGTTCCGGGGTAGTCCATGCGGGTCGGTCCGACCACGCCGAGCTTGGCGACAGCCTCGCCGCCCGAACCGTAGCCGACCGACACGACGGACGTGGAGTTGAGTCCTTCGTGGGCGTTCTCGTGACCGATGCGGACGGTCACGCCCGGATCCTTCGCCTCGCCGAGCAGCTTGAGGAGCACCACCTGCTCCTCCAGCGCCTCCAGGACGGGCCGGATCGTGAGGGGGAAGTCGTGCCCGAAGCGGGTGAGGTTGGCGGTGCCGCCGATCATCAGCCGCTCCTCGTTCTCCTCGACGAGCGTCTCCAGGAGGGTGGACAGGACCGTCGAGACGGTACCGCGGTCCTCGGCCTCGAAGTCCTCCGGGAGGTCCTCCACCAGGTTCGGCACGTCGGTGAACCGGCGGCCCGCGACCCGGCTGTTGAGCCGTGCGCGCAGGTCCGCCAGGGACGCCTCCCCGAACGGGGCCGGGCAGTCGACCATGCGCTGCTCGACCCGGCCGGTGTCCGTGATCAGCACCAGCATCAGGCGCGCCGGCGCGAGGGACAGCAGCTCCACGTGCCGCACCGTCGAGCGGGTCAGCGACGGGTACTGCACGACGGCGACCTGCCGGGTCAGCTGCGCGAGCAGCCGCACCGTACGGGCCACCACGTCGTCGAGGTCGACGGCGCCCTCGAGGAAGTTCTGGATGGCGCGCCGCTCCGGCGGGCTCATCGGCTTGACGCCGGCGAGCTTGTCGACGAACAGCCGGTAGCCCTTGTCGGTGGGGATGCGGCCGGCGCTGGTGTGCGGCTGGGCGATGTAGCCCTCCTCCTCCAGCGCGGCCATGTCGTTGCGCACGGTGGCCGGGGAGACGCCGAGCCGGTGCCGCTCGGTGAGCGCCTTGGAGCCGACGGGCTCCTCGGTGCCGACGTAGTCCTGGACGATCGCGCGCAGCACCTGGAGTCTGCGTTCGCTGAGCATCGCGCACACCTCCAGTCGCTTCCGCCCGGTAACTTCCCTGGCACTCTTCGCACGCGAGTGCCAGACTTCCCCGGCCCAGTGTACGGCCGGGGGGTACACCTCGGGCAAGGCCGGTCCCGCGCCGCCGCGCCGGGCGGCACGGCGGCGGTAGCGTCCCCGTATGACCGTGACGTGGGAAGAGGCGGGGTGGGAGCGGGTGGCGCCCGGGGTGGGGCGGCGCCGGCTGCCGGGGTGGGACTGCACGGCGGGGCTCGTCGTCGGGGCGGACGCCGTGCTGCTCGTCGACGCGGGCTCGAGTCCGGGCGAGGGCGCACGGTTGCGGGCCGAGGCGCGGGCGCTCACCGGACGCCGTGTGACGCATCTCGCGCTCACCCATCCCCACTTCGACCACGTCCTCGGGGCCGCGGCGTTCGCGGACGCGGAGGTGTTCGGGGCGGCGGGGGCGGGCGCGGCGCCGGCGTACGGGCGGGAGGAGCTGCGCGCGGACGCGGTGCGCCACGGGCTGGACGCGCGGGTGGCCCGGGAGGCCGTGGACGCGCTGGTCCGGCCGCGCCACACGGTGTCCGGCGAGCGGACGCTCGACCTCGGCCCGGACGGCGGCCGGCCGGTGCTGCTGGCGGACGTGGGCCCGGGGCACACGGCCCACGACCTCGCGGTGCTGGTCCCCGGCGACCCGGTGGTGGTCTTCTGCGGCGACCTGGTGGAGGAGTCGGGCGAACCGCAGGCGGGCCCCGACGCCGTCCCGTCCCGCTGGCCGGCCGCCCTGGACCGGCTGCTGGAGCTGGGCGGCGAGGACGCGCGGTACGTCCCCGGCCACGGGGCGGTGGTGGACGCGGCGTTCGTCCGGGCCCAACGCGACGCCCTGGCGGCCCGTTTCGGCGTGTCACGCCACTCCTGACGGGCGGATTCCTCCTATCGTCAGCGGAATGCGCCAGTACTCCGCCGATCTGACCCCTCCGTGGAAGAAGCCGCAGCCGGTGCCCGAGGTCGCGGCCGAGCCCGGCCTGGTGGTGGAGGAGCCCGGCACCGGCTTCTGCGGCGCGGTGATCCGCTGCGAGGCGGGCACGGTGACCCTGGAGGACCGCTTCGGCAAGCACCGCGTGTTCCCGCTGGAGCCGCGCGGCTTCCTGCTGGAGGGCCGCCCGGTGACCCTGGTGCGGCCCGCCGCCGGCCCGCCGCGGCCCACCCGGACGGCGTCCGGTTCGGTGGCCGTCCCCGGCGCCCGCGCGCGGGTGGCCCGCGCGGGGCGCATCTACGTCGAGGGCCGGCACGACGCCGAGCTGGTCGAGAAGGTGTGGGGCGACGACCTGCGCGTCGAGGGCGTGGTCGTGGAGTACCTGGAGGGCGTCGACGACCTGCCGTCCGTCGTCGCGGACTTCGCCCCCGGCCCGGACGCCCGCCTCGGCGTCCTGGTGGACCACCTGGTCCCGGGCAGCAAGGAGTGGCGCATCGCCGAGTCGGTGACGAGCGAGCACGCCCTGGTGGTGGGCCACCCGTACGTCGACGTCTGGGAGGCGGTGAAGCCGGCCTCGCTGGGGATCCCGCGGTGGCCGCGGGTGCCGCGCGGGCAGGACTGGAAGACGGGCGTGTGCCGGGCGCTGGGGTGGCCGGAGGACACGGGGGCGGCCTGGCGGCACGTCCTGTCCCGGGTGCGGTCGTACAAGGACCTGGAGCCGGCCCTCCTGGGCAGGGTCGAGGAGCTGATCGACTTCGTGACCGCGCCGCCGTCCTGACCGGCCGGCCGCTCCCCGCCCCGGCTCCCCGCTCCCCGGACGCCGGGAGCGGCCCGGGGGCAGCGCCCCGGGGGCGGGTGGGGGCGGGGAGGCCCCCGTTCAGTCCACCAGGTCCCGCACCACCGCGTCCGCCAGCAGCCGCCCGCGCAGGGTGAGGGCCGCGCGGCCCTCCTCGTACGGGCCCGGCCGGAGCAGGCCGTCGGCCAGGGCGCGGCGGGCGGCCCCCAGGCCCTCCGGGCGGAGGAGGGAGAGGGGGACGCCCTCCTCGAGGCGCAGTTCGAGGAGGATCCGCTCCACCCGGCGGTCCTCGTCCGACAGGACCTCGCGCCCGGCCCCCGGCGACCGTCCCGCCGCCAGCGCCGCCGCGTACGCCCCGGGGTGCTTCACGTTCCACCAGCGCACGCCGCCGACGTGGCTGTGGGCGCCGGGGCCCGCGCCCCACCAGTCGGCGCCGCGCCAGTACAGCTCGTTGTGCAGGCAGCGGGCCGCCTCGGAGGTGGCCCAGTTCGACACCTCGTACCAGGCGAAGCCCGCCGCCGACAGGGTCTGCTCGGCGATGAGGTAGCGGTCGGCGTGCACGTCGTCGTCGGTCGCCGGGACCTCGCCGCGCCGGATGCGGCGGGCGAGCTGCGTGCCCTCCTCGACGATCAGGGCGTACGCCGAGACGTGGTCGGGTCCCGCCCCGAGGGCCGCGTCCAGCGAGGCCCGCCAGTCGTCGTCGGACTCGCCGGGGGTGCCGTAGATCAGGTCGAGGTTGACGTGCTCGAAGCCCGCCGCGCGGGCCTCGGCGACGCACGCCTCGGGCCGGCCGGGGGTGTGGGTGCGGTCCAGGACCCGCAGCACGTGCCGCCGGGCGCTCTGCATGCCGAAGGAGATCCGGTTGAAGCCGCCGGCCCGCAGGGTGGCCAGGTAGGCCGGGTCGACCGACTCCGGGTTGGCCTCGGTGGTCACCTCCGCGTCCGCCGCCAGCCCGAACTCGTCGCGGATCGCCCCCAGCATCCGCACCAGGTCCTCGGCGGCCAGCAGGGTGGGCGTGCCGCCGCCGACGAACACCGTGCGCACCTCGCGCGGGTCGTCGCCGAGGACCTTGCGGGCCAGGCGGATCTCGTCGGTCAGGGTCTCGGCGTAGTTGTCGCGGGAGGCCAGCACCCCGCCGGTGCCGCGCAGCTCGGTCGCGGTGTAGGTGTTGAAGTCGCAGTAGCCGCAGCGGGTCGCGCAGTACGGGACGTGCAGGTAGAACCCGAGGGGGCGGTCGGCGGCCCCGGCGAGCGCGGACGCGGGCAGCGCGCCGTCGGCGGGGACGGGCTCGCCGTCGGGGAGTGCGGAAGGCATGTGCTCCATTGTCCCGCACCCGGCGCGTCGCCCCCGTGTCACTCGGCCTGGAGCACCAGCAGGGCGAGGTCGTCCGCGGGCGGGAGGGCGCCGAACTCGTGCACGAGCCGGGTGATGCGTTCCGCTATCGGGCCGGCGTCCAGGCCCGCGCAGTCCGCCAGGGCCGCGGCCAGCCCGTCGCCGTCGTCGAACTGGCGGGAGCCGGAGCGCCGCTCGGTGACACCGTCGGTGACACAGAGCAGGGTGTCGCCGGAGCGCAGCTCGAAGGTCTCGCTGGTGTAGGTGACGTCCTCGACGACCCCGAGCAGGGTCTGCGGCCGGGCGACGGCACGGACCGTGCCGTCGGGGGCGAGCAGCAGGGGCAGGGGGTGGCCGGCGGAGGCGAGGGTGCAGCGGACGCCGCCGTCGACGGGGACGAGCTCGCCGTAGAGGAGGGAGAGGAAACGGGTCTGCGGGCCGTCGCCGGGGGCGGTCGGGCGGGCGCCGGCGGCGACGAGCGCGCGGGCGGCGGCGTCGGCGGCCTCCGTGGCGTCGTCGAGGAGCAGCTGGTTGAGGCGGTCGAGGACGTCGGCGACGCGGTAGCCCTCACGGGCGAGCAGCCGCAGCCAGGGCCGGACCAGCCCGATGACCACGGCGGCCTCCGGGCCCTTGCCCTGGACGTCGCCGAGGACGAAGCACCAGCGGTCCCGGCCGGCCGGGAAGAGGTCGTAGAAGTCCCCGCTCGGTCCGCCCTTGTCGTAGGGCTCGTGGACGAGGGCGCTGCGCACGCCCGGGATCTCGGCGACGGCGCCGGGCAGCAGTCCGCGCTGGAGCACCGCGCTGATGGTGGCCTGGCGGGCGTACTGCCGGGCGGCGCCGATGGCCAGGGCGACCCGGCGGCCGAGGTCCTCCACGAGTCCGGTGATCTCGTCGGGGAACCGGTCGATCCCGGCCCGCCCGATCACCAGGGTGCCCAGAGGGCGCCCGCCGGCGGCCAGGGGGTAGGCGAGGGCCGCGCCGGGCGGGTCGTGGGCGGGCGGGGCCGCGCCGGCGCCGTCGGGGGTGCCGGGCGCCGTGTCCGGCCAGGGATAGGGGACGGGGCCCGGGCACAACGGGTCGCCCGGCTGCGGGGGGTTGCGCTCCAGGGCCCGGCGCAGTTCCTCGACGCGGTCCTCGCCGGCGTGCCAGACCCGGGCCGGCGGGGCCCCGCGGTCCCGGGTCCCCTCGCCGTCCCGGACGCCGCGGCCGGTGGTCCCGTCCTCCAGCCACACCGCGCACCAGTCCGCCAGCCGGGGGACGATCAGCTGCCCGGTGAGCGCGGCGACCAGGTCCTCGTCCAGCTGGCCGGCGAGCAGGTCGGAGGCCTCGGCGAGGAAGGACAGGGCTCCGCGCCCCAGCCAGGCCCCGTCCCGCCCGGGCCGCCGGGCGAGCCAGTCGTCCCCGTACGAGCCGCCGCGCCAGGCGTCCCGCGCGTGCGCGCCGTGTTCCCCCTGCGCCCGGGCCCGCGTCCGGGCGTACGGCGGCTCGGGCGCGAGCATCTGCGCCACCCTCAGGTCCCGCGCCAGCGCGTGCTCCCCGGCGTACGCCTCGATCCGGTCGTCCGTCGCGCACCCTCCGGCGGGCAACCGCGCCCACACCGTCTTGGTGCCCGGACGGTAGGTGATCCCCCAGGCCTCGCAGAGCGTGGCGACGAGCGGCAGGCCGCGCCCGTACTCCGGGGCGTCGTGCGGCGGCGCCTCCGGCTCGGTGCCGCGCGGGGCGCGGGTGGGGTGCCGGTCGCCGACCTCGACGACGAGCGCGCCGGTCTCCTCCTCCAGCCGGCACGCCAGGTGCACGTCCGTCCCGGCGTGCACGACGGCGTTGGTGACGAGTTCGCTGGCGACCAGCGTGGCGTCCTCGCCGGCGCGGCCGGTGAGGTGCTCGGCGCCGGGCAGCCCGAGTTCCGCCCACTCGGTGAACGTCTTGCGCAGCAGGGCCCGTGCGGAGCCCGGCGCGAGGGGACTGGCGGGCAGAACCGTTTCCACCCGCGCCTCGCAGGCGCGCGGGGCTGTCTCCCGTTGCGTCGGAATGGCCCTCATGGGCAGCTCCCGGGCAGTTCGTACGAGCACTCCTCGATCGATGCCGACAGGGTGACAGACGGAACCCGCCCATGAGCACCGAGTTACCGAAGTGGGCCGCCGGGGAGGGGAACAATGCTCCACGCGCGGTCAGGAACGGACAGAAAGGCTGCCCGCTTCGAACAGCGGGGAAACCGGGGAGCCGCGGGCGGCGGAAAGCCCGGGCGGCGGCGGGGTGACGACGGGGGCGGGGGGGGGGGGGGGGGGGGGGGGGGGGGGGGGGGGGGGGGGGGGGGGGGGGGGGGGGGGGGGGGGGGCGAGGAGGGGGAGGGGGGGCGCTCCCTCACCCCGCCCCCACTGCCCCCCCCCCC
>NZ_JBVITR010000027.1:0-91668 GCF_055574875.1 Streptomyces sp. NPDC034670
GCTCCCGCTCCGCGTGAGCCCTTGTGGGCCGCTGCGCGTCCCGCTCATCCGGCTTGCTTTGCAAGCCGGATGAGGCTCCGTTCGCTGCGCTTCCGGAGCGGCGGGACTTCGTCCCGCTACCGGGCTTCCGCTGAGCTACAGCCCGGGTCGGTGGGTGTCCGTTGCGCTCCTCCGCCTGACGGGCCTTCTGGCTGTGCTTCCAGGGTTGTTAGGGCACACTTCGCAGGTCTGGCTGACTATGGGGTGCGGGGTTTTGTTCTGATCGGATGTAAGTTAGCGGCTTCATCTAGTTTGATGCACATGTAGTCTTGGCGAAAGTATGGGACACCTTTCAATCGCCCCCGATGCGGGTCCAGATGCCCGCGCCTTTCGGAAAAGGGAAAACGCATGTGGAGTGCTCAGGACGTGGCGCGGGATCAGGTCCGGCGTCAGGCGGACGGACTGGATGCCGCCGCCATTGCGGAGAAGGTCGCGGAGGCTGCTGTCCGTGAGCGGGAGACCGCGGAGCGGCTGAGGGGGAACGGCTCCTTCTACGAATTCGAGGTGGACCGGGAGCGGTTGGCTGTCATCTGGCTGGCCAAACACGCTGAATGGCGGCGCGTCAGGGACTTGATGGCCGTGCTCGGTTGGAGCGTGTACGAGCCGGAACAGGATGTTCAGGGCTCGGTGTGGGCTCGTGAGCGTGAGGAACGGCTTGCTGATGCGCTTGCGGCACAGGCCGCCTCCGGGGAGCAGGGGCGGGAGGGAGCAGATGAGCTGCGCACGGAGGTCCGGTTGTCCACCGCGTCCGGTCGGCTGGTCCGGGCGGTGGCCTACCGGGCGGGACTGTCCCCCTCTCAGGTCCTGGCCCAGCTCGCCGAGCGGATCGTGGTGGGCGAGGACGGTACGGTGACCGTGCCACCCTTCGCACCGTCCCAGTGACTCCCGAAGCGAGTGAAGAAGAAGGTGGAGGAAAGGCTTGAGAACGCCGGGTATTCAGCTTCGGGAACATCAGGTGGCCCAGAAAGCTGCTTTCCGTCGATGGGTGGGATTCCCTTCAAGATCATCGGTACCGTCGGAGGGGGCGCGGGGCATGATCGTGTCCGCGACCGGGTCAGGGAAGACGATCACGGCCGCCGCGTGTGCGCTGGACTGCTTCCCGGGCGGGCGGATCCTGGTGACCGTGCCGACCCTGGACCTGCTCGTGCAGACCGCCCAGGCGTGGTGGGCGGTGGGCCACCGTTTCCCCATGGTCGGAGTGTGTTCGCTGGAGAACGATCCGGTGCTCACCTCGCTGGGGGTGCGTACCACCACCAACCCGATCCGGTTGGCGTTGTGGGCCGGGTCCGGGCCGGTGGTCGTGTTCGCCACGTATGCCTCTCTGGTGGACCGCGAGGATCCGACAGGCCGGAAGGCACGCGGGCCCCTGGAGGCCGCTCTGGCGGGCGAGGAGCGCCTGTACGGGCAGCAGATGGCCGGCTTCGACCTCGCGATCGTGGACGAGGCCCACTCCACAGCTGGTGATCTTGGTAGGCCGTGGGCGGCGATCCACGACAACCAGCGGATCCCCGCCGACTTCCGGCTCTACTTGACCGCAACCCCGCGCATCCTCGCCTCGCCCCGGCCGCAGCTGGGCGCGGACGGTCAGGAGGCGGAGATCGCAAGCATGGCAGACGACCCGGACGGGACGTACGGCCCGTGGATCGCCGAGCTCGGGCTGAGCGAGGCAATCGAGCGCGGGATCCTCGCCGGATTCGAGATCGACGTCCTCGAGATCCGCGATCCCTCGCCGGTGCTCGGGGAGTCCGAGGAAGCACAGCGGGGCCGGCGCCTGGCGCTGCTGCAGACCGCACTCCTGGAACACGCGGCCGCGCACAACCTCCGTACCGTCATGACCTTCCACCAGAAAGTGGAGGAGGCTGCCGCATTCGCCGAGAAACTGCCCCAGACGGCCGCCGAACTGTACGCAGGCGACGCCTCCGACGAGGACCTGGCGGCCGCGGACCGGCTGCCTGCATCCTCGATCGACGCAACCTTCTACGAGCTGGAAGCCGGCCGCCACGTATCCCCGGGCCGGGTGTGGTCGGCGTGGCTGTGCGGCGACCACCTCGTCGCCGAGCGCCGCGAGGTCCTGCGCCAGTTCGCCAACGGCACCGACGCCCAGGGCCGGCGCGTGCACCGGGCATTCCTCGCCAGCTGCCGCGTCCTCGGGGAAGGTGTCGACATCACCGGCGAGCGCGGAGTCGAAGCCGTCTGCTTCGCCGACACCCGCGGCTCCCAAGTGGAGATCGTCCAGAACATCGGCCGGGCCCTCCGGCTCAACCGGGACGGCAGCACGAAGATCGCGCGGATCATCGTGCCCGTCTTCCTGGAACCCGGCGAGGAGCCGACCGACATGGTCGCCTCCGCCAGCTACCGCCCCCTGGTCGCCGTGCTCCAGGGCCTGCGCTCCCATGACGAGCGCTTGGTCGAGCAGCTCGCCTCCCACGCCCGCACCCGCGGACAACGCACCGTGCACGTCCGGCGGGATGAGGACGGACGGATCATCGGGGTCGGCGACGAGGGTGACGGTGAGAACCAGAAGCCGGACGACACCGACAATGCGGTCGAGTCCGCGCTGCTCCACTTCTCCAGCCCGCGCGACGCCGCCACCATCGCGGCCTTCCTCCGCTCCCGCGTCTACCGGCCCGAATCCCTGGTGTGGCTCGAGGGCTACCAAGCCCTCCTTCGCTGGCGAGCCGAGAATCAGATCACCGGCCTGCACGCCATCCCCTACGACACCGAAACCGAAGTCGGGGCGACCAAGGCGTTCCCACTGGGGCGGTGGGTCCACCAGCAGCGCAAAGCACTGCGGGCCGGGGAGCTGGAGGAGCGGCGCAAGGCACTCCTCGACGCACCCGAGGCCGGCATGGTGTGGGAACCCGGCGAGGAAGCCTGGGAGAACAAGCTCGCCGCACTCCGGGCCTACCGGCGGACCACCGGGCACCTCGCACCCCGGCAGGACGCCGTGTGGACGGACCCCGCCAACGGGGTGGAGGTGCCGATCGGGCAGCACATGGCGAATCTGCGCCGCAAAGGCGGACTGGGGAAGAACCCGGAGCGGGCCGCCGTACGCGCCAAGCAGCTGACGGCCATCGACCCCGATTGGGACTGTCCCTGGCCCCTGAACTGGCAACGCCACTACCGCCACCTCGCCGACCTCGCCACCGACGAGCCAGGCGGCATCCTCCCCGACATCCAGCCCGGCGTGCTCTTCGACGGCGACGACATCGGGCGATGGCTCCAGCAGCAACGCAAGCCGGGCGCCTGGAAGCTACTGTCGACCGAACAGCAGGAACGACTGACCACGCTCGGCGTCAAGCCGCTCCAGGCGCTGCCCCCCGCCCCGGTGGCCGGGCAAGCGGCAAAGGGCCCGGGAAAGGCCAGGAGCAAGGCACAGCAGGCCTTCCAACGCGGCCTGACCGCCCTCACACAATGGGTCGAACGAGAAGGGCAGCGGCCGGTACCAAGGGGTCACACCGAGCAGATCACCATCGACGGCCAGGAGGAGCCGGTGGTCGTCAAGCTGGGTGTATGGATCTCCAACACCCGATCGAGAAGAGACAAACTCACAGCGGAGCAACTCGACGCCCTACGGGAACTCGGCGTGCAGTGGGCGTAGCTGGCGGCGGTGAGCCGCTGAAGTCAGAGTTCACGTCGGCCCGGACCACGGGTCAGGGCCGATGAAAGGCCCGCGATCAGTACGACCCGGCGCGCGCCTCGGTGAGGTCAGGCCGGTCTGCGGTTCTCGTGGATGGCGAGGTCCCGGCACAAGAAGCCGGAGAACGTCCGCCGGTTGAAGATCCGTCGCGTCATGGTCATGCTTCAAAGCATCCGCTGCCGGTCGAGCCGGCCGGAACCTCGGGTCGGGGGCAGGGTCGGGGGTCGCGGCGAGCACGGCGGGGCCGGACCTCTGCCGGCCGTTTGGCGGAGCACCGGTCCGACGTGTCACCGACCGGGCGCAGGGCGGTCGGTCCCGTGCGGAGCCAGGGAGCATTCCCGAAGATGCCGGACCAACGCGGTGGCCCGGATGTGACCGGCGGACCAGAACGGCAGCACGAGGAGCGCGGGTACGCAGCAGGCCGTCACCACCAGCAGAGGCAGTAGGCACAGAGCGATCACGAGTGGGCGTTGCCGCCCCTTGAGCAGGGCGGCCTGCTCGGTGCGGTGCGGTGCGGACGGGCCTGAGGAGGCGGGCGTTCTTGTCCCGGTCCTGGCGGGCGGCACAGCGGAAGGAGTTCCGCAGCAGGTGCACACCGCAGGTCTGCACGATGGTCCGCAGCCAGACGGTCTCCACTGCCTCGGGCAGGCCCCTCAGGCCATCGCGGACGAGCATGAGCACGTCGTTGACGCCGCGGTTCTTGATCTCGGTGAGGACGTGCAGCCAGTGCTCGGCCCCCTCGCCGCCGGCCCACAGGCCGAGGATCTCCCGCCGGCCCTCGACCGTGACCGCCAGAGCGACATGGAGAGGCCGGTTGACCACCGCACCGGCGCGGATCTTCACATGCATGGCGTCGATGAAGGCCACCGGATATACGGAGTCCGGGGGCGGCTCTGCCATTCGGCCATGCCCTCGAGGACCTCGTCGGTGATGGTGAAGAGGGCCTGACGGGAGACGCCGGCGCCATAGACCTCCGAGATGGGCCCGGACCTCTCCGGTGGTCGGGCCCTTCGCGGCCAAGGAGCCGTCCCGGTCACGGGGCACGGTGATCTCCACCGGTCCCACATCGGTCAGGACGGTCTTGGAACGCTTGCCGTTGCGCGAGTTGCCTCCGTTCTTGCCCGCCGGATCATGCTTGCCACAACCGAGGCGGTCGGTGATCGCACCCTCCAGCGCGGACTCCAGGAGCCGCTTGGTCAACTGCTGCAACAGCCCGCCCTCGCCGGTCAGCCGCAGACCCCCGGCCTGAGAAGCCGTTGCCACACCGATCAGGGAGTCTGTCGATCGAACGGGAGTCTCGATCGGGTGATCGCGGGCCCTGCCCGGCATGAGAGCAGGACCTGGCGGCATGCGGGGAAAATCCAGGAGAGCGGACGGTCGCGCGCTGCTACGGTCGGGCACCATGAGCTGGCTTCCCGATGACTTCGTCCACCCCGTTTTGGTACCACTGCCGGGCGGTGGTCATCATCTGCGGCCGATCCGGGAGGCGGACACCCCGCTCGACTATCCGGCTGTGATGAGTTCGCGCGAGCGGCTGTGGACCATCTTCGGTCCGGCCTGGGACTGGCCCGCGGCCACCATGACCTATGAGGCCGACCAAGCCGACCTGTTGCGGCACGAGAAGGAGATCGCCGCACACCAGTCCTTCAACTACGCGCTGTTCGACGCGGCGGAGACAGCTCTGTTCGGCTGTGTCTACATCGACCCGCCGGAGAAGGCCGGCGCGGACGGCGAGATCTCCTGGTGGGTGGTGGACGAGCTGGTGGGCAGCAAGGTCGAGCAGGCCCTCGACGCGCTGGTGCCGCAGTGGATCGCCGCCGACTGGCCGTTCGAGCAACCGCGCTTCCTCGGCCGCGAGATCTCCTGGCCGGACTGGCTTGCCCTGCCGGAGCATCCCGACATGTAAGTGGTTGTTGCCCGTACCGATCTCGAAGGCTGTTGATCGAACGGGGGTCTCGATCGGGTGACTGCGGCGGTTTCCGCGCGTGAGAGCAGGGCCGCCTGGTAGCTCGGAGGTGCGATCCCGTTCCGAGTGGTTCCCGGAGGCCCTGTTGTCTTTGCTGTACGTTGTTGTACGTTCCCGAGCATGTTGACTTCGACTCGCCCGCCGTGTCGTGCGATTGCCTCGCGCATGTGTACGGCAACGCGGCCGGCCAGCCGGATCGGGTGCGCCGGTATCCGTCGGACATGACGGACGCGGAGGGGGCGGCCGTCCGGCCGTTGCTGCCGGTGCCGGCCTGGCTCCAGGGGCGGGTGGACGGTTTGAGGGCTACTGCCACCGGCAGCTGTTGGACGCGATCCGCTACCTGGTCGCGGGCGGGATCTCATGGCGGGCGATGCCCGCGGACTTCCCCGCATGAGCCCGGGTTTACGCATTCTTCCGCCGCTGGCGCGGGCACGGGCTGATCGCCGAGTTCCACGACCGGCTGCGCGGGACGGTCCGTGAGCCCGAGGGCCGCGAGGCCGAGCCCACGGCGGGGATCATCGACGCGCAGTCGGTGCGGGCCGCCGTGGAGGTTGCGGACACGGGAGCGGCTGCATGGCCCCGAGTCCTTCAGCCAGAGGCGTTGACAAGGCTGAGCAACACGGTGGTGATGGTCGATCGGGCGAGTTCCGGGCTGATCGTTTCACGGGCGGCCGCATGGCCGAGTGCGTCCGCGGCGCCTACGAATGCGATGGCTGCTTCCCTACTGAGGTCCGCAGCGCCGTCGGCGCTTCGTATGGCTTGCCGACAGACGTCCACGTAGCGGCGTTCGGATTCTCGCCTGGCGTTCTCGAGGGCTGGTGTGCCGGCCAGTGCGGCCACCACTCCACTGAGTTCGACGCCCTGGGAGACGATGCACGCGACGTGAGCCGCCGCAATCGCTTCGACCCGCTGCCGCAAATCCGGTGGGGTGTGCGCTATCGCAGCATGCAGGTCGGCGAGATGCCGCTGGTCGAAGTCCTGATACAGCGAGAGGAGAAGCGCCGAGCGCGAGGAGAAGTGATCGTAGACGACGGGCTTGGAGATCCCTGCTCTGCTCGCCAGGTACGCGAGCGTGAGCGCGTCTGTACCTTCGGTGGCGATCACGTCGCGGGCAACGCCGACAAGCTGGGCCCGCCGCTCGGCACTGGAGAGTCGTCGCTCGGCCATGCCCGGCAGCCTCTCATCCATGAATAACCTACTACCAGTAACCTACTAGCAGTAAGCTACCACCAGTAGGTTACCTCTGAGGGAGAGAAGCTGTCGATGCACGCCCTGCTGGTCGCCACGAACCCGGACCCCCAGTCCCTGACGCATCACGTGCTGGAAAAACTCGAGGCGGCACTCCACCCCGTGTCAGTCGAGACCGCCGACCTGGCCAAGGAACGGTTCGCCCCCGCGTTCACCCTGGCGGATCGCCGGGCGTACCGCGAGGGCGGCAACTATCCGGCCGACATCGTCAGTGAGCACCGTCGCCTCGAGCGCGCCACCGATCTCGTATTGATCTTCCCCGTGTATTGGTGGTCGATGCCTGCGCTGCTGAAAGGGTGGATAGACCGCGTCTTTGTCAACGGCTGGGCCTTCGAGCACTCCCCGACTTCGGGCCTGCGACCGAAACTGCAGGCACTCACCACGCACCTTCTGCCCATCGCCGGCGACGACTCCGGCGCATACGAGCGCCACGGGTACGAGGAAGCACTGCGAACCCAGATCCAGCACGGAATCATCGACTACTGCGGCAGCCGACGCGGCGCCACAGCATTCGTCTACGAGTCCGAGCAGACTTCCTCAGAGGCCACGGCGCAAAGTGTCGACCGCGCAGTGCGGACCATCAGTGAAACCATCCATGCTCGCTCGCGAACACTGTCCTAGCTCGGCGTTTAACCTCGCTGGGCTTGGTGCTCCCTGATCGATTCCGCGCGTTTGATGGTCTTGCCGACGTCATGGTGCCTGGCCCGTTGCTTGTTCTTCGAGCCGACAGACCGTCCGGGGCCTGGTCGGGACGATTTCGGCGCGCCGGCCGGGCGGGCTGCTGTCGCGCGGACGGTGCGAAACCCCCGGCGGACCCGGGCGGGGGTGAGCCGGCGCGGTGCGGTGGGCCGCTCCCAGGGGCGACGGAGGTCCTGCGTGAGAGGCCGGGCGAGGCGGAGCCGGGTGCGGGCGGCGCTGACCAGCCAGGCCCACAGGTCGGCCGTGTCGGGATTCCCGACCTTCGGGACGGTCCGGCCCAGGGCCTGTTTCATCAGCCGGAAGGTGTGTTCCAGGTCGAAGCGGCGGAAGAAGGACTACCACCAGCGGTCCACCTCCGCGGGTGCGGCGACGGTGGCCGAGCACCACAGCCAGACCGGTTTCGGGTCCCGGTCACCGGGCAGCCGATCGACCTCCAGGCGGATCAACGTGCCGTGCAGGATGGGGAGTTATTCCTTGGCGTGGTTCAGCCAGGGGCCGCGGTGGATGAGCCGGGAGGCCGTCCGCCGAGACGTGGCAACCGGCCATCGGTACCCGAGCAGCGGCTCGGCCGTCTTCTGCGCGGACGGAGCCTTCGTCCGGGCCCGCCTCCACGGTCCCTCTGACGTACGGGGCGCCTGACCACGGCCTGGGCCCGGCTCACCAGCTCATCGATCAGCTGGTCGTCCACGGCCTTCGCCGGCACAGCCCTCATGGGTTCGACGGCCTCGGAGTCGGACGCGTTCTCACGGGTCGTCGATGCGCCTTCCATGATCGGGAGTTGCGCCGAACGTCTTGCGTCCCCCCTTCCGTCTGCCGCGGGCCGGTCGCAGGCGCGGGTGCCCCGAAGCGCGGTGCCGGCGCACTTCGGGGCACCCGGGCGTGCGTCAGACGAGGGCGGTGGTGGTGACGTGTGCGGTCATGACGGCGGCGGCGCCCTGGCGGGCCTCGACGTGGGTGCGGTGGATCACTCAGGACCTGCCGGGAGAGGTAACCCGGGAGCTGTTCGCCGCCCGGGATGCCGGCGCAGGCGAGCAGCAGCAGACGGTGATCCTCGCCCGCGCGCTGGGGCACGCCTACTTTCGCGAATGGGGCCGCCGGGCCCACGGTCTGCACATCGCCTTCCAAGACGTCGAGTTCGCCGACTTCTCAATCGGATGAGCCTGCCTCTTCGAGCGAAACGCGTCAGGGTGTTCCGCGTCGCGAGGGCCTGACGCGACTGGTCGGCATGGCTTCGTACCTCTCGGCTTCCTGCCGCTCGCGCCAGGCCCGCTCCACACGGCCGGCCGGGCCTTTGCGGCGGGCCGTGGGCGGCTGGGGCGGGCGCAGTCTGGCCGTCTCCGCCACACGCAGCAGGTGCCCACGGTCACGTGGCGCGGCAAGCAGTTCTTGGTCCTCGCCGGGGAGGAGTCGGGTGAAGCAAGCCGCGGCCCGCAGGAAGATGCCCGCCCAGGGTGGTACGGGGTGGGCGGCGCAGCCGTCGGTGTAGCGGGCGCGGTCGTGCAGGGCCAGCGTGGCCGCAGCGTCGTCGTAGTCGCGGGGACGGGCGGTGGCTAGCTGCTGGAGGGAGGCACCGGTGAACAGCACAGCGGTGACGGCCGCGGCCAGGCGAGGATGTGCGGTCGCCGCGTGCAGCTGGCGGGCGACTCGCTCGGCGGTGTGCGCAGTGAGAGCACGGGCGGTGGGCGGTGCCGCCAGACGATCGGGGGCGGCGTGCACGGGGCGGCGCAGGGGCCGGGGCTGTCGTAGGAGACGAGGCGGTCCAGCGCAGGCAGGGTGAGCCACCGGCCGACTGGCCGGGCGAACTCGTCTACAGGCACGTGCTCAGTGGCGGTCGCGCCGTAGTGGTGGCGGCGGGCTGCCTCGAAGTCGGTGGTGACGGCGAAGTCGGCCGTCTGCAGGGCCTGGTGCAGAGCGGCGGGAAGGTGAGGGCGGTGGCAGACCAAGGTCAGATGGATACCGGCGAGGGCATGTAGCTGCAGGAGGCGCATCGTGCGGCGGGCCGTGAGGCGGTGAGCACGCAGGACGGTCAGCCGGGTGACGGGAAGGGCGGTCACCCAGGCGGCAGCGGCTTCCCAGGCGGGCTGACGGCCGGCGGGGAAACGCCCCGGGAGCAGGGGCGGCTTCCCCGGAGCGGCCAGAAGATCATGGGCGAGGCCGGTCTCACCGGTGGTGCCCGGGCCGGGATGCAGGGTGATCCGGCCGGACGGCGGATGGTGGGCGGCCAGGGCGGTATGCGTGTGGAACACGTCGTCATGACGGTCGATGACCACAGTGACGGGCGGCGGTGGCGTGGCGAGGAACATGGCGGCGTGGTGGTCAGGCGAGGCGGCTGAAGGCCCAGCGCAGCAGCTCCTGGTCCACACGGGGACGGCCGGTGCGTGCCAGGGCGGTGCGGGTGTGGGCGGTCAGCTGGGCCCAGGCACGGAAGTTGCCGTGCGCGGCGTGGTTATCGGCGAAGGTGATGTCGCCGGGATCGGCATCGGCTCAGATCGGGTGGAACAGCGGGATGACGTCGAGGCCAACTACACAGACAGTCATGACCAGTCGGAGATCGGGTTCGGCGTCACGAGGCTGCTGAACTTCGACCTGCTGCCGCGCATCAAGCGGATCAACAAGGTGAAGCCGTACCGGCCGGTGGCCGGCGGACCGGACGCCTACCCGCAGCTCACCCCGGCGCTGACCCGTCCGATCCGCTGGGAACTCATCGCCCAGCAGTACGACCAGATGATCAAGTACGCGACCGCGATCCGGACCCGTACCGCGTCCACCGAGGCGATCCTGCGCCGCTTCACCCGCAACGCCTCCCGTCCCACCTACGCGGCGGTGTTGGAGGTCGGCCGCGCCCGGAAGACCATCTTCGTGGCCCGCTATCCGCGGCTGAGGGACCTTCAGCGGGAGATCGGGGAGGGCCTGAACGTGATGGAGTCCTCCAACGGCGCGAACTTCGTGATCGCCTACGGCAAGGGCGGGAGATCGCATCGAACCGGCGCGACGAGCAGAAGGTGTTCGTCCTGTGCCTGCGGATTCTGCAATCGGCCCTGGTCTTCGTGAACACCCTGATGGTCCAGGACATCCTCGGCGAACCGGAGTGGGTGGACCTCCTCACGCCTGCGGACCGGCGCGGCCTGACCCCGCTGTTCCGGTCCCATGTCCGGCCCTACGGCGAGGTCAACCTCGACATGGGCACCCGCCTCAACCTCGCCGCGGCCTCCACACCATGCTCTCGGGCCCCGGCCGACCAGGCGGCGCGGTCCACCGTGGAGAACAAATGAACCTGCGCAGCACTGCGAGCGGGGGCCGTACAGGCGTCTCGCGTGGCGAGACCCCGACGCGTGGCTGCCCCGGGCTCGTGGCGCGGTGATCTGGATCGCGATCTCCATGAACGCCTTCAACCGGGTCACCGGTCATGAGCAAGTACCCCGCCCACGCGAGCCCGGTGGATTTCGGGAAGTGATCCGGACGCGGCCGGGGATGTCCGTTCAGAACACGCGGTCGCGCCGGATGTGGTGTGGGATCAGGTCGAGGAAGGCATGCAGCGCCCGCGTCGGCGGACGCGTCGCGGAGGCGACCACGCTGAGCGTCCAGGCCAGTCGGGCGTCCGCGAGGGGGACGGTACAAACGGCGTCCCCGGCCGCCGCGGCGAAGTCCGGGGGCAACAGCGCCACGCCCAAGCCGTGCGCCACGTAGTCCGCGATCGTGGTGATGTCCGAGACCTCGATGAGGACCCGCCGGGACAGCTCCTCCTTCGTAAACGCGTCGTCCGCGATCTGGCGTTGCCCGAAACCGGCGGGCATGTCGACGAAGGATTCCCCGGCGATGTCTCTGAGCCGCACACGCTTCCGGCGGGCCAGTGGGTGATCGGCGGGGACCAGCAGCTGGACCTCGTACCTCTTGATGGCTCTCGATCTGAGGTGTTCGTCCTTGATGTCGGCTCCTACGAAGGCCACGTCGACGTGGCTCTCCTTGATCCGCTCGATCAGCCCGGAGGTTCCCCGCTGGGAGGTCTCGGTACGCAACCGGACCTCGGGATGACGGCGGTGGAATTCACCGGCCAGCGCGGGTACGTCGATCACCGTCAGCCCGCTGAGGACGCCAACGGTGAGGCTGCCGCGCAGCCCCGTGGAGAGCGGCTCCACTGCCGCCCGGGCCCGGTCGAGTACCTCGATCGCGGTCCGCGCCTCGGGGAGGAACGCCGAGCCGGCCTCCGTCAGTCTGACCGACCGCGTGGAGCGGAGGAGCAGTTCGGTCCGGAGTTCGTGCTCCAGGGCTTTGATGCCGGCCGAGAGCGTGGACTGAGTGACGTGCAGCCGCTGGGCCGCCCGCGTGAAGTTCAGCTCCTCGGCGACGGTGATGAAGTACTCCAGCCGCTTCTGGTCCACACTCACCTCATTCATCGGTATGTCCGATCGAATATTCGGAAACATTCGTTGGACACGATAGCCGGGCAGGGCGACTGTTGTCGTGCGGGCCAACGCCCGGACCAGGAAACGTCAGCGGAAGAGGACGACCATGCGCGTACTGCTCACCGGCGGCACCGGCTACATCGGAGCCGCGGTGCTCGATCGGCTCGTCTCCGGCGGCCACCAGGTCACTGCCCTGGTCCGCTCAGCCGAGAAGGCCGAGCTGGTGCGGGCCAAGGGCGCCGAGCCTGCGGTTGCCGACCTGGCAGACGGCCACGCCCTGGAGGAACTCGCGACTGCGAGCGACGGCGTGATCCACCTGGCGTCGCCAGGCGACGAGACCAGCGCGACCGTCGACGAGGTCGCCGTCACCAGCTTCCTGCACGCGCTGCGGAACACGGACCGGCCGTTCGTGCACACCACCGGCGTCTGGCTGCACGGCAGCGGTTCGGCGATCACCGAGCCGTCCGGAATGAACGCCCCGCGGCTGACCGCCTGGCGGGCGCCGCTCGACAAGCTCGTGCGCGACGCGCAGAGCGTCCGGACCTCGGTCATCGCACCGGCAGTGGTGTACGGCCACGGCGGCGGTCTGCTGAACCTCGTCGCCGCCGGTCCTCGAACCACCGGAAACACCCCGGCGCTCACCATGATCGGTTCCGGTGACCAGCGCTGGAGCACCGTGCACGTGGACGACCTGGCCGAGCTTTACGTGCTCGCGCTGGAGAAGGCCCCGGCCGGTTCGTACTTCATCGGCGCCAGCGGTACGAACCCGACCGTACGGGAGATCACCGAAGCGGTGAGCCGCTCCGTCGGCCTGGCCGGACGCGTCGAGCCCGAACCCGTCGTGCAGACGCTCGACCGGCTCGGCCTGCTCGGCGAGGCCCTTCTCCTCGACCAGCAGGCTTCGGGCGACACGGCCCGGCGTGTCCTGGGTTGGACCCCCACGGGACCATCGGTCCTCGACGACATCGCGCGTACCGACTTCTGAGAAAGGCCCGCGCCCCGGGCCCCGCCGCAGGCGGGACCCGACCGGCCATCGGCGGTCGGGCCGACCGGGCCCTGCCCGGCCGCAACCCTTCTTGAGGAACTTCGACATGAGTACTCCCACCGCTCCAACCGGGTCAGGTCATCGCCGTCCTGCTGGGCCCGGTCCCCAGTCGGCGGAACAGTCCCGCCCATCCGTGCCTCGCGGCGGCTCGCTGGCCGTCGCGGCAGCCATCGCAGCCGGCATGGTGGTGCCGGTACAGGCCCGTCTGAACGGCGAGCTGAGTCATCGCCTCGACGACGGCATCGCCGCGGCGGCGATCAGTTTCTCGGGCGGACTCGTCCTGTTGTCCCTCCTCGCGTTCTTCTCCCCCGGGCTGCGCGGCGCGCTGCGCCGCCTGGCCGGCGCTTCACGGGATGGCCGGCTCCCCCGCCGGTACCTGCTGGCCGGTGTGCTCGGCGGCACGTTCGCCCTGGCCCAGTCCACCGCCGCGCTGGTCACTGGAGTCGCCGTGTTCACCGTGTCGGCCATCGCCGGTCAGACCTTCGGCGGTCTGATCGTGGACAGCCGGGGTATCGGCGGCGGCCTGCGGCAGCGCCCGGGCGCCGCCCGGCTCACGGGAGCGGCCGTCATCCTGGTGGCCGCAGTCGTGTCCGCCCTGCCCCGTTTCGCCGACACCCTCGCGCCGGCCACGATCATCCTGCCGGCCCTCGCCGCCCTCGCCGCCGGCTTCCTCCTCGGTGTGCAGCAGGCGCTCAACGGAGCGACGACGGCCGCGTCGGGCTCGCCGATCGCAGCGACCTGGCTCAACTTCCTTGTCGGTGCGGTGTTCCTCGCCGCGGCCTGGGGGGTGAAAACACTCGTGCAGGGGACCACGGGGGACCCGCTGCCCACCAGCTTGTGGGTCTACCTCGGTGGTCCGTGCGGCGTGGTGTTCATCGGCGCCTCGGCGTTCCTGGTGCGCCGGATCGGTGTCCTGCTGCTGAGCATGGCCTCTATCGCGGGGCAGCTCGCCAGTTCGATCGCCCTGGACTTCCTGGTCCCTTCGGGCGGTCGGTCCCCCTCCGTCCTCACCGTCCTCGGTGCGTTGCTCACGTTTGGCGCCGTCTGGATTGCCTCCCGACGCCCTCGTGACACCACCGCGAAGTGATCCACGTCCGCGCCCGGACCGGACGCGGACCCGACCCACCACCCCTCTCTCGATGGAGAAGCAACACAGTGCCGCCCACGGCACGAAAGGAACCACAGGTGTCCCAGAACCAGCCGCAGAACAACGAACGCATCCTGATCAAGGGCGCATACCTGATGACGCAGGACGACAAGCTCGGCAACTTCGTGGGCGACATCCTCATCGCCCACGGCAGGATCCTCAAGGTCGGCCGGGACCTGTCCGACGACCGGGCCAGGGTCATCGACGGCACAGGGAACGCCGTACTGCCCGGTTTCATTGACACCCACCGCCACAACTGGCAGGGAGCGCTGCGCAATCTCGGCCCCGCCTGGACCTACCAGGAGTACCGCAGCCAGGTGCAAATCGGCCTCGGACAGTACTTCGACCCCCGGGACGTACACATCGGCAACCTGGCGGCGGACCTGATGTCCCTCGACTCCGGGGTGACGACCGTTCGGGACGAATCGCACATCAGCAACAGCCCCGAGCACTCGGACGCGGCGATCGCCGCGCACTGGGAGTCGGGCATCCGTGCCGTCTTCGGCCACGGCTGGCCGTCGACGGAGGCCGAACAGTGGCAGTTCGGCAGCGACCGCACCCACCCCGACGACATTCGGCGCATCCGCAACGAGGTGCTCTCCGACGACTCGGCGCGGGTGACCCTCAACGCAATGCTCCGCGGACCGGAGCTGTCCACCCCCGATGTGTCCGAGCGTGACATCCGGCTCGCCCGTGAACTGGGCCTGCGCATCAGCATGCACGTGGGCCTCGGCGAGTGGGGGGCGGAGCAGCAGGCCGTACGGCAACTGGAGGAGGCCGGGCTGCTCGCCTCCGACATGACGTTCATCCACCTGTGCACGTCGACCGACGAGGAGCTGAGAATGCTGGCCGCACGCGGCGCCACCGCGTCCGTGGCCGGCGCCCTCGAGGTCTTCATGCCGGGCCTGGGCCAGCCGGCCACCAACCGGCTGCTGGCCGCCGGTGTCCGCCCGAGCCTCAGCGTGGACACCGAGACGATCGTAAGCGGTGACATGTTCGGCGTCATGCGGGCGACCCTCGCCTACCAGCAGCTGATCCTCGCCGGTGCGGCCGGGCCCATGGACCGTGTTCCCGGCCTGCCCACGTTCGACGCCGCCGATCTGCTGTCCTTCGCGACCATCGAGGGCGCACGGGCCGCGGGGATCGACGACCGCACCGGCAGCCTGACCCCGGGCAAGGAGGCAGACCTGATCATGATCCGCCTCGATCACGCCAACATGCTGCCCGCCACGGACGTCGCGGCCACGATCGTCGCGGGCGGCCACGCCGGCAATGTCGACCTGGTCGTGGTGGCCGGTGCCGTCCTCAAGGAGAACGGTGTACTGAAGGGAGGCGACGCCGTCTTCGACGAGGCCGCGGCCTCCCGTGACCGGCTCTTCCACGCCGCCGGTCTGCCGCTCCCGGTCTGAGCCGACCACCAGGCAGGCACGGGGTCGACGCGAACGACGACCCGGCCGACAGATGCACGTCACCGTGGCGCACCGGAAGCCGCTTCGACACGCAACCGGCGTCCCCGTAGCGGCAGAGCTGCGCACCCGTGCCACCGCCCTGATTCGCGCTCTGGGCCGCCGTCGCGGTAAATGTCGGATTTACTGCGGCAGACCCCCCATGGTGATCTTCGCGACCTGCGGCGGACTCTCCGACCGCCGCAGGCGAGGTGTACGCATTTACTGCGGCAGGACCGGAGGGGCGGGACGGACGTGGCGATCGAACCGGTGACCGAACTCGGGAGCGGGGCGTGCTGCGTGTGCCGCGCGCCCGGGTGGTGCCCCTGTCCGCCCCGCCCGCGTCGTACACCGCGGCGGTCGAGCGATACCTCACCGGCGCCGGGATCGCGAAGTCCTCATCGCGAAGTCCTCCGCGCGGATCCACCGGATCTCGCTGACGACGTGGGGATGGATGCTCGCCGGGGAACCGGCGCCGACCGGACCCGCCCGCCGGGGCGCGAAGCCGCCCGTCTTCCCCGGCGCCGCGATCGACGACCCGGCGCTGCCGGAGGCTCTGGCCGAGCTGGCGGCGGCACGGGCGGACGAGATGGACGCCGACACCGTCAACCGGGAACTGCCCATCGCCCGCAAGGCGATCGGATGGTGGCAACGCCAGGGCTGGATCATCGGCGACCCGACGATCGGCATCGAGCGACGGCCGGCGCCGCCCGACCGCACCAAGGCCCTGGCCGAGAACCAGATCGCCGCCCTGTGGCGCCTGGACGTCTCACTGCGGGAGAAGACGCAGTGGAAGATGCTCTACGAGTCCGCCGCACGGGCCGACAAGGTGCTGTGCCTGAACGTCGAAGACCTCTACCCGCAGGGCAAGCGCGGGAAAATCACTGCCAAGGGCGGGGCGACGGAGTGGATTCACTGGCAGTCCGGCACCGCCCAGCTCCTGCCCCGCCTCATCGCCCGCCGCACCCGCGGCCCGCTGTTCCTCACCGACCGCAAGGCCCCCGCCGGAACACCGACGCTCGACGTGTGCCCCGAGACCGGCCGGGCCCGGCTCTCCTACCGTCGCGCTGAGGAGATCTTCAAGGAGAACACCCGGCTGCTGGCCAACCCCCTCGCCTCACCCGACGACATCGAGGATCTCGACGGCTGGACGCTTCACCGGCTCCGTCACAGTGCCCTCACACACGACGCCGAGGACGGCACCTCTACCCCGATGCTGCTGGCCCGATCCCGCCACGCCTCCGTCCGCTCCCTGGAGCGGTACGCCCGCCCCGGCGTCGACGCGGTCGCCCGGCACGTCACCGAACGCGACCCCGCCGCACGTCGTAGGACGTGACCCTCGCCGTTTGCGGCTGGTGACGATCCTGCTGGCTTATTGTGCGGTGGCCTCGACGGTGTCCTCCGACTTGCGGGCCAGCAAGTGGGCGTCGAGGAAGCCCCGCTCAGAGGCCGGGTCGTGGAGCAGCCGGGCGAACGTGACGAGCCCGGCCCGGGCCAGCAGCTCGGCGAACCGGTCCGCCGGCCAGCTATAGGCGGGCGTCACCTTGTGGTCGAAGCGGACCGGCTCGGGCCCGTCGGTCGCGAAGAACGAGACCAGGAGCAGGCCCCCTGGTGCCAGGGCACGCGCCTGCTCGGCGAGCAGCGCGGGTAGTTCCCCAGGAGGGGTGTGAATCATCGAGTAGTGGGCCAGCACGCCGCCGAGCGCGCCGTCCTCGACTGGCAGGGCCTCCATTCGCGCCTCGTCGAACTGCAGCGCCGGATGGGCCCGCCGGGCGTGGTCGACCATGGCTGGGGAAAGGTCGAGCCCGAAGGCATCCAGCCCCAGGTCATGCAGCATGGCCGTCAGATGTCCGGGCCCGCAGCCGACATCGGCCGCCCGGGGGTTCCCCGTCCCGCGCACCAGCTCGGCAAAGATGCCGATCATGTTCCGCGAGAACGGCTGCTTCTCCAGCCGATCAGCGAACATCGACGCATACAACTCGACGACCCCGTCGTAGG
The DNA here is from genome assembly GCF_055574875.1 of Streptomyces sp. NPDC034670. Lineage (NCBI taxonomy): Bacteria > Bacillati > Actinomycetota > Actinomycetes > Kitasatosporales > Streptomycetaceae > Streptomyces > Streptomyces sp. NPDC034670. Next base: position 17,631 of record NZ_JBVITR010000027.1, read on the forward strand.
CCGCCCTGGTCTCGTCCTGGTGCTCCACCACGGGAAGGAAGTTAACACCCGCCGTTCGCAGCTGTTCTCCCACCTCGTGCCGAATCCCGCGCCCGTCACCGCGGACGCTCTCGCTACCACGACAAGGCCACCACCCGGCTCCGCAATGAGGCCGGTGGGACCCGGAGCCGATACGCCGTTGGCGACCACGGTCGGTCACCAACTGGCTGGGTTCCTCAGGGAACCGGCGACAGTTGATTAGGCGATCACACCAGTAAGACCCCTATTCGGTCACGCGGCAAGGGAGAGATCGAGTCGGGCAAGGTGGCTGACGCGGGTGCGGTCGAGCGGGTGGCCGTTCCACCAGGCATCGAGGCGGATGAGGTTGAGCGCAACGGCGGAGAAGACATGCTCCAGGTGGGTCTTCTGGAGACCGAGGTAGCGGGCACGTCTCATCCCGGTGACCGCGACGGCCTGGTGGATGGTTCCCTCGATGCCCGCGCGGGTTCCGTACTTGGCTCGCCACTGCTCGTCGCCCTGCTGGAGGCGGGCATGGTCGAGGACTTCTTGCAGTTCGCGGGGTTGCAGGGAGAGGGTCCGGCCGCCGGTCTTCGAGCGGGTGCACTGGTCGCGCACCGGGCAGGGGCGGCATGTCTCCTTGTCGAACTTGATGACGATGGCCTTGGTGCCGCGCAGAGTGGCGGGGCTCCACCAGGTGCTGGTGTCCCCGCGTGGGCAGGTGGCCTGCCGCTTGTCCCAGTCGATGGTGAACGCGGTGCGGTCGAACCCGGCGCCGGCACGCGCCTGGGGTGAGCTGTTCAGCAGGACCGGGGTGACCAGGGTGACTCCGAAGTTCTTCTTCATGCCCACGATCAACTCGGCGGAGGCGTAACCGGAGTCGAGGAAGTGCTCGGCGGGCAGGAGATCGCGGGCGGCGAGCATGTGATGGACCGGTTCGGTCATTTCCGCGTCGGTCACTGTGGCGTCGGTGGTCGCGATGCTGGTGATCAAGCGCGGCGGCGGTCCGTCGGCTCCAGGGATCAGCGCCTGGCCGCCGGAAGCCGAGTCCTGGTCATCGGCATCGTCGCAGGCCTCGCTGATGTGGATCTTGTAGCCGGTCCACCAGGAGCCCTGTTTGAGGCCGTAGCGCGCGTCGGTGTCGTACGGAGAGGCCAGCCGCAGTCTGCCGGGCGGGAGGTCTTTGCTCTCCCGCCGCTTCACCTCCGCTCCGGCCTCGGTCACGGTGCGGTGGTAGTTCTGCACCCACATCGTGCGCAGGACCTGCACCGCCGGGAGCTCACGCAGCCAGGCCGGGGCATCAGGGGCATGCACCGCCTCCAACAGCGCGAACCCGTCCCGGCCGTAGACCAGGGCCGTCTCCTCACGTTTGCTCGTGGAAGCCGGCGGATGCCAGGAGTGAGTCCGCGGGCCGTAGCGGTCGGCCCATTCCCGAACGGGCACCGCCCCGGCCAGCCAGTCCGGGGCCGCGCAGGCCAGCGCCTCCAGCGTGGCCCGCAGTGTTTCCCCGGCCAGCTCCAGCCTGTTCAGGTCGCGTACTGCCGCCAGTACGCGGGTGGAGTCGGTGCGCTGCCTGCCTCCCGCCTTCACCAGGCCCCGGTCCTTGAGGGCGGTCAGCAGCAGGTCGAGCACCTTCTCCTCCATCCCGTGCTCGACCAGCCGTGTGCGGAACTCGGACAGCACCGAGGCGTCGAACCCGGGATCATCCAGCTCCAGGCCGAGCGCGTACTTCAGGTCCATGCCGTACCGCACCCGATGCGCTGCCGCCCGGTCGGTGAGGTTCTCGGCGAACTGCAACACCGTCACCAGCGCCAGCTGGCCCGGTGACCAGCCCGGCCTCCCTCTGGATCCGAACGCCTCGGTGAACTCGGCGTCCGCGAACAACTCGCCCAGCTCGTCACGGACCCGCATCGCCAGCGGGTACGGGCCCCGTGCCGCCACAGCCCGCGCCACCTGCGCGGTCAGCTCAGGCACCTTCGGCCACGGCCTCGGCCGCATCGACATTCCACACCCCACCCGCGACCGGGATCGCCAAGACGGCTGCTGCTGGCCTGTCCAACGAGCTGCCAGCCCCGCCGGGCACGGAATAAGCCAGCAGGATCGGTGACAGCATCCTTACCGGCACCTCAAGCCGGTGAGCATCAACGCCTTGTCCCGGTCACCGGTGAGGGTGTTGGGGCAGGCGCGGGCGATGGCCCGCAACCCGTCGAGGTCGGCGCCGACAGCCTGGCCGCGGCCGCGTCGTTCTCCGGCCTGCAGCAGTCTGACCGCCAGGCCTTCCAGGGCGGCGCGGGCCTCGGCCTGGTCGTCGCCGGACACCTTCACCCCGCGCTGGCGCAGCCCGACGACGGCGGCCGCCAGGTGGCTCGAAGCACAGCCGCCACTCCCGCTCATGCAGCCAGTCCGAGTAGCCCGGGTCGTAGCGCACCCGCCGGTTGCGCATGCGCCTCGGCAGGTGCCGCGTCTGGTCCATCTCCTCACGGGAGAGGTAGAGGACGGGCCGGGCGCCAGCCTGGATGAGCTTCTGGCGGTCGAGCACCACGCTCCAGGGCGCGTACGGTCCGCGGCCGCCCACTCCGTCGCGGAGCATGGCGCGGCGGGCGGTCTCGATGGCCTCGCTGAAGCAGAGCACCGGGGCGTCGGCCCAGAAGTCCGGCGCCCCGCGCAGCACGCCGCTGTGCAGGATGCTCACCATGCGCTCCTCGGCGGTGCCGCGGGCGAAGTCCGGCGGTACGTCGCCCTGCCGTCGGGGCCGGCCGGTGAAGTGGACCAGCGTGTTGGGCAGGTCGGGGTGCGTGCTCACGTCTGGGTTCCCTCCCCTTCCGACGCCCGGACTGACCAATCGTCAATGTCCCTGTTTGTCGCGTCGGATAAGGAGAGGTTATCCGAGGCGAGACGCACCGTTCCACCAGCCGCCGATCGCCGATCGCCTGCAGAATTCCGGCCGAATTCTCCGGGACCTCCATGGGACGGACCCGAGGGGGCATACTCCCCAGGGAGACCCCGGAGAATCGGGCAAGAATCTGTCGGAAGGCTTCATGAGGATCACCATCGAGGGCGCGAGCGAGGAGTTCGAGCGGAAACTGCTCGAACTCCTCGCCGAGCACCGCCACGAGCTGACGGTCACCGCGGACACCGACTGGACCGTCGAGCGCGCCGAGCGCTACCTGCGCTCGCTGCCCGCCGGCGCCCGCCGGTTCGCCCAGCTCGTGATCGACCGCCACGGCATCGCCAGCGCCGTCTTGCTGCGCGAACAGCTCGGCAAGCTGAATGGGCCCACCGTCGCTCTGTCCCGCGCCATCCCGCGCGGGGTGCGCGAGGGCTGGTGGCCGGAGGGCACCCGGGCGCCCATCACCGTGCTGTACGACCCGGACAATCCCTCGTGGCAGAAGGCCATCGCCTACCAGATGGCCGCCGAGAACGTACCGATCTTCCGGGCCGCCCTCGCCCGCATGGCCACCGCCGAGGGGGGCGCCGAGCGGGGAGCCGGAGCCGCGGGTGACGGTGTCTGGGAGGGCGATGCCCCCAGCGCGCTTGCCTCCGCGCCGGGCTGGGCGTCGGCGGACGACGTGCCGCTGGTGACGTTCGACGAAGACGAGGAACGGTGACGACCGGGGGGTTGCGGAGCTAACCCCGCGCTCCGTCACAGTCGGCGCGGCCCGGCCAACCGGCGGGCCGTACCGGCTTGATGGAGGTCACCTGTGTTCCCCGCCCGCAGCGCCACCCGCTCCGTCCACATCCCGGAGTGAGGCCCCGTGTCGCTGCTCATCGACGCCGTGCCCGGCCTGTTCAGCGCCCTCGGCGCCGCCGTTGTGATCACACTCGTCTCCGCCATATGGCGCTTCTTGTCATCCCGGAGGGCAGCCGCAAGCGCCGCGTCGGGCAGCACCCGCACGCTCCGCCGCTACACCCTGCTGCGCAATGTCGGCCCGGACGGCGCCCCGTACCAGTACGAGACGACCCGGCCCACCGGCACCGTCATCACCCACCGTGTCAACGGCCAGTCCCAGCGCTTCGAGCTGACTGAAGCCCCGCTCGGCGACGGCACCTTCGCCGCCGAACCCGTCGACCATCTGTAGAAGGAGTCACCATGCCTTCCTCCCTGCCGCCCTCCGTCCGCTTCGCCCGTGTCACCGAACCACCCGGCGCCACGCCTTCTTCCTCGCCATCGCCGAGGAGCAGTATGACCACCTCGTGGCCGCATACGAGTGCGAGGACGACCTGACCGTGGAAGCGCTCGAGTTCACCGAGTTCCGCATCGCCGGCGAGGCGCGCTGCGGGGGACGATGAAAGAGAGCAAAAGCGGCGGTTCCCTCGATCCGATCAACAGCCCGGGGCCTCGATCGTTGCGCTTTACGGCCCATCACCCGATCGGTGGCCAACTCGAAGAAGCTCATCGAACCACCTGGCTTTTCGAAGACAACGCCACGGCCGAACAGCTGGGCACCGACACGACCCAACATGGCTGGCATTTGATATTCCCCGACCGGCATCCGCATGCAGGCAGTGCGCAGCACTATGCCGCCTACCTGGGGAACGACGATGACTCCGAGGTCGAACTCGTCGCGATCAACTCATCACAACGAAACCGATATCAACCGATCCACAGTCCTTGACGATTGCTCAGGACATGCCTTGAGCCGACTGATGGCCGGAGCCCGCTGGGGCTCCGGCCATCGTCTATACCGTGACCTTGCGCGTACGGCAGGGAATCAGAACAACCGAAGTCCGATCCGGCCGAGGATGACGCCGGTGTGTTCTCCGTAGACGAGGAGAACAGCGATGACAGCGAGTGCCAGGATGCCAGCGATGATGCTCCAGGTGCGGCGGGCGGTCATGAATACTGCCTTTCTTTCACGGGCTCGGGGTGTGTGGTGCTTCCGACGGTGAGGACGGTGTCACAGCGATCACGGACCGCGTCATTGTGGGTGGCGATGACAACGGCACAGCCGTCCTCGCTCATTGAGCGGAGGACGTCCACGACCATGGTGGTGTTGTCGTGGTCGAGGGCTCCGGTCGGTTCGTCGGCCAGGACGAGAGCGGGCTGCTTGACGATGAGTCGAGCCAGAGCGACGCGCTGCTGCTCCCCGCCGCTGAGTCGGTGAACCTGTTCCTTCTCGCGCCCGGCCAGTCCAACGCGCTGCAGAGCCTCGGCGATGGTCGGGCGGTCCTTCCTCACTCGGCGCGGTTTCATGGCGACCGCGAGGTTGGCGGCGACGGTCGCGTTGTCAATCAACGCGTAGTTCTGGAACAGATAGCCGAGGACGTCGCGGCGGTAATGTCGGGCAGCTCGTGGCTTGAAGCGGGTGATGTCCCGGCCTTCATGGCGGATCGCGCCGGAACTCGGCTGGTCCAGGAGCCCGAGGCAGTTGAGCAGTGTCGACTTGCCCGAGCCGCTCGGGCCGGTCAGCGCGAGCAGTTCTCCGCGCGGCACGGTGAAGGACAGGCCGGACCAGAGGGTGCGCGAGCCGAAGGTCTTGGACAGGTTCTCAATCTCGATCATGTGGCAGCTCCTGCACAGCGGTGGGCAGTCACGACTGGGTTGCGCCTTCCTTGACGATGCGACGGTGAAAGGCGGCAAGAGCCAGAAGCACCGCCGCCACCTCCACGGCGACGAGTGCAACGGTGACGCTGAGGTCGAGTCCAGTGATCTCGGCGGCCGGGCGGGGGGCGGGGATGCCGAGGGCCTCGTACCGTGCGAGGTCCTGGTTCTGCTGCCACACCTGCAAGGGCAGCCACCCTGCGAGGAGCAGGGCCAGGAGCCCTTCGACCAGCATGACAGGGCGGTGGGTGGCGGTGAAGGTCCACCCGCTGATGTGGCGGGCGAAGATCGATTGTGCATTCTTCCGGGAGTGGACGATGCAGACGCCGACTCCGGTGATGAGCAGCACCGCTACGGCCACTGCCAGATTGAACAGTTGCAGCCGGAAGTCTCCGACGAGATCGCGCAGCATGTCTGCGGCGTTCTGCGCGACTGGCGTCATGGACATCACATATGTCTCGAGATGGTGCTCTTTGATGCCGGCTGCGACGTCGTCCGGATCAGGGAAGACGATGCTGCTCTGAGAGGCGTAGTTGACGTAGAGCTTGTCGCTCACAAGCGGCGATCCGTTGGGGAAGGCGATGATGACGGGGTCCATGACCAAGGAGTTGTCCGCACCGGGGTTCTCGCCGTCGCGCCGTTGGCCGCTGGGATTGTAGGTGAAGACGCGCTGGTTGTCCTTCGACCAAACCGTCTGTATAAGGCCCGGTTTAACAATGTCTGGATTCGCGGGATTCAGTAGTCCCGGGACTTGCTCACGCAGAGGCCCGGCGTAGTCGGCAAGATCTTTGGGGATCAGGAGCCGTATCTTTTCAGGGTCTGTAGTTCCTGGGCCGTGCCGGTGTCCTGACGAGTTGAGAAGAGGTTGCGCGGCAAGGAAGGAGCCATTGACTATCAGAATGTCACGCGTCATCAGGTCTTCGAGACCCGCTCCCCGGATTCTCCGGTGGCCTGCAAAGATGATTTGCCCATCTTTGTCTGCCTCTCGCAGCCACGGCCCTACGTTCTTCTCCAAGGCGTGCAGGCCGGTTTCGCTGGCCAGGCTGCCATTGAAGGCGATCGAGGTGGTGGTGCCAGCCCTGGCGTACGCCTGGCTGCTCTCCTGTCGGGTCAGTACGTCCTGGCCCGCGAGAACGACAGCTGAGGCAATACTCAACGCCAGTAGGAGCGCAGGGATCCTGACGAGATAGGCACATGCCGCCGCGGCCCGCGCCGGCAACTCGCCCTTCAGGGCCGACAGCACATCGGTCTGGGACATCAGACCGAGCATGGCCGAGTGTGTGACAAGCGCAACGAGGCTGAGCGCGGCGGTAAAGCCCAGTGCCAGCAAGGTGAAGGCGCCGATCCAGGCCAGCTTGTTGTAAAGCCCGAGAAGCAGCAGAGTCGCGCCGGCCACCGCGGCAAATGCGATCGACCAGAAGGCCACCAACTGGCGCAGGTCCCGGCGCAGGATCTGCCCGAACGACTTCCCCTGCAGCCGCAGCACCCCGTACGCCTTCGCGTTGAGCAGGACGCCCGCGCCTGTCATCGTCACGACGGCGAGCGCGACCACGAAGAATGAACGGTAGAGCGCGCTGCCCCCGTACTCGGAGCTCAGCTGAGCCAGGGAGAACGGATGATAGACCTTGGCCGTCAGGCCGAGACCGGTGAAGGTCCGCGTAAGCGACGAGGCGGCCTGATCCGAGCCGAACACGTAGTAGAAGCCTCGGGGGTCGCGCAGCCCGAGGTCGGCGGCGGAGTGTACGTGGGTGTGGTAGTCGCGGTTGAAGGTGGGATAGCCGTCGTGCAGCCAGCTGGAACGCGGACCGCCGGGAGCTAGATAAAGGTGCCTGCGGCTGGACGGGTCCTTCAGGTCGAGGACTTCACGCGCAACAGTCACTTTGTGCTCCTGCGCGAACTCTGCGACTACATGAGCAACATGTGAACCACTGGCGGAGTTGTCGGAGTCTGTCACCCATACGACGGCGGAGTGCCCGAGCACCCAGTCCTCTTCCATGCTTCGTAAGAACAGGAAGGCAAGAACCGCGGAGTAAGCCAGCACGGCGGCGTGAACGAACTTGATACCTCGGTGCAGCATCAATTGCCTAGGTCAGGGCACTTCGGGAAGCGCAACGCACGGGATCGGACATTGAACGAGTGATCCGCCCGCGGGGGACGGAAAAATCCGTGCCATCGTACGGGCGGACACTCATCCTACGAGGCCGAGCCCACTGGGCTCGGCCTCGGTCAGCAGGTGGTCTTGTAGTAGGTCTCGTTGCCGTAGAGCGCGGCCTCGACCGAGGTTATGGACCACGAGCCCTTGCCTGCCGTGTCGCTCTGGATCGTCTTTCCGACAGAGGTCGAGCCGTGGCACTTGGTCGGGTGGTAGTAGTCCGACCACACCGTCGCGGTACCGGCGCCGTAGTCCCAGGTACCGCCGTCAACCTGCTTGACGACCGCCAGTGCAGGCGCGACACCGGCCACAATAAGGACACCAGCGGCCATAGCGACCTTCAGACTGCTCTTGATGTTCACTACATCTCCCAATGACGCACAAGAACTTGACGCCGACAGACGCTCGCAGAGGAAAACGATCAAGGCGAGAGAGCAACGGAGCAAGATCAGTTGAGAATGGCTAAATCAAGTAAGTGGCCATACGCCAACACCAGTGAGGTTTTCCTTGTGCCGCAAGGGTCGTGATGACGGCACAGCAGGCGGGAAGTCACATGCGAGAGAAGCAGGACCTGGCGTGAAGTTGACGCCGCTCCCTGAGTGGCGGACACACCGATAATGGATCTTTTTTATCCGGAGGAACCGAAAACATTGCCGATGGTGATGAAGGACTAATCGGGCGAGTTCAAGGCAGATGCCATGGCTCGCACAAGTCCACGCTCGAGGCAACTTATAGAGCATCGCTGCCGACCTGGACATCAATCTGGCCACCCTGTGTAAGACCGTGTCTTACATGGCGAGGCGGTCGTTGGTTTGTTCATGGAGTGGGATATATGAAGTCGGATTATTCCGGACGGGTTGTGGGAGATCGCGAAGCCGCTGATCCCGCCGTCGAAGGTGTGGCCGCAGGCTGGGGCAGCTCGCTGCCGCCCGACCCGGACCACCCCGTCCGCCGTCAGCCGGCCTTTCCGCTGGTCCATCTCCTGCATGATTCCCGGCGCCTGCGGCAGCAACTGCAGGCCACCCTCGACGCGGTGCAGACGGAGCGGGCCGCCTCGCGCGAGCAGGCGGTCGCCGAGACGTCCGGGCCGGGGGTCCAGCCGGCGCCCGCCGCCACGGCTGCGCAACCCCCTGCGCCGCCCGGTGACGTCTCCGACACTGCCGACGAGCCGCGTCAGGACGGCACCCAGTCCGGCAATCCCGCAGCCCCGGACTCACAGACTCCCGGAGTGCCCGAAGGAAGCGCCCGCGGCGGAATCGGCCAGCGCTTCCGGCCTTCCTGTCCTCACCGGATCGGTGAACACTTTGCCGTCCGGGAGCACCGCCTCTCTCCAAGGGCTCGGTGCCCGTCAGGCCCTTGAAGACGTTCCCCGGCAAGGGGCCGGTCAGCCGGAGCCGGTCTCTCCGGCTCCGGCCGGGGAGACCGGTGAACTGCCTGAACTGCCGTTGTGGACCGGTCCGGACGCGCCGCCCGCCGACACCGCGGCGCCGGAGAGCACCGCCGGGTTCTTGGAGGCCCGCGCCGAGTTCCAGACGGTCGTGGAGGTCTGGCAGGAACATGTCCCGCCGAAGAGCGGCACGGCCCAGGACCTGGTCGCCGACCTCGACGCCGATCTCTCCACGCTGCAGCGACTCCTCACCGCTGCCGTCGCCTCTCCCCCGACGTTCCAGGAGATGCCGGCGGTCACAGCCGTCGTTCCGGCGTCCACCCCCGAGACTGCTGGTGTCGCGGAGCCGACGGTGGGGGCGGGTACTCCGTCAGCTCCGCAGGAGGGGCAGCAGCGGGCCGCCAAGGTCACCACGGCGCTCCAGCGGGCCGACGCACACGCCGACGCGCTTCGGGACCTGCCGGAGTGGCAGAAGATCCAGACCGTGCGCGGCGCCTTCGGTCACCTCTTCCGTGTGATGGAGGAGCGGGCGGGAGAGCACTTCGACCGCCTGAGGGGAGACAACCACGTCGGCGACTTCTTCCGCAGGATCTCGATCCGCGCGTGCGAAAGGATCACCGGGTGGGCGCAGGCCGGGGCCGACCGGCTTCGGCGTCAGGATGAGCGCGCAGCGCGCCGGCTCCCGGAACCGAGGCGCTGCTCCACCTCGCGGACCAGGCAACCGGGTACAGCACCCCCCGGTGGCACGGCCGCAGCGGTCCGCCGCCGGCGCCGCCGAACGGGAGGTCCACCACGACGGTGGGCATCCCGTCGATGCGCAAGCTCGGCGAGGCGCTGTCCCGTCCCCTGCCCAGCGCGGCGGACGGGCGAGGCCGCGGGTCTCCACTGCGTCCGCGCGGGGCCGGTCGACGGCGCTGTCACGTTGGCTGAGCTGGTGGGATGATCTTCTGGTTGATCATGCGGAGGGGTTGTCCGTGGACAGCGCGTCGCCGTCGTACCAGGGGCACCGGTACCCGGTCGAGGTCATCTCCCACTGCGTGTGACTGTACTTCCGCTTCCCGCTGTCGTTCCGGGAGGTCGAGGAGCTGATGCCTGGACGCGGTGTGGCCGTCCCGTACGAGACGGTCCGGCGGTGGTGCGCCAAGTTCGGGCAGGCCTGTGCGAACGGCCTGCGCCGCCGACGGCCGAGGCCCGGGGACAAACGGCATCAGGACGATGTGTTCGTAAAGATCAACGGAGAGCGGAAGTACCTGTGGCGGGCCGTCGACCAGGACGGCACCGTGCTGGACATCCTCGTGCAGAACCGGCGGAACACGGCCGCCGCCAGGCGCTTCTTCCGCAGGCTGCTGAAGAGGACCGGTGCGGTGCCGCGGGTGATCGTCACCGACAAACTGCATTCCTACGGCGCCGCCCACCGCGAGGTCATGCCCTCGGTCGAGCACCGTTCCCACAAGGGCCTGAACAACCGGGCCGAGAACAGCCACCGGCCCACCCGGCAACGCGAACGCGCCATGAAAGGCTTCCGCAGCACCGGTGGGGCGCAGCGGTTCCTGGCCGCGTTCAGCGGCATCTCACCCCACTCCAGACCCCGCCGCCACCTGATGACCGCACACGACCACCGCGCCGAGATGACCGTCCGCTTCGCCATCTGGGACCAGGTCACCGGCGTCGTCGGCAGACCCGCCGAGGCCTGAGCCCGGAACCGGAACCCGGCTCCACCCCACACAACACGCCGACAGGCACTCGCACACCCAACAACGTGACAGCGTCATCCCGAAAAATCGCAGGTGCCGCAGGCATCCAGGCAGACGCCCACCGACCCGCACCCGTTCGTCCGACGCGGTGCGGCACGCCGAACCGCCCCGGCGGCGACCGGGAGCGACCGCCTCCTGACATCGGTCCGGCAGGGGTCCCCATCGGTGAAGGCCCCATTGCCCGGCTTCTCGGAATCCACGTCGTGCACCAAGCGTCTCGCAGGCCGCAGAGTTGTCTTGCCCATCGCACCCCCGGCCCCGAGGATCAGCGCAGGGGCCCACCGACCGCCGCGCGAAGCAGTCCCTCGGTGCCGCGCACCGGGCAGCTCGCTCCGCCGGAAGCGGGCTCATCGAGCACGTCCAGGGCCAGTAGCAACGGCGGCTGAGCCGGCCGGAGGTGGTGATCAAGCTGGTTTGTCGAGCACCAGGGCGACGTAGCCCGTGCAGCGTCCCACGGAGCAGTGGGCGTCGACACTGGCGAGGGTGTGCCGCCAGTCCTGTTCGCTGAACTCGCGCAAGTCGGGCCAGCGCAGGCACAGCAGTTCCCGGCCGGCCTGGTTCGTCGCCATGCGTGTCAGGAGAGCGCCGAGACGGGAGAAGCCTTCGATCACCGGACGGGTCCAGTCGACGGTGCGCCGTATGACGAACCCCGTCTCCTCCGCGTGCCTCAGGTAACGCCTCAGGGGCTCGAACTCGTCGAACTGCCACGCCTCGCGTACGAGGCCCAGTGGATCGAGCTGCCGGATCATCGACGGATCGTCCGTGTTCCAGACGAAGTCGACCAGGACGAACCTTCCGCCGGGGCGCAGTACCCGGAAGGCTTCGGCTAACAGAGCGCGGCGGTCGGCAGGAGAGAGGTGGAAGGCCGCCTCCAGGCAGAGCACCCGGTCGAACGAGCCGTTCGTGGCACGGATGCCCTCTGCCTGCGGCAGGGCGGTGACATCGGCCACGGCGAAGGTGGCGCGGACGGCGTCGCCGTACCGGGCGCGAGCCTGTGCGATCTGGTCGGCGGTGATGTCGACCCCCACGGCGTCACAGCCCGCGGCAGCCAGCCGGACGGTGGTGTGGCCGCGTCCGCAGCAGGCGTCCAGCACCCGGTGTCCCGGACTGGCTTGCAGGAGTGCCAGGCTCCTGGTCTCGAGCCGTCGTTGAAACCAAGCCAGCCCACCGACGATCCCGGGGAGGGTCGGAAGGGTGTGGTAACCGAGGTTGACCAGCGCGCCCCAGCCCAGGTGCCGGCACAACCGGAACAGTGGATTGGCATCGCCGTAGGACGCTGCAAGGCGGTCCTGGCCCATTGAGTTCCTTCCTGTGTGTTCCAGGCGGCTCGCAATACCCAGGAACGCAGGGGCAAGCAGGCGTGCCGGACCGTACCCACGCACGGTGCAGAACAGGTGCTTACCGGCGAAAGCGGCGGTGTGCCAGCGGTTCTGCCTGAATATCAGCACAACGAGTGATGCCGTTCCCGTGGCCTCGTCCCACCGCTTCCCGCGTGGGAACGTGGGCCAGCATCAAGGGCGAGAGCGGGGGGTACGGTGCGGGTGGCGTTGACCGGTGCCACGGGTTTCCTTGGCCTTCGACTTCTGCACGAGCTGTTGCGTCGTCACCCGTCGGTCACAGTGCTCGCGCGCGGGGAGCCCGACCGCGTACGGGAGCGGATCACCCGAGGCCTCGGCCGGTTCGCCCCCGGCCTCACCGGCCTCGCCGACCGCGTCCAGGTGGTGTCCGCCCGGATCACCGAACCTGGCCTCGCCCTGCCGAAGAGTGACTACCAGGAACTGGCGGACTCGCTGGACGCGATCTGGCACTGCGCCGGGGACACCACACTCGACGGTGACCTGACCACGCTGCGCGAGGTGAACGTGGAAGGCACCCGGTACGTCCTCGACCTGGCCGGGGCCGGACGCCGTGCCCCCGTGATGTTCCACGTCTCCACGGCGTTCGTGGCCGGGGCGCGACGGACCGGGGTGGTGTACGAGGACGAACTGACCGATGCCTACGGCTTCGAAGGCACCTACGAACGGTCCAAGTTCGAGGCGGAACAGGTGGTGCACGCGTGGGCGAGGGCCACCGGCCGGCCGGTGGTGATCTTCCGGCCAAGCGTCCTGACCACCGGTCTGCCGCCCCACCCGGATCTCCCGGAACACCCGTTGCTGAACATCGCGCGGAACCTGTCCGGCATCGCACGGAGTCAGCTCGGCCCCGGCCGGACACCGGACATGCTCCTCCCCCGGACCAACCGCTTCCGGATCCTGGGGCGGCCGGACGGACAACTCAACCTGATGCCGGTGGAATCCGCCGCCGCCGTGATGGCCCGGCTCGCCGACCTGCCTCCCCCCGACGGAGTGGAGACCTACCACGTCGTACACGGCCAGGAAACACCGGTCGTCGTGTTCGGCAGACTGCTGGAGCAACTCTCCGGGGTCCGTATCGCAGTTGTGCCGGAGCTCCCCGACCCTTCGCCGTACGAGTCGGTCCTTTCACTGGTCAGGGGGGTGTTCTGCTATCTGCGGCACCACCGTCGGTACGACGACTCCCGGGTGAGGGCCAGACTCGGACCGGCGGGCGTCCCGGAACACATCAGCCTGGAGTACCTGCTGTCCGGGCTCCCACCCCGAACGGAGGCTGCCCCGGTTGACCTGGCACCGCATCGCTGAACTGCTGTGGCCCGCTTCGAGACGGCGGGTCGGCTCCTGGGGCCGTTCCCCGGCCGTCCCCGTGTCGCGTCCCCGGGCGTGTTCCTCCGTGCCCGGCAGTGCGGCCACCCGGAAGGAGGACTCGGCGAGCCCGCCCGCTGTCGGTCGTGCCGCCGCGGACGGTCGCCACAGGGCAGTCGGCCCAACTGGGAACGGGTACGGGCCGGCCGGAGGACCTACGCCCACACCGACGCCGCGTCCGAGAGGAGCCGACCGGTGAACACCACTTTGTCCGAGGCGCCAGGACGCGCCGCCAGCGTGCCCCAGGTCTGCTGGCGGCCCGGCTCGGAACCGGCCGCGTTCGACCCGGCCGGGATCTCCGCCTACGCAGCCCGGATCCGTGAGCCTTTGTACGTGGTAGGCGGCGGATCCGGGTACGGGTTGGCCGTGGGCGGGACGCTCGGGCCCGGCGGGGGCCACCCGCTCGTCGGACTGGCCCCACCGGTGTACCCGGAGTGGCTTGGCGACCGAGGCTTCGCCGAGGCACACGGAACACGGTTTCCCTACGTGGCCGGGGAGATGGCCAACGGGATCGCCACCACCCAGATGGTGATGGAGCTGGCCGGAGCCCGGCTCATGGGCTTCTTCGGCGCCGCCGGACTCGCCCCCGACCGGGTGGAACAGGCGGTGACGGAGCTGACCGCGGCGTTGGGCGACGCGCCCAACTGGGGTGTCAACCTGATCCACTCACCCGGCGAGCCCCGACTGGAGTCGCAGGTCGCCGACCTCCTGCTGCGTCACCGTGTACGCCGGATCTCGGCCTCCGCGTTCATGGACCTGACGCCCGCCGTCGTCCGCTGCGCGGCGGCCGGACTGCGGCGGGACGCCGACGGCCGGGTGGTCAGGGACACCTGTCTGTTCGCCAAGGTGTCCCGTCGTGAGGTGGCCGAGAAGTTCATGTCGCCTGCGCCGGAGGCGCTGTTGGACGCGCTGGTCCGGGACGGGGCTCTCACCGCTGAGCAGGGCCGGCTGGCCCGCCTGGTCCCGGTCGCCGAGGACGTGACCGTCGAGGCCGACAGCGGCGGTCACACCGACAGCCGTCCGCTGTCCGTGATCCTGCCCGAGCTGCTGGCGCTCCGGGACACCCTGGTGGCCAGGTACGGCTTTCTCCGCCCGATCCGGGTCGGTGCCGCGGGCGGTCTGGGCACCCCCGGCGCGGTGGCCGGTGCCTTCGCACTCGGCGCGGCCTACGTGATGACCGGATCGGTCAATCAACTGGCAGCAGAGTCCGGGGTGTCCGCGGACGCGCGGGAGCTGCTGGCCGGAGCCGGCATCACCGACGTGGCCATGGCCCCGGCCGCGGACATGTTCGAGCAAGGCATTCAGGTCCAGGTGTTGACGAGGGGCACCCTGTTCGCAGCGCGCGCCAAGCGACTGTACGACGTCTACCGGCGTCACCGGTCCCTGGCGGAGATCCCCGCCGACACGCGGCACAGACTGGAGAACGAAGTGTTCGGCGCGGACCTGGACGCGATCTGGGCGGACACCGAACGGTTCTGGCTACGGCGCGACCCCGGACAGCTGGCCAGAGCCGAACGCGACCCCAAGCACCGGATGGCCCTGGTATTCCGGTGGTACGTGGGCAACGCCAGCCGATGGGCGATCGAGGGCCGGCCGGAGCGCCGCACCGACTACCAGTTGTGGGCCGGTCCCTCGCTCGGCGCGTTCAACAACTGGGCCCGGGGCAGCCTGCTTGCCGATCCGTCCCGGCGCACCGTCACGCAGATCGCCTTGAATTTGCTGGAGGGCGCCGCCGTGATCACTCGCGCGCACCAGCTGCGTACCTTCGGGCTTTCCATACCGGACTCCGCCCTGACGTTCCGTCCCCGCAAACTCGCCTGACCCCTGCAGGAGTGTCCGCGCAGATGAGAGCAGAACGTGCCCAGGTTCCCGTCGCGGTGGTCGGTCTCGCCGCGTTCACCCCAGGCTCCCGAGACGTTGCAGGGTTCTGGCGGAACGTCCTCGCCGGCCGGGATCTCATGTCCGACGTACCGGTGGAGCGTTGGTCACCGGCCGACCACTACGACCCTGACCCGTTCGCTCCGGACAAGACCTACGTGCGCAGGGGCGCGTTCCTGCCTGACTTCGAGTTCGATCCGTTGGCGTACGGAATCCCGCCGAGCGACCTTGCGTCCACCGACACCGCCCAGCTGCTGGCCATGATGGCCGCGGGTGACCTGCTGGCCGACTGCGGCCTCGGGAAGATGACCTCACAACAGCGGGAACGGGTCGGGGTGGTGCTGGGCACAAGCGGCCTGGCCATGGGGTTCGAGGTGTCAGCGCGGCTCTCCCGGCCGGTGTGGAGAAGGGAACTCCTCGCCTCCGGTCTCGACCCGGCCGCGGCCGACGAGATCTGCGACCGGATCAGTGCCAACTTCCCGGCCTGGACCGAGGCGACCTTCCCCGGTCTGCTCGGCAACGTGGTGTCCGGCAGGATCGCCAACCGGTACGACCTGCACGGCGTCAACCACGTGACCGACGCCGCGTGTGCCTCGTCGCTGGCCGCGCTCTCCACCGGACTGGGTGAGCTCGCCCTCGGCAGCTGCGACCTGGTGATCTGCGGCGGCGTGGACGTGCTGAACGACATCACCATGTACGTGTGCTTCTCGAAGACTCCGGCGCTCTCTCCGACGGAGGACTGCCGGCCGTTCGCGGCCGACGCCGACGGCACCATGCTCGGCGAGGCCGTGGTCATGTTCGCGCTGAAGCGGCTGGTCGACGCCGAACGCGACGGGGACCGGATCTACGCGGTGATCCGGGGCCTCGGCGCAGCGTCGGACGGCCGGAGCAAGGCCATCTACGCGCCGCTGGCCGCCGGCCAGGAACGGGCGCTGCGCCGGGCGTACGACGTGGCCGGGTACGGCCCGGAGAGCGTGGAACTCGTCGAGGCGCACGGCACCGGGACCAAGGCCGGTGACGCCGCCGAGTTCGCCGCGCTGAGGGAGGTGTTCCAGGCTGAAGGACGCCCTGACCGGCAGTGGTGCGCCTTGGGCTCGGCCAAGTCCCAGTTCGGGCACACCAAGTCCTCCGCCGGCGCCGTCGGAATGCTGAAGGCCGTACTCGCCCTGCATCACCGGGTGTTGCCTCCGACCATCAAGGTGGGGCGGCCCAACCCCGAACTTGAGCTCACCGATTCCCCTTTCTACCTGAACACCGCCACCCGGCCCTGGATCAGCGGCGCCGGTCGGTCGCGCCGCGCCGGCGTGTCGAGCTTCGGTTTCGGAGGCACCAACTTCCACGTCACGCTGGAGGAATACGTTCCCGCCAGGGGCGGCCGACGAGCCTGGCACCTCCCGGCGGCCCCCGGCGAACTCGTCCTGTTCAGCGCCTCCTCCCCCGGCGCACTGGCCGAACTGATCCGCCGGCCCCGGCCCGACCGGCCGTTGGCGGCGATCGCGCGGGAGTGTCAGGCGGCGTTCAGGACCGAACACCGGGCGAGGCTGGCCGTGGTGGCCGACGACGCCACCGATCTGGCGGGGCGGCTGGAAGCGCTGGCGGTTCGGGTGGAGGCCGGGGTGCCGTTCTCCGCGCCCCGGGCGCACTTCGCCACCGGTGATCCCGCCCCCGGCCGGGTCGCTTTCCTTTTCCCCGGCCAGGGCGCGCAGTACGTGGGCATGGGCGCCGAACTCGCCGTTCACCACAGGGCGGCCCGGGATGCCTGGGACGCGGTCGCGGCAGTCCTCCCGGTGCACCGGGAGGTGTTCCCGCCCCCCGTGTTCAGCGAGGAGGACCGTGCCTCGCTGGAGGCGGCACTGACCGCCACCGAGGTCGCTCAGCCGGCGCTGGCCGCGCACAGCCTGGCCCTGCTGGCCGTGCTGTCGGATCTGAAGCTGACGCCTGACTGCGTGGCAGGGCACAGCTTCGGTGAACTGATCGCCCTGCACGCGGCGGGCTCCTTCGACGCCCCCACCCTGGTCCGGCTGGCCCGGCGGCGGGGGGAGCTGATGCGGGACGCGGCCACCACCGCCGGGGGGATGCTCGCGGTGAACGCGCCGCTGGAGCGCATCGAGGAGCTGACGGAGCAGGTGGACGGGGTGTGGGTCGCCCACCACAACGCGCCCCGGCAGGTCGTCCTGGCCGGCACGGACCAGGCATTGACCGCCGTGGAGGCCCGGTGCGCCGCGACCGGCGTGGTCACCCGCCGGCTGAACGCCGCCGCCGCGTTCCACAGTCCCCTGGTCGCTGACGCCACCGAGCCGTTCACCCGTTTCCTTGCCGACCTCACGGTCCACCGGCCGGCACGGACGGTGTACGCGGGAGCCGATGCGGCCCCGTACCGGCGCGAACCGGCGGCGGTGCGGCGCGGCATCGCCGCCCAACTGGCCGCGCCGGCGCGGTTCGGCGACATGGTGGAGGCGATGTACAGGGACGGGGTGCGCACCTTCGTCGAGGTCGGGCCCGGCACCACCCTGACCGGGCTGACCGGTGAGGTACTCGGTGACCGTGAGCACGCGGCGATCAGCCTCGACCGGCGTGGAAGCCACGGGTTGGCCGCGTTCTACGACGGGCTGGGGCGGGCCGCGGTGCGCGGGGTCGCCATGGACCTGTCCGCGCTGTGGGAGGGGCACAAGCCCGTGCCCGAGCCGGATCGTGAGGAGAAACCACGGATGACGGTCCTGATCAACGGCGGCAACCACCGCGATGACCATCGTGGCGGACGTGCCACTCCCGCAGCTCCGGGACCGGTGGCGTCGCCCGACGGGGCGCCGGGGCGGCCGGGGCCGGTGGTGCCGCCCGCGGCGGTGCCGGAGGTGACACCACCGGTCCCGGGCCCCGGCACCGCGCGGCCCGCCCCGGGCCCGATGCCGGCGGCGCAATTGTCGGTCCAGCCGGTGGCCTGGTCGGCGCCGGTGTCCTCTGCCGGCCCGTCCCCGAAACCGGTCCCGGGTCTCGCCGAGCCGGCCGGGCCCGGCACACAGGCACCGCTGATCCCCGGCCAGGTGGCCACGGACAGGCCCGGAGACATCCGGCCGGGCACACCGGCTCCCGTGGCCACCCCGAGCGTCCGGTCCACCGGCTCGGCCCGCCCCGCTCCGCCGACGGAATGGTTGCGGCTCCTGGCCGAGGCCCAGCGGCAGAGCGCGGAGGCGCATGCCACGTACCAACGGGTGACCGCTGAGAACCACCAGCTCTACCTGCGGACGGCGCATGCCTCGATGGAGGCCCTGCTCGGCGCCGCCGGTGTCCGTCTCCCCGCCGTCGGCGTGGACGACCCGCAGCCATGGCCCGTCGTAGAGGTCGCGGTGGGTGCCACCGGCGCGCAGGTCGTGCCCTCCGGTCAACCGGTCCACGCCCCCGTGCCGTCAGGTACGGTCCCCGGCTCTGGCCAGCCCTTCCGTTCCGGTTCGGGCGGCGATGGGGGTGAGGCGACATCGGCTGTGCCGGCGCCACCCCCGCAGGCCACCGTCGTGCCGTCGCCCGTAGAGGCCCCGGCGCCCGGGCTGGTGCTGCTCGGGCCGCAACCGGACGCGTTGCGGCCGGACGGGCTGCCGCTGGACGCCGAGTCGATCGGCGCGCTGCTGCTGGAGGTGGTCGCCGAGCGCACCGGCTACCCGGCGGACATCATCAACCTCGACATGGAACTCGAGGCCGACCTGGGCATCGACTCCATCAAGAAGGTCGAAGTGCTCTCCCGGGTCCGCCAACGCGTGGGTGAACTGCCCGCAGCCGACCTGTCCGAGCTGGCGTCCTTGCGCACGCTGCGGGAGATCTCGGTCAAGGTCGCCCAGCTGGCGGGACAGATCGACGACACCGGCGACCAGGCGTCCGCCGGTCCGTCGCCGGTGTCCCCAGTGTCCCCGAAGCCTCCCGGGACCTCCGCCCCCGGATCCCCCGAGGACGTGGACTCCGAGCCCGCCGCCGGTCCGGAAGCCACCGATGCCCCCGCCGCCGAAGTCCCCACCGCCACCAACCGTCCGGAGCCGGTCCGCCTGGCGGTACGCGCCCTGCCGATGGCGCCGGCCGGGCTGGCCCTGGCCGGTCTGCGCGACCGGGAGCTCCTCGTGCTCGACGACTCCACCCGGGTGGGTCATCTGCTGGTCGAGGAACTCGCGGCCCACGGTGTGCCGGCCCGGCTCGTCACCGGTCTTCCGGCCGAGGCACGGTCGGTGATCCTGCTGGACAAGGGCGACGACCCGCCGGCCGCCTTCGCGGCGGTCCGGGGGCTGGCCGACCGGCTCAGCTCGGCCGGCGGCCTCCTGGTCACCGTGCAGGACACCGGGGGCGACTTCGGGCTGAGCGGAAACGGCGGCCGGCCGGTCCATGGTGGTCTGGACGCACTGGCCAGGACCGCCGCCCGGGAGTGGCCCCTGGCCACGGTGAAGGCCATCGACTGCGCACGCACCGGGCGCAGTGACAAGCAGGTCGCGGCCGCGATCGCCGCCGAGCTCACCGCGGGCGGGCCGTCGATCACGGTCGGTCTCCCCGCCGACGGAAGCCGGACGGTTCCGCTGGCGTGCCCCGTCGCACCCGGCCCCGTCGAACCCCGGGCCGATGCCGACTCGGTGATCGTGGTCACCGGCGGCGCACGCGGCGTCACTGCGTCGGCGATCCGCGAACTCGCGGCCGCCCACCGGCCCAGACTGGTGCTCCTCGGCCGTACCGCACTGGCCGAGGAGCCCGCGGGGCTGGCCGGGGCCACCGACGAGGCGAGCCTGATCCGGCTGCTCGCCACCGGCCCCCGCCAGGCCCCACCAGCCGAACTCGCCGCCGAGGCGCGGCGCATACTGGCCGTACGTGAGGTCCGGCAGACCCTGCGGGCCCTGGAGAACGCGGGCTCGCCGACGCGCTACCTGTCCGTGGACACCCGGGACGAGGTGGGCCTGCGCGACGCCCTGGCCGAGGTACGCCGGGACTGGGGCCCGATCACCGGGGTGGTGCACGGCGCCGGGGTGATCGCCGACCGGTTGATCGGTGCCAAGACCGACGAGCAGTTCGCCCTGGTGTACTCCACCAAGGTGGACGGGCTGCGCGCCCTGCTGGCCGCCACCGCCGACGACCCGCTCTCCCTGCTCGTGGCGTTCACCTCGGCCTCCGGAGTGTTCGGCAGCCCGGGGCAGGCCGACTACGCGATGGCCAACACCGCCGTTGACCACCTGCTCTCCGCGTACGCCGCCGCCCATCCCGGTTGCCTGACACGCTCTTTGGCCTGGGGTCCTTGGGACGGCGGCATGGTCACCCGGACGATCGCGGAACGGTTCCGCGCCGCCGGGGTCGAGCTGATCGAACCGGCTGCCGGAGCGCGCGCGTTCGTCGCCGAACTCGCCGACCCCGGCGGGCCCACCCGGGTGCTGCGCGCCGCCGGGGACGTGGCTCCCGACGTCCTTGCCGGGCAGGGACCGGTCGCCGAACTGACCCTCGCCCGGCCGCAGTACGCGCTGCTGGACGACCACCGGATCGACGGGGCACCGGTGGTTCCGGTCGCCGTCCTGGTGCACTGGTTCACCGGGCTGGCCCGGTCCTGGCGGCCGGACACCGGCCCGTTGGTCCTCCACGACCTGCGAGTGCTCCGCAGGATCGAACTGCAGGAACCGGGCGAGAGGCTCGTGCTGCGCGGCCGGACGAGGACGGACGAGTCCGCACGGCGCGGCGGTCTCACCGTCGAACTGGGCGCCGCGGGGGCCAAGTACGCCGACACGGTGGTCGCCGACGGCCCGCCGCCGGACCCGCACCGCTGGCGGACGCCGGAAGGCCTCGAAGAGGTCCCCGAACCGTACGACGGACCGGCGCTCTTCCACGGCCCGGTGTTCCAGGTCCTGGACCAGGTCCGGCTCGGCGCCGACGGGGGTGTGGCCGCGCTCCGCCCCCGGGACGTCGAACCCTGGCTGGCCGTGCCCTGGACGGTGGACGTCGCCGCGCTCGACGGCGCCCTCCAACTCGCCGTCGGCTGGACGTCGCGGGCCGGTGTCGGGGCGGCGCTGCCGATGTCGATCCGGGAGTGCCGGATCCACCGGGCGGGGACCGACTGGGGAGCCGCGCGCGTCGTCGTCTCGGCACGACGGACCGACGGGATGTCCGCCGAGTGCGACGCGGCCGTACTGTCCGAGGACGGCACCGTGCTGGCCGAGCTGCTCAGGGTGGAGCTGATCCGCCGACCCGACCTGACCGAGGGCTGACGCGGATGCGTTCTCCGGAAGCGACTCCTCGGCAGGCGCCGTTCTTCGAACCGGTCGCGATCGTCGGGCGCGGCTGTGTACTGCCCGGTGCGCTCGACCCGGACACCTTCTGGGCCCAGATCGCCGCAGGCCGTTCCGCCCTGTCACCGGTGCCCGACGGACGCTGGCGGGTGCCGCTGGCACGGGTGTCGGGTGCACCTGGTGACACCGATCGGATCTGGACCGACATCGGAGGCTACGTCCACGGTTTCGACGAGGCGTTCGACCCGACCGGGTTCGAGCTGCCCCCGGCCGAGATCGCCCCACTGGACCGGGTGTTCCGCTGGGTCCTGCACGCTGGCCGGCAGGCGTTGGACGAGGCGGGCCGGCCCGATCTCGGCCGCGCGGGGCTGGTCCTGGGCAACCTGGCGTACCCGACCACGGCCATGGCCCGTTACGCCGAGCACGTGTGGCTGTCCGGTCCGGGGCGGCCGGGGCCGAGCGACGACTTCCGCCCCGATCCCCTGAACCGGTTCGGGGCCGGTCTCCCCGCCCATCTGGCCGTTCGCGCGCTCGGCCTCGGCGCCGACGGTCATGCCCTGGACGCCGCCTGCGCCTCCTCCCTGTACGCGGTGAAAGCCGGCTGCGACCGGCTGCGGGACGGGGACGCCGACCTCGTGCTGGCCGGGGCGGTGGCCGCCGCCGACAACCTCTACATCCATCAGGGGTTCTGCGCGCTGACCGCGTTGAGCCGGTCGGGCCGTAGCCGTCCCTTCCACCGGGAGGCGGACGGACTGGTGCCCGCCGAGGGCGCGGTGCTGTTCGCACTGGCCCGGCTCGACGACGCACTCGCCCAGGGCATGCCGGTCCTGGGCGTGATCCGGGGCATCGGGCTGAGCAACGACGGCGTGGGCGGTGGCCTGCTGGCCCCGGACCGGGCCGGTCAGGAGCGCGCCGTGCGCGCCGCCTACGCCTCGGCCGGGATCGCACCGGAGACTGTTTCGCTGGTCGAGTGCCACGCGCCGGGCACCCCGAGCGGGGATGTGACCGAGGCACTGGTGATGCGTGAGGTGTTCGCTGATGCGGTGGACCTGCCGATCGGTTCGGTCAAGTCCAACCTGGGGCACCCGCTCGCGGCGGCCGGCGGTGCCGGTCTGCTGAAGGTTCTCGGTGCGTTGCGTGCCCGGGTGCGGCCGCCGTCCCTGCACGCGGACGCGCCGTTGGACGTGCTCGCCGGAACGCCGCTGCGACTGCTGCGGGAGGCCGAGGAGTGGCGCGGGCGGCGCAGGGCAGCGGTCAGCGCGTTCGGATTCGGCGGCGCCAACGCGCATGTGGTCGTCGATGCCTGGGAGCCCGGTCGGGACGCATCCACCGCTGCCCTCTCCCCCCGCCCTGTTTCCAGCCGGCCACGGGTGGACCAGCGGGTGGCGATCGTGGCGATCGGTGCACGGGCCGGGTCGGGGGCCGGCTACCGGGACCTGTGTCACGCGGTCCTGGACGGTGCGCCCAGCCTCGGCCCCCGGCGCTCCATCGAGGTCGCGCTGGCCGGGCTGCGGTTCCCTCCGGCCGATCTGGCCGAGGCGTTGCCGCAGCAGGTCCTTGCCTTGGAGGCGGCCCGGGAAGCCGCCTCCGCGACCCGGCTGCCGCCCGACCGGACGATGGTCCTGATCGGCATGGGCACGGACCCCGAGGCGGCGCGTCCCGGTGCCCGCTGGCGTGCGCCGGACTGGGACACCGCCTCCGGCCTGCCCGCTCCGGTGCCGGACTGGCCGGACGCCTTCCGCGCTCCGCTGGTCCCGGAAACCGTGCCGGGCACCATGCCCAACCTGGTGGCCCACCGGATCAACACCCAACTGGACCTGCGCGGCCCCAGCCATGTGGTCTGCGCGGAGCAGGCGTCCGGCCTGGTCGCCCTGGATCTGGGGGCGCGGGCGCTGCGGGCGGGGGAGGCGGACGCGGTGCTCGCCGGCGCGGTCGACCTGTCCCATGAGCCCGTGCACCTGGCGGCGCTGGGCGCGCTGGGAGATCACCGGCCCGGTGGTGACGTGGCCGTCGTCCTGGTGTTGAAACGCCTGACGGACGCCGAGCAGGACGGCGACCAGGTCATCGCGTTGCTCGACCACGCGACGGACCGGACGGCCCCCGTCGGCCTGCTGGTCGGCGACGCGGACGCCGGAGGCACGGGCGGGACCCACCGGATCCGGGACCACGAGGTCCCGCCCGATCGTGAGGGCGACAAGATCGACAGGGGCCGGGCGGGGAAGCAGGAGGACGGGGACGACCGGGACGTGATCGGAGGGGACGGCGAGCCGGCCGGCCGGCCGCCCACGCCCCGCGTCACCGCCCGGTACGACCACAGCGAACTGTTCGGGACGGCCCATGCCGCGCACGGCGCGCTCGCCGTGGCGGTGGCCGCGATCGCGGTCCACCACCAGGCGGTGCCACGGTCGGGTGCGGCCGCGCTGCCCGCCGACGCGCCCCTGACCGCCTGCGCCCGGGTGACGCCCCTGGGCGCCTCCCCGATGTCGGTCCGCCTGCGTCCGGCCGGCCCGCCGCTGCCCTGGTCCCCGATCGCGCCCCGCTCCCACGTGTTCTCCGGCGCCGATCGGGCCGAGGTGCTGGCCGCACTGGCCGACGGACGGGAGTCCGACACCGGTCCCGCCCGCCTCGTGGTGGTGGTCGACCAGGTCTCCGAGACGCTGCGCGAACGGCTGGCGGTCGCACGCCACTGGTTGACGTCCGGCGGGCCCCGCCCGGACCAGATCGCCTACCAGGACGCCCCCACGAGCGGGGAGGTGGCTTTCGTCTTCCCCAGCGGCCAGGCGAGCTATCCCGGGTGCGGGGCGGAACTACGACTCGCCCTGCGCGCCCCCCGCACCGAGGAAGCCGCCCGGCCCGTCCCGGTGCCGGAGCCCCGGCACCCCACCGGCACCGACCCGGTCCCGGTCGTGACGCGGATCCGGGACACCACCGAACTCGCCGCCCTGCACGGCGAGATCACCCAGAGCCTGCTGGGGCTGCGGCCGGACGCGGCGATCGGCTTCTCCTCCGGGGAGTCCACCGCACTGATCGTGCTCGGGGCGTGGCCCGACGCGGCCGGCCTGTACCGGGCGGTCTCCGACAGCGACGTTTTCCGGTTCGACCTGTCCGGGGAGTTCCGCGCGGCGCACCGGTTCTGGCGCGGACACGGCCAGGAACGGGGGCGTTGGGCCGAGTACCTGGTGCACGCGACCCCAGCCGACGCGCGCGCCGCCCTGGCAGGCGAACCACTGGCACACCTGCTCGCCGTCGACTCGCCCGACACGTGCGTGATCGGCGGACTGGACGCGGCCTGCCGGCGCGTGCTGGACCGGATCGGCCCCGGGCTCCCGATGGCCGACGGGTACCAGATGGTGGCGCACGCCCCCGAGGCGAACCAGGTCGCGGCCGCATTTCGCTCGTTGCACCGCCGGCCGACCAGTCCCACGCCGGGCATCCGCTATTACAGCGCGGCCACCGGCGAGCCGTACCCGGTCGATCCGGACCACGTCGCGGACGCGCTGCTCACCCAGATGACCAGCACGCTCGACTACCCGAAGGTGGTCGAGCGGGCCTGGACGGACGGGGTGCGCGTGCTGATCGAGCACGGCCCGCAGAGCGGGCGTACCCGGTCGATCCGCCGGATCCTGGCGGACCGGGACCACCTGGCGGTGGCGCTCGATGCGCCGGGACGGGGACTGCGGCAGCTGTGCGACGCGGTCGCCGAACTTGTCGCCGCCGGGGTCTGCCCTGATCCCGCGCCGCTGTTCGACCGGCTCACAGCGGCCGCCAGGCTGCCGGCTGATCCGGGGAGGACGATCACCCTGCCGGCGCACCCGCCCGCGATCCGGCTGCCCGGAACAGATCATCCGGAGCAGTGGATGGAACCTGCGCCGGTATCTCCTCCGGCGACGGTACCGACGAAACCGGTCGGCGCGCCGGCCGGTCCCGGTACGGCGGTCCCCGCCGATGCCCAGGGCTCGGCCTCGCCGCGTGCCAGGGCTGTACCCGTCGCACGAGCCGCGTCGATCGGCCCGGTGACCGCTGCGGACCACCCGGTGCCGCCCCTTGCCCCTGCGAACCGCCGGGCGCCGGCCGTGGCCGCTGCCGACGATGCGGTGCCGGCACTTGCCGCCGCCCACCACGCCCGTCTCGCCGTCGCCCAGCGGGAGTTCCTGGAACGGCAGGGCCAGGCTCACGCGGCGTTTCTCCGCACCCGGCAGCTGGTGATCGGCGCGGTCACCGCCGTGACGGCCGGCGGTGACCGCGCCCTGTCCCCCGCCCCGGATCCCGCGCACCTGCCGCAGGCCATCGAGCCCGCGCCGGTGGCGATCCCGTCACCGGGCTCTCCGCCCCTGCCGTGGCGACCGGCAGTACCGGAGCGGCCCACGCGGGGACTGTCGCTGCCCCTGGACCGTGCCCGGCTGGAGTACCTGGCGCACGGGCGGATCTCCGACGTCTTCGGTCCCGCCTTCCGCGCGCAGGACCACAAGCGACGGCAGACCCGGTTGCCGCGCCCCCCGATGCTCCTGGTGGACCGGGTCACCCGGCTCGACGCGGAACCCGGCTCGATGTCCACCGGCACGGTTCACACAGAGACCTACGTCACCCCGGACGCCTGGTACCTGGATCCGGCCGGCCGGATGCCCGCGGGCCTGTTCATCGAGGCCGGTCAGGCCGACCTGCTGCTGATCAGCTGGCTCGGGGTGGACCTGCTCGACCACGGCGACCGGGTCTACCGGCTGCTGGGCTGCGAGGTGACGTACCACGGACCGCGGCCGGCCGTCGGGGAGACGCTGCGGTACGAGATCCACGTCGAGGGCCATGCCGAGCACGACGGCGTGCGGCTGTTCTTCTTCCGCAGCGACTGCTATGTCGGTGAGGAGCTGCGGCTGTCGGTACGCCAGGGCCAGGCCGGTTACTTCACCGACGCGGAACTCGCCGGTTCGCAAGGAGTGCGCTGGAGCCCGGAACCATCACCGGCAGGGGCGGTCGACCCGCCCGCTGTTCCTCCGGCCGCCACCGCTTTCGGTCCCGACGCCGTACGCGCCTTCGCCGAGGGCCGACCGGCGGACTGTTTCGGCCCCGGCTGGGATGTGTCGCGCGCCCATGTGCGTACCCCGACTCCCGGGGAGGGCCGGCTGTGGCTGCTGGACGAGGTGAGCGAACTCGACCCCGCCGGGGGCCCCTGGGGTCGTGGCTACCTGCGTGCGGAGAGCGAGGTCCGGCCTGACGACTGGTTCTTCGACGGCCACTTCCACAACGATCCGTGCATGCCCGGCACGCTCATGTTCGAGGGCTGCGTGCAGGCGATGGCGTTCTATCTGGCCGCGCTGGGCTTCACACTTGACCGGGACGGCTGGCGGTTCGAGCCGGTGCCCGACGAGTCCTACCGGATGCGCTGCCGGGGACAGGTCACCCCCCAGAGCCGTCGGGTCCGCTACGAGGTGTTCGTCAGCGGACTGTCCTCCCACCCCCGGCCCACGCTCCGTGCCGACCTGCTCTGCACGGTGGACGGCCTGCCCGCTTTCCACGCCTCCGGGGTGGGGCTGGCACTGGTCCCGGACTGGCCCCTGGAGTACTGGCGGTGGCTGGGGCCGCCCGCCGTTCAGACCAGTGGGGCACCGGTGCCGCTGCCGGTGCTCGGTGGCCTGCGCGGTCTGTACTCCGACCCGGCGGCGGCCACTCTCGCCGGACGGAGCGCGGACTTCCCGCTGATGCTGGCCGCAGCCTGGGGCCGGCCCAGCGCGTTCGGCACCCGTGGAACCCAGTTCGACGGCGGCAAGCGCTGCGCTCGACTGCCGGGCCCGCCCTACCTGTTCGTCACCCGCATCGTCGACGCCGGCCTCGAACCGGACCGGCCGCGCCCGGGTTCCTGGCTGGTCGCCGAGTACGACGTACCGGAACAGGCCTGGTACTTCGAGGAGAACGGCACCCGGGTGATGCCGTTCGCGGTGCTCAACGAGGTGGTCCTGCAACCGTGCGGGATGGCCGCGAGCCTGCTCGTGCCGCACCCACCGGACGCCCCCGAGCTGCTCTTCCGCAACCTGCAGGGGAACGGCACCGTCCTGCGGGACATCCCGGCCGGGACCCGCACCCTGCGCACCAGGGTCGAGCTGGGGGACCTCTCGCAGTTCGACGGCGTCACCCTCGTCCCGTTCGAGGTCTCCTGCGAGGCGGTCGACGAGACCGGCGCCCTGCTGCCGGTCATGGAACTGTCCACGCAGTTCGGGTACTTCCCGGTGGCCTCGTTCGCCCGGCAGCCCGGACTGCTCCCCACCGCCACCGAACGCGCCCGGCTGGCCGAACCCTGCGACCGGGTGGTGGAGCTGCGGCGTCGTCAAGAACGCTACGGCTCCGGCTCCCTGCGGCTGCCCGGACCGATGCTGCTGATGCTGGACCGGGTCACCGGGTACTGGCCCGATGCCGGACGGGCGGGACTTGGCCGGTTGCGCGCCGAGCGCAAGGTCGACGCCGGGGACTGGTACTTCCGCGCCCACTTCTTCACCGACCCGGTGCAACCCGGATCCCTCGGCCTCGAAGGTGTGGTCCAGCTGCTCCAGTGGTACCTCCTCGAACGCGACGCCGGCACCGGGCTGACCGCCCCACGCTTCGAGTCCGTGGCCGTCGGTCACGAGGTGCGCTGGCTCTACCGGGGCCAGGTGGTGCCGAGCGACGGCGTGGTCACGTTCGAGGCCGAGATCACCGAGTACGGGACCGACGCGCGCGGCCGATACGTACGTGCCGAGGCCTGGCTGTGGATCGACGGACGTCGCATCTACCACCTGCCCCGCATCGGGGTCCGGGTGGTCGACGGCCATCCGGCCGTGCGGGAGCTGGAGCTGGACCCGGCAGTGGACACCTGGCTGGACGACCACCGGCCCAACTTCGTGGTTCCCGCGGTGCCCCTGATGACCACGGTGGATCAACTCGCCACCGCCACGGCCAGGCTGACCGGTCAACCGGTCGTCGGCCTGCGCGAGGTTCAGCTGCACCGCTGGCTTCCCCTGCCCGGCCCCGCGCGGATCCGTACCGACGCCGAACCGGCGGCCGGGGGAGGGACCGCGGTTCGTCTCTCCGTCTGGCGGGAGGCCGGTGAACTGTCCCGGTACGAGGTGGTCGGCGAGGCCACCGTACTGACCGGAACCGTGCCGGGGCCTCCCCCGGCCCCGCTTCCTCCGCTCCCCGACGGCCGGCCGCAGCCGGACCCGTACGAGGCCGCGGAGCTGTTCCACGGCCCGGCGCTGCAGTACCTGACCTCACTGGCCGTGGGCTCCACCGGCTCCAGCGCGGTGCTCGACGCCGGACGGGGCACCACGCCGTTCGGCCAGCTGGGGCAGGGGCTGCTCGACGGTTTCCTGCACGCCATCCCGTCCCAGTCGCTCTGGCGGTGGATTCCTGGCCTGTCCCAGGACCTGGTCGGCTACCCCCACCGGTTGCCCTGGCTGGACCTGTACGAGCCGCTGCCGACCAGCGGTGAGCTGCGGGTCGAGGCCCGGTTCGCCGGCTTCGACCAGGGGCACCACCTGCTGCCGGTGATCGACGTCCAGGCCCAGATCGGCACCCGGGTCGTGGCGCGCCTGAGGCTGGTGGAGATCCTGGTGCGCCTGCCGGGGATCGAACGGGTGCCGCTGCGGGACCGCAGGGCCTTCGCGACGGGCCTCCGGTATGTCCCCACCGCCAGTCTGTCCAGCACCCGGGACGGGATCACCACACTCTCCGTCGACACGGTCCGCCGGTTCGACACCCTGCCGGGCACCACCTCACGGATCTACCGGCTTCCGGCCGGTCTTCCGCTACCCGAACGCAGCACGCGCATCGCCGTCAAGGAGCACGTGTCCGGCCTGGCCAGGGCCCATCCCGGACAGATCGAGGTGGCAGCCGACCTGCGCTCGGCCTGGGTGGCCGGTGCCCCCGGCACGGTCTGGCCGGTGCGGGTCGAACACGAAGCGGACGTGGTGGTGGTGCGTTGCCCTCTCCCCGACTGAGATGCCTGGCCCGGGGTCCGGTACGGTGCCGGCTCCCGCCAAGTGGACCGGCCGTAGGTACCTCTGAGGGGCGCTGTCACATTATTGGGTGCGTGGGTCTCTGGCGGCGCGTCGGGGCGTGGGGGGCCGGGTTCCGGGCCGGTGCTCACTGGCTGTTCTCCATCCGCTCGCGTGCTCGGTCAGCTTCGAACGGGGCCCTGCATCGGGTGACTTGGCGGCTGGTGGGGCATGAAGGAAGGGCCTCTTGGTAGCTCGCGGTTGTCGAGTCCAGCGAGTGACAAGAGGCCCTGATGCCGAAGTGTTGCGTGGTCGTGGTCGCCGGGTCCGGTCCGTCCACTCCTGGGTGTGACTGCCTCGCCCATCGGTTCGGGAACGCGGGTGACCGGCCCGGCCGGGTGCGGCGGTACGGCTCGGACCTGAGCGATGCGGAGTGGGCCCTGGTGCGGGACCTGCTGCCGGTGCCGGGATGGCTGGCGGGCCGGGGCGGCCGGCCGGAGGGCTGCTGCCACCGGCAGATGATCGACGCGGTGCGCCACCTCGTCGACCACGGCATCAAGTGGCGGGCGATGCCGTGCGACTTCCCGCCCTGGCCGCGGGTATGTGCCTTCTTCGCCCGCTGGCGGGATGCGGGGCTGGTGGCCGAGCTGCACGACCGGCTGGGCGAGGCCGTCCGCCGCTCGGAGGGCCGCAGGGAGGAACCGAGCGCGGGCGTGGTGGACTCGCAGTCGGTGAAGGCGGACCCTACCGTCGCCCACGCTATGCGGGGTTTCGACGCCGGGAAGAAGATCAACGGGCGCAAGCGGCACCTGCTCACCGACACCCTCGGCCTGCTGCTCGCGGTGCTGGTCACGCCGGCCTCCACCACCGACCGGGACGCCGCCCGCCTGCTGCTGCCCGCAGCGAAGAGCCACTTCCGGCGGCCGGCACGGATCTGGGCCGACGGCGGTGACACCGGCCACCTCACCGACTGGACCGACCGGCACCTCGGGGTCGTGCTGGACATCGTCCGCCGCAGCGACGACGTCCAGGGTTTTCAGGTGCTGCCCCGCCGCCGGGTGGTCGAACGGTCCTTCGCCTGGCTCCTGCGCAGCCGGCGTCTGGTCCGCGACGACGAACGCCGCACCGACACCAGCGAGGCCGTCGTCCGGTGGTCGATGACCATGCTCATGAGCCGCCGCCTGGCCGCCCGCCCCCAGCAGCGTCCTGCCCCGGCGTGGGCAGCGTGAAGCGGCCGGGCTTGTCCTCGACCAGCCCGGCCGTGTTCCACCAGCCGCTTCAGCCGGGCCCGTGCCCCTTCGACGCGGGAGGCGGACGCGCTGTCCCAGCCCAGCACCACCGCCGCCCGCCGGGCACCGAGCCCGTCTCCTCCCGCCTCCCCGGCGGCGGCCCTCAACGCCTGGTAGTCCACCGACAGCACCTCGATGCCGGCCGCGCCTTGGCGGTGGGGCACCGCCAGGGCGCGGTCCCACCGGCTTCCGTTGCGACACGACGGCCACGGCGGGTGCATCCGCCTCGGCCGGCGCCTCCAGATACTGCTCCAGGTCGATCACCCGGCGCCGGAGCGTCTCTTCCGCCTCCGCCAGAGCCGCCCGCACCCGCTCCAGCTCGGCTTCGAGTTCCTCCACCCGCACCGCCGCGGCCTTCCGCCGCGTCTCCAGAACCGCCCGCATCGACGGCATCCGCCACCCCCACGACATCTCCGCCAGCCACGGGCCCAGGCTCCCGCGACAACCGCGATCCCATGCCTGACCAGCAGAAACCGCACATGAGGTCCGGAAAGAGAACGACCTCTAAGGGTGCAGTTCACCCAAGCCGGGTGTCTCAAGACGGTTGAAGCCGGCGAGGCGCGGCGAGACGACGAAGGGGAAGGATTCGCCACCGGGGGTCTTGAGGGCCGCCACGATGTCATGGTCCGGTGCACCGAATATCTCGAAGTGCTGCACGGTGCAGTGCTCCATCACCTCGCGGATGTACGGATCCGAGAGCCGCCAGTGGGCGCGGACGGCATCGGAGTCGCGGTAGAGCTGGAAGCTGTGCGCCAGCATCCGCTCCTCGTCGATGAAGACCTCGACCATGAGCTGAGGGCCGTGCTCTTGAGCGAATGCCACCGCCTGCGCGATGGCGCGCCGGAAGCCGTCGAGGTGACCGTCCGTGATGCGCATGGTGTTGCGGAAGAGAATGGTGCTGCTCTTTGTGATCTCCATGCGCCGAGTGTTGAGCCTCAACCAAGGTTGAGGTCAAGGGTGCAGCTCAGCCGGGGAACCGGCGACGACACTGAGGTTGCTGATGAAGCCCTGGTGGGCCGCCTCCTGCTCTCCTCCGGCACGGAGGACCGAACAGCACCTCCCACCCGAGCCTAGCGACGAGCCGGACATTGCCTTACGAACCGCCCTCTGAGATCGCGGTGCCACCTCAGGATCGTGTCCGGCGAGACGATCAGGTGCAGCTGCCGCAGCCTGGGCCTGGGGAGCCGGTGCAGGAGCGCGGCAAGGAAGGCACGGTCCGCCGCGGTGACGCGCGGCCTGTCGATCTGCCGCTGCAGGACGGCCGACCGGTGGTGCGGCGTCAATATCTCGAGGCCCTTGTCCACGTCGCTCGTCGGAAGCAGCCGCATGAAGGCGAACACGCTCGACACGGCGAGGTAGGACAGTCGCAGCAGCACGGTCCAGCAGCCTGACACGCCCATCCGGCGAACGTTGGTCACTCACGGGAGCACGCAGTTCAACGGCTATGGATGGGGATTTCGGCACCCGCACCGCATCCTGCAGGGAGAATCTGTGCCGAAGTCCATCACCGCCCGCAGCGCCCGGCCGTGGAGATCACCGAGGTGCAGTACGGCTCCCCGGGCCGCGACGACTGCTCCCACCGCTTCCCGAACCGCGAGTGGGTGGAGATCACCGACCACTCCCGCCGCGCGGTCGACCTGGACGGCTGGACGCTGCGGGACGAGGACGACCACCGCTACACCTTCGACCACTACCGCCTGAACGGCCGCGCCACGGTCCGCATCCACACCGGCGTCGGCCGCGACACCCGCACCGACCTGTTCCAGGGCCGGCGCCGCTACGTGTGGGACAACCGCTCCGGCACCGCCGCCCTGCGCAACGACCGCGGCCGCTTCGTCGACGACTACTCCTGGGGCCGCCACCGCGGCGGCCGCCGCTGACACCCCCACCCGACGAGGGGGACGCCGGCGGCCGGGACCCGGCCGCCGGCACACCCTCTGACCGACCGCACCACGGCGCGCCGCCCTCATCTGGAAGGGGGCGACGCGCCGCCGGTCATGGGCAAGCGGCCACCGAGCGGGCGGGAGCCGGTGGTGCGGGTGAGGTTCCCTACCCGGGGGCGGAGCCGTTGCCGGTCCGGAGAGGATCCTCAACTCGCGGGCGTCCCGGCGGCGAGATCCGCGGCAGTCCTGTCGGGGTCCGCCGGGGCCGGAGCGGCCGGTGCCGGATCCTCTGGCCGGAGCGTGCTCATCCGGGCCGCTGCTGCCGGGCCGGGTGGCTCAGCGGTGGATCTTGGTGCCGGGGGTGCCGGGGGTGCCGGAGGCCTGGCTGGACTGGATGCACAGCCGGGTGCCGTCCCGGAAGGTGCGGTTCGGCTTTCAGCCGGCGCTGGAGAACTTGGTCATGCCCGCGCTGACCGGTGTGGCGTTCCTCGTCTCGCGGACCTACCGGTGAAGAGGCAGTGTTCGATCCATGCACCGTTCGCGCTGCGGTCCGCGACAGATGGCGCGCACAGCCCGCCGTATCGCCGATGCGGGAGTTACTGGCGAGCCTTCCTGGGCCGTTGTCCAGGGGATCCTGCACACCAAGTTCTTCAGCCATGCGGCGGATCACGGGCTTCGGCTCCGCGGCGCGATACATCCGCACCGCACGCTCACGCGACTCCAGTGGGTACTTCCTCGGGGCAGGCGTCAGCAGGGCTCCTCCCCGTGAGTCCTGTCCGACCTGTTGTCACCACTCCCCGCATCTCGGGGGAACCTCGTTTCGACGTCAGCGGATCGTCTCGCGGCCTGCGCTCGGTACCGCCCTGGTGTGGTGCCGAACTCCCGTCGGAAGGCGTGTGAGAGCGCGTACGGGCTGCCGTAGCCGACTCGGCCGGCGATGGTGGCCAGGGTGTCTGGGGTGTCGCGGAGCAGGGTGGCGGCGCGGATCACGCGCCACCAGGTGAGGTACGCCATCGGAGGGCGGCCGACCAGGGTGGTGAACCGGCGCGCCAGGGTGGGACGGGAGACGCCCACCTCCGCCGCCAGACGGTCATTGCTCCACGGCGCGGCCGGGTCCGAATGCAGCGCCCGCAGAGCGGCCGCTGCCACCGGATCGCCCAGTACGCGGGGCCAGGCTCCGCTGGGGGCCTCGGTCATCCAGGCGCGGATCATGTAGACGAGGAGGAGGTCGAGCAGGCTCGGGAGCGCCACGCAGGAGCCGGGTCGGATCTCGTCCAGCTCACCGGCGAGCAGATCGATGGCGGCACGGAGCTCGAGGTGGCTGCCTACTCGGCTGGGAAGGTGGACGACCTCAGGCAGCTCTGTCATGAGTGGGTGCATGCGGCTGCAGTCGAGCCAGTATTTGCCGCAGAGCATCTCCGTCTCGTAGCGATCGGACTGGGTTCGCGGCTCTGTCTCCACAAGCCATTGCTCGAACGGCACCGCTTTCTTCTTCGCGACCGCCGCATCGACCGGGAAATCGGCGATCACATGGCCTGTGCCGTGGGGCAGCAGCACCGCGTCACCCACGCCGAGAGGTACGGGGGCGCCACCGTCGGTCAGTAGCCAGCAGTGGCCCTTGAGGACGACGTAGAAGCCCGCGCCGTCATACGGGTCCAGTCGCGCGCACCAGCTCCTGCTTGTCCGCAGCCGATGGAACCAGGGGTGCCCGAGGTGCACGGCAGAGATCGCATCGCTCACCACATCCATCCATCCAAGATATGTCCCGTATGAAGGATGAGATGCATTCGTATTTTTTTGAGCTGGAGACATATCGAGACGATCGTTCGACCTTCCTTAACCTCGATCACGTGATGAACGAGAACGAGAGTGTGCAGAGCATGGTGCTGGGAGACGTCGAGGTCATCCGGGTCGTCGAGTGGCACGAGCCGTTCCTGCCCACCTCCGGCATGTTCCCGGGAGCTGCCGCCGGGGTGTGGAAGGACAACGAGGACTGGCTGGCACCGGACCACTGGGAGCCGAACGGCGACTTGACGGTGCTTGCTTTGCAGAGCTGGGTGCTGCGCAGCGCGGGCCGGACCGTCCTGGTCGACACCGGAGCGGGGAACGGGCGCGAGCGACCGGGCATGGGAAAGTTCCACCACGCCCAAAGTGATTTCCTCGGCCTCCTGGCGAGAGCCGGTGTCCGCCCGCAGGATGTCGACGTTGTCGTCAACACCCACCTCCACGTCGACCACGTCGGCTGGAACACCGTCGACGCGGACGGGCAGTGGATACCGGCGTTCCCCCATGCCCAGTACCTCATTCCGGCCGCCGACGACTTCCACTACGGTCCGGACAACGCGTACGGGAACGGCGCACAACAGGCCGACCGCCTGATCTACGAAGACAGCATCACGCCCATCCACCAGGCCGGACAGGCCGTGCTGTGGGACGGCCTCCACCGCATCGACGAACATCTCACTCTGGAGTCCGCACCCGGTCACACTCCCGGCTCATCCGTGCTGCGACTCGCATCCGGCAGCGACCGGGCAGTCTTCGTCGGAGATCTGCTGCACAGCCCGGTGCAGATCCTGCACCCCTGCTGCAACAGCAGCGCCTGCCTGGCCCCGGAACAAGCGGTGGCCAGCCGCCGTCGGATTCTCGGGCGGGCGGCTGACGAAAGGGAGTTGCTCGTTCCCGCGCACTTCGGTGGCGCAGGGGCTCTGGAAGTACGACGGGACAGTGACAGGTTCGCCCTCGGCCCATGGGCAACAGCCAGCCGGAAGAAGAGTGCGTCCGCCTTCGAGTGAGCCGTGACCTCACCCGCTCACCACCCCACCGTCCTCCGAAGCCCTCGGCAGACGGCGCGACCATCGCCACCTGCGTCAGCCCGGGAGCCCACCGGCTGAGCGCACGACCATGAACACCATCCTCAAGGCGCTGCGCCAGCTCCATACTTTCTGACGCCTCATCGACAGAGCATCTGGCTCAGCAGCCGGACGGTGACGGCGTCAGGCCCATTCCACGCCCAGCTCCGCGGAAGGTTCGCAAGGACGCCGTGCTGATCGTGGACGACGCCCTGGTCCCGCCACCGCAAGGTCCGGGCCCGCGTCGAGCACGTCTTCGCGCGGATGAAGGCAGGAAGATTCTTCGCGACTGCCGTCTGAAAGGCGACGGCGTTCACACCGCCGTGCTCGGCATCGCCCGGCTGCACAACCTCGCCCTCGCGGGGTAACCCCCGCCCCGTACGAGACCAGAGAGGCCCGAGGGAGGTGGCTTCCCGCCTCCCCGGCTCGGGGGATGTTCAATCGATACAGAACTCGTTGCCCTCGATGTCCAGCATCGGGACGCACGACTCGTTTTCCTCATCGGCATACAGCGTTTGCACGTGGGTCGCACCGAGCGCGGCCGGTCGGGCACACTCGGCTTCGGGCGCGGCGAGGCGCTCGTCCCCCACGAGCCCGGTGCCGGCCCGGACATCGAGATGCACCCGATTCTTGACGATCTTGCCTTCAGGGACGTGCTGGGAGTACAGGCGCGGTCCCACGCCTGAGGGATCACTGCGGGCGAACCATGATCCCTGCTTCTCAGGAGGCAGGGTGCGGTTGAAATCGTCCGGGTGGTGAACCCCTCAGGGGGCGGCATGACGTACCCCAACACTTCACACCAGGAGCGAGCGAGGCGCTCAGGTTCTGCGCAGTCAGAGGTGACTTGGAACTTCTTGATCTCTGACATCGGCGCACCGTACCGCGCACCAGGGGGATCCTGCCCCTCATTTCCCCAGGCGGATCCGTCCGCCACCCGTCGCGTCCTGGGCCGCCTCGGACACCAAGTGATCAAATCGAACAGTCCAGGAGAACGACGCGACCGTGGCGGCGGAGCGCCCCGGTGGTCCTCAGGATCCAGCCCTGACCAACCACCTTCAGGCCAAGATCAGTTGCAGTGCTAGCGCGATGTCGGCAGGCCGAGGTCGACGGCGTTCATGAAGTCGAGCATCTTCCGGTTGGTCAGCTCCGCGTGGTCGATCTGCGGGCCATGGCCGGTCCGGGAGATGATTTCGGCCCTTGCGCCGGGGATCAGCCGGGGCACGCGTTCGACCTGCCGGTCGGGGTGCACCAAGAGGCTGCGCCTGCCGAGCAGCAGGTACAACGGCGTGCGGATGGCTCCCAGTTCGGCGTCGGTGAGGGGTTGCGGCACGGGCCGGCGGATGCGGTATGCGCGGACGCCGGTGCGGATCATGGTGCGCAGTTCCGGGACGACGAGGACGGGTTGTTCCAGCCAGGCCGCGAGTTGTGGCCGCAGCGCCTTGGGGGCGAAGGTGGCGAACAGGCTGGCGAAGATCCACACGAAGAAGCGCAGTCCCACCTTCTCCAGGCCCCCGGGGTCGAGCAGTGTGGCCGAGGCGAGGCGTTCCGGCGCACGGTATGCCTGGTTCAGGACAAGCCAGCCGCCGTACGACGAGCCGAGGAGGTGCACACGGTCGAGCCCGAGGCCGGCGAGTGTCTCGTCCAGCCACTGCGCGGCACGTTCGGGCTCGTGGATGGGCGCGCGCTGCACGCTGCGGCCCGGGTCGCCCGGGGTGTCAATGGCATAGACGGGCCGCTCGGCGCTGAGGGCGGGAGTGTTCGGGTACCACATGGCGGAGCAGGAGCCGGCTCCGTGGATGAGGACAAGGGGGGTGCGCTCGCGGGCGGCCGGGTCCTCGGGGGCGTAGTGATAGACGTGCGTGGTCCCGAAGGACGTCTCCACGTCCCGCTCCGCGGACGCGGGCACGCCCAGCGCGTAGACCGCGTCGCAGGCCGCGAAGTAGCGCGCGCGCCAGGCGTCGCTGACAAAGCGGCCGACATCGGGCTGGGAACGGGCTGTTGCGGGCTCGGGCACGGCCACCTCCTGGGCAGTCGATCTTTGTGATACGAACGTACCACAAACGTGGTACGGCCGTATCATCAAAAATCGGAGGCACCATTCGAGGAGCGGAGAGTCGGACCATGCCCAAGCGCGTAGATCATGCAGAGCGGCGCACCGAGATTGCGCAGGCGCTTGTCCGGGCCGCCGGACGACAAGGGCTGCACGCTGTGGGTATGCGGGACGTGGCGGCCGAGGCGGGCGTCTCACTGCGGCTTGTGCAGTACTACTTCGAGTCCAAGGAGAAGCTGCTCCTCTTCGGACTGCGACATCTGGCCGACAGGTTCGGGGAACGGGTGACTGCCCGGGTCCGCGCCGCCGGGGACGACCCCGGCCCGCGGGCGGTGATCGAGGCGCTGCTGACGGCAGCCCTGCCGGTCGACGAGGAGAGCCGCCTGTTCCATCACCTCTACACCTCCTACGCCGTGCTGTCGGTGACCGACGAGGCCCTCGCGTCCCAGCCCTTCATCAAGGACCCCGACGCCGCCGAGACCGCCCTCGCCGGGCTGCTGCAGCAGGCGGCGGACGCCGGACTGCTCCGGGCCGGCACGGACACCCACACCGAAGCGATCGGCTTGCTGGCCATGTCCGCGGGGCTCGGCACCAGCGTCCTGGTGGGCCAGCGCGACGCCGAGTCCGCCACGACCGTTCTCCAGTACCACATGGACCGGATCTTCCTGCCCTGAAGCACGTACGCCGCCGCTTCGGGGCCAGGACTCGCGCGCGGAACTCTCGCCTTGCTGACCGTGCCACCCTAAGACCGTGTCCTACGTGGTGAGGTGCCGTTGAACTCGGCATGGGACGGGGGTACGTGGAGTTGGATTGTTCCGGACGGGTTGTGGGAGATCGCGAAGCCGCTCATCCCGCCGCCGAAGGTACGGTCGCAGGGCGGTGGAACACAGGACATCCCTGACGAGACGCTGTTCGCCGCGATCATCTACGTCCTGGTGTCCGGCTGCGCCTGGCGTGCGTTGCCGCCGTGCTTCGGCGTCTCGAAGTCGATCGCTCATCGGCGGTTCCTGATCCGGTCGAGAGCCGGTGTCTGGGGCCGGCTGCACGAGGTCCTGCTCGCCGAACTCAACGCCGCCTCGCGGCTGGACTGGCCCCGGTGCGTAGTCGACTCCTCCCACGTGAGGGCCCCAAAAGGGGGATCCACACGGGCCCCTCGCCCGTCGGCCGGGGCCGAGCCGGCTCGAAACACCACCTGATCACTGACGGGCACGGCACCCCGCTCGCCGTCCTGCTGACCGGCGGCAACCGCCACGACGTCCCACAGCTGCTTCCTCTGCTCAACGCCGTCCCACCGGTCCGCGGTCGGGTCGGCCGCCCCCGCCGCAAGCCGGACTCCTGTTCGCCGACCGGGGCTACGACCACGACATCTACCGGTGCCAGGTCCACGATCGAGGCATCGTGCCGGCGATCGCTCGACGTGGTACCCGACACGGCACTGGTCTGGGTACCTACCGGTGGGTGGTCGAGAGGACATTTACCTGGCTGCACGGCTTCCGACGTCTGCGGATCCGTCGGGAACGACGGGCCGACATCCACGAAGCGCTCCTCAACCTCGCCTGCTCCTTGATCACCTATCGACAACTTGGCGTGCGGTGCCGGCCGTAGACGACTGACGAACTGCCTCCGCTCACTACAGCGGGTCCGCCTCCAGGAAGGTCCGCGTCTCGATGGCAAGACGGCGCATGTCCTCTCCAGGAGCATGGATGGTCGTCATCTCGAAACGCCACTCGTCGTCGGGGAGACGGTCGTGTAGCCCCCACGTCAACCGGACGTGTGATCCTGCGTGCTCGGCAGCCAGGGTCAAATCATCCTCAAGAGAGCGCCAGGTCCTGGTGCCGTTCCCTCCTCGGAACTCCTCTGCCGGTTCGGCAAGGAAGAGGTCGAGGCCGTCACCGTCCCAGGTTCTCACCATGACCTCGATCCGCGCCGACTCCCCTTGAGCTGTCACGAGGAAGTCGCGCATCAGGTCATCGCGCTCCTCCGGGAAGGAACGTGTCAGCTGGTGGAAGCGCAGGCTGATCGTTCGATACCGGTCACCTCCGACGCGGACAACCGGGTTGGTCTCGTCTTCCTCCATCACGTGTGCAGCCTACGGGCACGAGACCCCGTGCGAACAGGAGTTTTGTCTCCCTCCTGCCTGACACCGGTCTTCGGAGGAAGCCGAGCGCGGCCTCGACTCGGTCATTCCGTCAGGAGCTGTTAGCGCACGTTTTGACGTCGCTGTTCCTCGACCCCCGAGAGTCCCGTAAG
Source organism: Streptomyces sp. NPDC034670 (assembly GCF_055574875.1). Taxonomy (NCBI): domain Bacteria; kingdom Bacillati; phylum Actinomycetota; class Actinomycetes; order Kitasatosporales; family Streptomycetaceae; genus Streptomyces; species Streptomyces sp. NPDC034670. The sequence continues at coordinate 57,576 of NZ_JBVITR010000027.1, forward strand.
TTCACGCAAACCGAAGGGTTCTCGGTGGGAACTCAAGGGTCCGTCGTCGTGCTCTGCGGAGTTGCTTCCGTGGGTTCGGGGCCAACTCGCGACCTTGTCGTTCCTGGTCCCCTGGACCGGCAAGACGCCGAGCGGCCCCCTGCTCGAACGCAGCGAAGCGGAGTTGAGAGCTTGGGGGCGGGGCAGCCTCGGGTCGCTGCTGTACCGGCGGGCGCTGGGCGAGGCCGTCGCCACGGCGCTGGCGGTACGCGACGGCGCGCCGTCGACCGGCCCCGCACCCACGTACGCGCAGGTGCAGGCCCTCGTCGACGGGCCCGGCGTCACGTGCCGGTGAGCTTGTCGAGGTCGGGGGCGTAGACGGTCATCCAGTGCGGGTTCAGCCGGTAGTAGACGACCTCACGGTTCCAGTCGAAGGCGTCGTCGCCGTAGAAGTCCTTCAAGTAGGCGAGGAGTTCCTGCCAGTCGGCCGTGGTCTCGGCGTCCTCGGGGTTCAGCTCCTCCACCGTGCCGTGGGTGAACACGCCGAGGTCCTCGCCGCGCATGTGCGCGACGCTGGCGGCCGGACGGGCCGCGAGATGACGGGCCTTGGCGGCGTTGCGCGCCGTGCCGAAGTGCCACCGGCCGTGCAGGAAGTGCCCGTCGACGCCGCTGATCCGCGGTTCGCCCTTTGCGGTCACCGTGGAGAGGGCGAGCGTGCACATGCCGGTGAGGACCCCGGTGAGCTGCGCCGCCGTGATGGTGCGGCCCTCGACGATCGAGCGGAGGTGTGCGGTCGAGCCGGAGAGGGAGGAGTCGAGGAGGGACTGGAGCTTGTTGAGTTCTTCTGGGGTTTCGCGCATACGTCCATCGTCGGCCGTAAACCCGACACCCTCTGTCGTCATTGATGAAGCAGCGGTGAGGTTGCTCCGCGCGGGTTGCGCTCGGTGCTGCGTGGATGGCAACAGGTGGGGGACGAACGCCGGGACATGTTCGTGTATTCGCGGTTGATTGACGAGCTGTGATGCCGTTGGTCCTGCTGTCAGGCCGCACGACGCGGTGTTCCCTTGAACTGGTTGAGCAGCCATGATGTGCCGTCGTGACGGATTTCGTGGTTCCTCTCGCCATCGCAGTGATCGGGTTAGGGGCAACCGGCTTGGGAGCGGTTGTTGGGGCGCGGGCAGCTAGGTTCGGCGCGGAGAAGAACGCCGAAGCCGTCCGGCGGCAAGTACAGGACCAAGGTGCCGTCGAGCACGGTCACTGGATGCGCCAAGAACGCCTCAACACCTACGAGAGCTTTCTTGAAGCCTGGGATGAGTGCCTGCGCCTCTCCTAAGGATCTGCTGACGCCGACTCCAAGTCGTGTCAATCCGGGCCAGTTCTTTTCCTGAGGGCGATGCCGAGTGCTCGGCTGCCTGTTCCAGTAGTGCCCGTGCGGAGTCCGCGTAGCGCATCGCGGTCTTCTCGTCGAGCCCGAACACCTCGGCGAGGTGAAGCGGATCGGGCCCGTGGGTCAGGGCCTCTTCGAGCTGCCGGTCGACGCGGAGCCGCTCCAGCGTCGCGTCCTGGCTGCGCATCGAGGAGCTGATCCAGTGGTTGCTGGCGCGGCTGGTCTTGGTGGCGGTCCGGTTGTTGATCAGCAGATGGAGGTTCGCGGTGCTCGGCCACCGGTTTCGCCGGTGCTCCAGCCAGTCCAGCAGCAGCTTCAGGGTGAGGTCGCCGAGCGGGCGGACGCGTCCGGCGATGGTCAGCCGTCGGTTGCCGAGGTCGACGTCGTCGAGCATGAGCATGCCGATCTGGGCGATCCGGGCGGCGTGCACCGCGGCGAGGGCGAGGACGAGTCGTGTTGCCGGGGTGGTGGCCGCCGCGACGGACCGGCCGACCTGGGCGGGGACCAGCGGCTGGAGCACGCCGTACTCGTACTGGCCGACCTTGATCCGGCTGGTCGGGTTGCGGAAAAGCAGCCCATTCCGCTTGGCCCAGGGGAACAGCGAGCGCAGGGCCACGAGTTGGTCACGCCGGTGGTGGCCGTGCAGTGTCTTGATGTAGGTCCGGACATCGTCGCGGGTCACTTCCCGCAGGTGGTCATAGCGGTCCGACCATTCCAGCAGGGCCGGCCGGACACGGTTGAGGTAGAGCCGGACCGTGCCTTCCCGTCGCGGGAGGCTGCGAGGGCCACCGTCACGCAGGACGCGGGTCCAGCGCCCGGCCTCCGAGCGGACGCCGGGTGCGAGACCCTGCAGACACTCGGCGAGCCAGCCCTCGAAGGAGGGTTCGCTGTCGTCCTCGAAGATCCTCCTCTCCTCCAGGAACGTGACGACGTGGCCGACCGGGAGGTGGCGGGACCGGAGCGAGGTGAAGATCTCGCTGTGCCGGATGGCGTCGCCCTCGACGTACCCGGTGAGGACAAGGGCCAGGCCGCGGTTGACGGCGAAGCGGATGTTGCGTCCCCAGCCCCGTGCCTCGGCGAACCGGTGAGCGAGGTACTTCACCCAGGTCAGCCAGGGGCTGGTCAAGTCGACGCCGGACTCGCGTTCGGTCCGACTACAGATCGGTCGGACGAGATGAGAACGCTTCAGGAATCCCGACGTTACGTCACAGGCCACCAGAGCACACGAAGGAGGATAAAACCCCCCGGCCACGGGCCCAGGGAGTCAGCAGAGCTCAGGGGAACTCACGGGATGTCGCACATGCCGCCAGCACGATCGCTCTGTTGAACCCGACCTTCGACAATAACGACATCAGCCACTCATGAGCCCGGCCCCGACGCGCCGATTGACCTTGTAGTTGCTGTAAGGACGAAACTGGCGTCATGTTGTCGATCAGCGAATTCAGCGAAATGTGCCATCTGTCGCCGCAGGCGCTGCGGTTCTACCACTCTGAGGGGTTGCTCGTCCCGGCCGACGTCAACGAGCGGACCGGCTACCGCGCGTACACATTTGAGCAGGTCGAGCAGGCCATGCTCATCACCGCACTGCGCGGCACGGGGATGAGCGTCAAGCTGGTCCGACGTGCTCTCGACGAGCCGGACGCGGCGCCCGCCCTGTTGCAGCAGCACAGTACGGAGGTGCAGCGCCAGCGGCAGGCCCAGGACGAGGCGATCAGCGACGCGCGCGAGTTCTTCAACTCGCGGCCGGCGGTGCGCCTGAGCCACGTACCCGAGATGACCGTGGCATCGAAGCTGGTGCCCGGGACCTGGATCGGGGACAGCCCCCACGACTGGACCGGAATCGATGCCGCCGTCACCGCCACCGTTCAGAACGTGGTCAGGACTGTGGAGTCGTGCGGCGCCGTTGTCTCGGGGACCCCTTGGCGTACCTGGGCCACGGAAGCCCCGGAGCAGGAGAGGCAGTGGCGTACCGCCGAGGGACCGCGCTGGCTGGTGAAGATCCCCATCACGGCGGACGAGAAAACGGTCGCAGCTCTGCCCGGTGACATCAAGGTGCAGCTCTTCGAAGCTCGGGACGAACTGTCGATTTTCATCCCGGGCAAAAGCTCGATGGCCAAGTACGGCACTGCGCTCTCACGCCTGTCGGCGCATCCCCTCGACGCCGCCTTCATCGACGTCTCCCGCATGCGCCAATTGCTGCACGACGACGGCGTCGAGACCACTGCGGCAATCTGCAAGCTCGACGAGACCGACATGGCCGGATGACCTCACGGGCCACGGCCCGGCACACCGAGAAGAACCGAGCATCGGCGAGGCGCCACCTCGGCCTGCCGTACAACTGAGAGTGATCATCGTCCAGGAGATGTGCGCCTCGGAGTGTTGAGGCAGCCTTTCGTGGTCCCGCGCGTTGCGTCTGGCCTGCAGGGAATGCGGTAGTGGTCTCCGATGAGACGCAAGACTGCATGCCGGATTTCACGGAGTGCGTGGTATAGGTCCTTCTTGTTCTGGTGGCGTCGCGTTGTTCCTGGATGGGGGTGCTGCCGTCGGGGGGCGTTGTCACGTCGTTGGGTGTGTGGGTGTCTGACGGCGTGTCGAGGTGTGGTGGGGCCGGGTGCCGGCCCTGGGCTCAGGCCGCGGCAGGCCGGCTGGTGACGTCGGTGCCCTGCTCCCAGGGAGCGAAGCGGGCGGTCATCTCGGCGCGGTGTCGGGTGCCGGTCATCGGGTGGCGGCGGGGGCCGGAAGTGGGGTGAGATGCCGCTGAACGCGGCCAGGAACCGCTGCGCGGCGCCCACGCCGCGGAGGCCTTTCATCGCCCGTTCGCGTTGCCGGGTGGGCCGGTGGCTGTTCTCGGCCCGGTTGTTCAGGCCCTTGTGGGAACGGTGTTCGGCCGAGGGCATGACCTCGCGGTGGGCCGCGCCGTGGGAGCGGAGCTTGTCCGTGACGATCACCCGCGGCACCCAGCCCGTCTTCGTCAGCAGCGTGCGGAAGGAGCGCTTGGCCGCAGCCGTGTCCCGGCGGCTCCGCACCAGGACGTCCAGCACCATCCCGTCCTGGCCCACAGCCCGCCACAGGTGTTTCCGCTCACCGTTGATCTTGATGAAGACCTCGTCCAGATGCCACTTGTCGCCGGGCTGAGGCCGTCGGCGGCGCAGGCCGTGGGCGTACTGCTGACCGCACTTCAGGCACCAGCGCCGGACGGTCTCGTACGAGACGATCATGCCGTGCTCCGGCATCAGCTCCTCGACCTCCCGGAAACTGAGCGGGAAGCGGAAGTACAGTCACACGCAGTGCGAGATCACCTCGACCGGATACCGGCGCCCCTTGTACGACGGCGCACTGTCCACGGGCGGTTCCCCTCCACCACGACCAACCCGAGGATCATCCCACCCGGACGGCCAACATGACAGCACCCCGGCGCGGGCTGGGCGGGCACGGCGCCGGCTGCGGGACCGGCGCCGGTCATACGGGCGGCCCGGTGACGAAGTCACCGTTCTCGTCGTAGGGCCAGGCGTTGGCGACGCAGCCGTGCAGGCCCTTGATCTGCTGCATCATCACGGGGGCCAGTCGCCCGGCGCCCCCGCAGGTCACGTGCGAGTGACCGAGGAAGTGCCCCACCTCGTGGTTGATGATCAGCGCCCGGTAGTCATGGATCGGCCCGTCGAAGTTGGGCGAGCCCTTGACCCAGCGCTTGAGGTTCACCACCACCCCTCCGGGAACCTCGCAGTTGTACTCGCCTCCGGTGTCCTGCTGGATGCCCGCCCAGCACAGGGCGTCCGCCGTCGCCGGTGTCGCGATCTTTATCGTGATGTCGTGCGGCGATCCCGCGCCCACCAGCTGGAACGCGTTGTCCGGGTCGTGGGTCCAGCCCCGCGGGGCGGCGAGTATCTCGGCGATCTCGTTCGCCGCCTGGGACGGCGAGATGTCGAGGCCGGTCTCGACCTCCACGATGTAGCGCACCGGGCGGGAACCGCTGCCCACCGTCTCCCCACTGGCCTGCGCGGTGACGAACGTACCGCTGCCCGTCGGGGGGACGTCGATCTCGGTCCGGCTCGCGGAGGGAGAGGGGGAGGAGGAAGGGGAGGCGGAGGGGGACGGTGTGGGAGTGGGGGTGACGTGCGTGCTCCGCGGGTGCGGCGCACCGCTCGACGCGTCGCTCCGCCCGCCTCCCAGGAGGTACGCCGCCGGACCCAGCAGGCCGGCGGCCACCAGCAGGCCGATCAGCAGGCTCCGGCCCCGGCGGCGCGGCCGTCCCCGGCGATGGGCGGACCGGCGTCGGTGACCGGCGCGGTGACCGGCCGCGGTGCTGCCGGTGGCGATGCTGCCGGTGGCGGGTGCGGATTGCCGCTCTCGTGCCGAATACATGGCAGCTCAATCTGGTGATCCCAGATGATCTCCATGAGCCGGTGCTGTCACGGAAAGATAACGACGCCCGCGTTCCCCGGCCCGTGTGATCGTTGTGTAACGGCGGTCGGAGAGGGGCCTTCCTCGGGACGGTCATCTCGTCCGGTCTGCTTACACTGCTGAAATGCCACGGGTCCTGATCGTCGAAGACGACCTAGATGTCCGCAGGGCCGTCCAACTGGGTCTGCGGCATCAGGGGCATGAGGTCTTCGCCGTGGAAACGGGGGAGGAAGGGCTGGAACAGCTCCTCCCCTTCCGGCCGGACGTCGTCGTGCTCGATCTCATGCTGCCCGGCATGTCCGGCCTGGACGTGTGCCGCCGGATCAGGGACCGCGACCAGGTGCCGATCATCATCGTGACGGCCCGGGGAGACGACGTCGACGTGGTCGTGGGGCTGGAGACCGGTGCGGACGACTACGTGGTGAAGCCCGTGCAGGCCCGGGTGCTCGACGCACGGATACGGGCCGTACTGCGCAGACAGGACGCGTCGCTGCCGGACGGCACCCGTCCCCGGGCGGAGACGCACGGCGAGCTGGTCGTCGACCGCGCCGGGCTCGTGGTGACGCACCGCGGCGAACCCGTCACCCTCGCCCCCTCCGAACTGCGGCTGCTGCTGACCCTGTCGGCCTCGCCCGGCCAGGTGTTCAGCCGCCAGCAGCTGCTGGAAGCGGTCTGGGAACACAGCTACCACGGCGACATACGGCTCGTGGACGCCTGTGTGAAGCGGCTGCGCAACAAGCTCGGCGAGGGCAGGAATCCCCGTTACGTGCAGACCGTACGCGGATTCGGTTACCGCTTCGGCACCTCATGAGCGACCGGACGTCCGCGCGGACACGGAAGACCGTACGGACGCGGAAGACCGCCGGGGAGCGGAGAACCGCACCCGAGGTCCCCACGGCTGAAGAGCCCCCCGCCGCCGTACCGGGTGCCGGCCCCCGGCGGTTCCTCCGGGCGGCCCTGGCGCGCGTCCCGCTCCCCCTGCGGGGTCTGCGCCCCCGCCTGCTGACGTCCTTCGTCCTGGTGGCCATGGCCAGCTCCCTGGGCACCGGGGCCCTCGCCTTCCGCGAGGCGCGCACGGGGGTGCTCCAGCAGAGCCAGGACTCCGTCATCAACCGGTTCCGTACGAGCGTCGACGCCGTCGCGCCCTCCATCCCCATTGCCCCGAACCAGGCGGACCTCCAGTTTGCGGTGGACCAGGTGCTGTACGCGAACCGTTCGTCGGGCTGGCGGATCATGGCCACGTACGGCGGCCACCGCGCCTACGCGCCGAGCGCCGGTTTCGTCGAGCTGAGCCCCGAAATGCTCCGGTCCGTCCGGGACCGGCGTGTCGCGGTGTTCCAGCGGATGAACGTCGACGGGCGTCCTCGTCTCGTCGTCGGCATGCCCGTCACGTACACCTCGGGCGAGGGCCCGGAGACCAGGCTCTCCGGGCTCGTGATGTACCTGGAGGTCCCGCAGACCACCGAAGAGGGGTACATCGAGGCCATGGTCCACGGCATCGAGCGGGCCACCCTGGTGGCTTTGTGCCTCGCCGTCGTCCTGGCGCTGCTCGCCGCGAGCGGCGTACTGCGTCCCGTACGGGCGCTGCGTCGGGCGACGCGCCGGATGGCCGCGGGGCATCTCGACGTCCGGCTGGACGTCACCGGCTCCGACGAACTGGCCGATCTCTCCCAGTCCTTCAACGAGACGGCGGCCGAACTGGAGCGGACCGTACGGGAGCTGCGCCGCCTGGAGGCCCAGGGGCGCCGCTTCGTGGCGGACGTCTCCCACGAGCTGCGCACGCCGCTGGCGGCGATGTCGGCGGTCACCGACGTGCTGGACCTGGAGGGAGAAGGGGAGACCGGTGAGGCACTGCGGCTCATCAGCGAGGGAACGAACCGGCTGAGCGGATTGGTGAACGACCTGATGGAGATCTCCCGTTTCGACGCGGGGGCGGCCGAACTCAACCGGGACGAGGTCGACCTGGCCGAGTCCGTACGGCGCACCGTCGCCTCCCGGTGGTGGCAGGAGCAGGTGGAGACCCGGCTGCCCGGACCGGGTGAGCTCCGCGCGCGCGTCGATCCGCGCAGACTCGACGTGGTGACGGCCAATCTGATCGGCAACGCGCTGCGGCACGGAGAGCCGCCCGTGCGGCTGACCATGGGGGTACGGGTGGACGGGGCGGGCATGGCGTGGGCCGTCATCGAGGTGACCGACAACGGACCGGGGATCGCCGAGGAGGCCATGCCGCACATCTTCGAGCGGTTCTACAAGGCGAGCACCTCACGGGCCAGGAGCGAGAGCAGCGGGCTGGGTCTGGCCATCACGGCGGAGAACGTGCGCCTGCACGGGGGGCGCATCCGGGCGGCGAACCTGCCCCGGGGCGGCGCGGTGTTCACGGTCGAACTCCCGCTGCACCGCGACGACACCGACACCGAGACCGACGGGGGCGCCCGGTGAGGGGCTCGCGGACGGCAGTGCTGCTGTCCGGGCTCACGGCCGTGGCCGCGGTCGCGCTCACGGCGTGCGGAGTCCCCCCGTCCGGTGTCATCGAGGCCGGTGCGCCGGCGAGCGGCATGTTCTCCCCCAGTGCGACACCACCCTCGAGGCCCGCCACCATCTCCCTCTTCTTCCTGCGCGACGGGGGGCTGACGCCCCATCCCCACCGGATCCACGACGCCGGGAACCTCGAGGCCGTCGTACGCCTGCTGTTCGAGGCGTCGGCCGCGAACGAGGCCCCGGCGGCCACCACGGAGCTGCCCCGCCTGACGGACGCGCCGCGGGTGGCGGTCGACGGCGGCATCCTCTTCGTCAAACTCCCCGGTGCGACGGCTCCGCTGAGCCGTCGGGCCATGCTCCAGCTGACGTGCACGGTGAACCACGCGGTTTCGCCGGTCCCCACCGCCGTCCCCCGCGCCGACGCGGAAGCCGACGGCGACACCGCGCGCCGTTCCGCCGCGCCCAGCAGTCTCCATGTGTTCGGGGACGGATGGGCGATGACGCAGTCGGACCACGCGTGCCCCGTCGTGTCCCCTCCGCAGGAGCAGCCGGAAGCACCGACCCCGTGGGAGCCCTCCGGCTGACCACCGGACGGCCCCCGCCCAGGACCGGAACCGGCCTTCCGGCCACGGCCCCCCGCCTGACCGCGCGGTGGCAGGCCGGCCGACCGCTTCCGGGCACATGCCTCACTCGTTCCTGTCAGGCCTTCTGCACTCACCGTCACGTGACGCACCGAAGTGGGGGGCCGGATGGCGCTGAACGAGACGGCCGGGCAGGAGGACGGCACCGCGGCGGGGCCGACGCTGGAAAGCCTGCTGTCGGTCATGGGGCCGGTGCGCTGGAACCCGTGCCGCTCGAAAAGTCGTCGTCGCCGGTCAAGCGATACGGCGGTACTCGCTGATCACGCCGCCGAGGATCCTGGTCCGCAGCACTCGGCGGGCGTTGAGGTCGTGCACTGTGGCATCGGGCCGTCCCTTGGCATCAGGCGGTAGTTGCTGCCGGGCTTGGTGAGGTCGGTGGGCGTTGCAGTGCCGCCGGTAGGCGGCCAGGGCCTGGCGGGCGTGGGCCTCGTTCACGATCAGGACATGGTCGAGCATCTCGCGCCGGATGCTGCCGATGATCCTCTCGCAGTGGGCGTTCATCCGAGGAACCCGCGGGGCACTCACGATCACCTCCAGTTCCTCGGCCTCGAAGACCGTGTCGAACGCCGCACCGTACGTGCCATCGCGGTCACGCAGGCTGGGCGGTGACTCCGGTGATGTGCAGGCGCCTCGTGCCGTGCTCGAGGAACACCAGTGCGTACAGCCTCGTGCCGAGCGCGGTGTCGAGGTGGAAGGAGTCTGCCGCGATGCTCCCCTCGGCCCGGGCGGCCAGGAACTCGCGCCGGGTCGGACCGGCACGACGCGGCGCCGGGCCGGTGCCCGCGGCGTCGAGGATCTCCCGGACCGTCGAGGCAGCGATCCGGTGCCCGAGTCGGGCCGACTCCCCTGGGATCCGCCGGTGCCCCCACCGCGGGTTCTCCCGGGCCGGCCGCAGAACGAGCGTCTTGGTCGCCCCTCGGGTGGGCGGGCGTCCGGTGCGTCGGCGTGCGGTGTCATCCCCCTCGGCAGCGACGAACCTGCGGTGCCGGGCGAGCAAGGTGCCTGGGGGGAGCCGGGAAGACCTCGCGCCGGTGTCGCCGGGGTATCAGCCCGAAGAGGGCAGCAGACCAGAACCGGTCGGCCGGCTCGTGGCGGACCGGGCCGGCACTCTGCCGGCGCGGGACCGCGTTCTCGTGCCGCGGCACGAGCAGCTCGGCGTCCTTCGCGGTGTCACGGCGCGGCAGCACCGACGGGACGGACGGCAGTCTCCGGACCACCCTGTACAGCAGAGACACGATCACGCGGACAGGGTCCCAGGACCGAACCGCATCACTCCCGCCTGCGCCGATGACTTCTCGAGCGGCACAGGCTCACCAAAGGCGGGTCGCGGGCGCGGGCGCCGTCAGCGGACCAGGTCCGTCAGTGAACCGCGCAGCGTCTCGCGCAGCTGCCGCATCTGTTCGGGTGAGTAGGTCCAGCTGTCGTACTCGTTCTGTACGAGCAGTCGGCCTCCGAAGCTGGCGACGCCGATCTTGGGGGGCATGCCCGGCGCGTTGGCCGTCCCGCCGAAGCGGAGCAGTTCCATGCCTTCGGGGACGGGGTGCGCGGGGATCCGGCCGACGTTGGAGATTCCGTAGCTGACGACTGGGACGGGCACCGCGATGCCCCGGGCGCCGGCCCTGAGTGCGGCCAGCAGGAAGCGCTCAGGGTCGCGCCGGGTCAGCGCGCCGGCGATCTGGTCGGCCACCTCCCGGCCCACCCTCTCCGGCCGATCGTCGTGGCCGACCGCCAGCGTGGTCTGCAGGCCGGTGATGCAGTTGAGCACGGTGCTCAGGGGCAGTTCGGGTGTCAGCCGGGTGCGCAGGTCGACTCCGTGACCACAGGTCATCACCAACGGTCCCTCTTCGGGGGCAAGTTGGGCGCGGACAGCGGTCAGGACCAGTCCCGTGACGAGGCTGTTGACGGTCACCCCACGGGCTCGGGCGGCGGCCACCACGGCGTCGGTGGTCTGCACGGCGAACTCCAGCCGGTCGACTACGAAGCGGCGCGTCGCGACCGGCCGGTCGGGGCGCCCCACACCCTCGGTGGGCAGGACGGCGGGCTCGGTCTCGGGTGCAGTGCCCTGCGCGATCGCGTCGACCACGGCATCGATCTCCGCGTCCGGCAGGGCGCCGGCCAGTCGAGTGTCGATCGCCTCGGGAAGCTCCTCGCGTCGCTCGACGGACGGACTCGCGCCGGCCGCCAGAGCGGTGTAGTGCTGCCAGAACTCGTCGAGCAGGGCGAAGGCCGAACGGCCGTCGGCCACCCCGTGGTGGACGCCGAGCACCACCTGAGAGCGCTCGCCGTCGGTGAGCAGCCAGGCGTGCAGCAGACTCTCGGTCCAGTCGGGCCGCGTGTTGATCAGTTCGGCACAGGTGTCCTCGATGCCGTCGAGCAGGGTGAGCGGCGGCTCGACCCGGTCGCGGACCCGCAGGAGCAGGCCCACCTCACCGGCCACCACCTCGGAGCGCAGGATCGGGTGGCGCTCGGTCAGCAGGCCGAGCGCCACCCGCATCAGCGCCGGGTCCAGCCGGCCGCGTACCAGGGACTCCACGAACGCCGGCATGTCGTACAGGGGAAGGCCCGCCGCTCCCAGGTCCAGGAAGTAGACGCTCTCGAAGGGCGATATGGGCCGCTGACGGGTCATGGGGCTTCAGGTCTCCGATCTCGGTGGACGAAGGGGTTCTCCTGCCGGGCCGCTCCCGGTGGGCGCCGCCGAGACGGTGCAGGACGGCCTCGAACCGCTCGTGGTCGAGCGGTGGCGCGGGCAGGGAGCGGGCGGTCGCGGGGCGCGGGCCGTCTAGCAACAGGGCCAGGTGGCGTCGCCGGAATCTGAGGGCTGCGGGTGCGGCCCGGCCCAGCACGGCCAGCGGGAACAGCAGGTCTTCGATGGTGATGCCGGAGCGGATCGTGAGCTGTCCTGGCCGCCCCGGGTGCCCCGTCGGCCCGTACGCAGGGCGCAACAGCCTTCCGCACCCTGTTGGAGCGGTACCCCAGCCTGGCCCTGGACACCGGCCCCGCCAACCTGCGGTGGCGCCCCAGCCTGATGCTCCGCGGCCTGCATGCGCTCCCCGTCACCTTCCGCTAACGCGGTTCGGGCACCATCGGCAGCGGCCCGGCCGTCAGGCTCATCCCGGCCCGGGGCGAGACGGTGGTGCCCGGCACGGGCCGCAGACGCCAGCGGGAGGCGAGGGCGGCCAGCGCGAGCGTCGCCTCCGTCATCCCGAAGACGTCGCCGATGCACTTGCGGCTGCCCGCCCCGAACGGCAGATACGAGCCACGGGTGACGTCCTTGGCGCGCTCGGGCAGCCAGCGGTCCGGGTCGAAGGCTTCCGGACGCGGGAAGAACTCCGGGATGCGGTGGATGACGTAGGGGCTGATCAGGATGTCCGTACCGGCCGGCAGCCGGTGACCGGCCAGTTCGGTGGGCTGGGTGGTCACCCTGGTGTACATCCAGGCCGGCGGGTACAAGCGCAGGGTCTCGGTGAAGATCCGTTGGGTGTGGGCGAGCCTCGGCACGTCGGCGTACGTCGGCGTGCGGCCGCCCAGCACCTCGTCGACCTCGGCGTGCAACTGCGCCTCGACCTCGGGATGGGCCGCCAGCAGATGCCAGGTCCAGGTCAGGGCGCTCGCGGTGGTCTCCACGCCGGCCAGCAGCAGGGTCATGACCTGGTCGTGGACCTCCCGGTCGGTCATCGCGCCGCCGCCCTCGTCGTCCCGCGCGGCCAGCAGCGCGGACAGCAGGTCGCCGCGGTCCTCGCCGGAGCGCCGGTAGTCGCTGATGATGCCGTCGATGAGGTTGTGCAGCCGGCCGAGCGCGGCGTCGAACTCACGGTTGGCGGCCAGCGGCAGCCTGGCGATCAGACCAGTGGGATCGAGGGCCCGGCGGAACGCGCCGCGCACCATGACCGGCAGGCTGCGCTGGACCTCCGCGACGGAGTGCGGCGCCATGTCCGTCGAGAACAGCGCGCGTGCCGTCACCCGCGCGGTCAGCGCCTGCATCGCGTCACCGACGTCGACCGGCCGGCCCGGCCGCCAGGTCTCCGTGTGCGTCGCGCACTCCTCCTGCATCACCTCGGCGTACGTCGCGATGCGCGTGGGGTGGAAGGCCGGCTGGATCATCCGCCGCTGTCTGCGGTGGTCGGCCCAGTCGGAAGTGATCAGCCCGTTGCCGAGGATGGGGCGGGCCTTCTCCTTCACCGGGCCTCCGGTGTCGTAGACCCGCGCGTTCAGCAGCACGTCCTGCACCAGTTCCGGATGGCAGGGCAGATAGGTGAGCCGGGTGCCCAGTCGCAGCTCGACCAGGTCGCCCAGGGCGGGCAGCGACGAGAGGTACTCCAGCGGGCGGCGCGCCAAGTGCAGTGCGTGGCCCGCCAGCGGAAGCCTGCCCGGCGCCTTGGCGATCCGCCAACTGCGCCTGACCGGGTCGGATTGGGTCTTCATGCCGGATGCGCCCCCTGAGACGGTACGGACGGGGAGAAGGAGAAGGGAAAAAGAGGGGAAGCCGGGTCAGCGGCGTTCCAGCACCATGGGCAGCGGGCCCGCCTCCAGGGTGGCCTTCGGCTCGGGGCGCAGGCGGCTGCCGGGGGCCGGGCGCAGCCGCCAGCGCGCGGCGACGGTCGCGACGATCAGTGCGGTCTCGGTGAGCGCGAGGACGTCGCCGATGCACTTGTGGCTGCCCGCGCCGAACGGCAGCAGCGCCCCGCGGGGTACCTGGGCCGCCCGCTCGCCCTCCCAGCGCCCCGGGTCGAAGGTCTCGGGGTCCGGGAAGAGCTCGGGATTGTGGTGCAGGGCGTAGGCGCTGTACAGGATCATCGTCCGGGCGGGGATGGTCCGGCCACCGAGTTCGACGTCCTCGGCCGCGACCCGCATCGCCATCCATGACGGCGGGTACAGCCGCAGCGCCTCGGTGATGACATTGCGGATGTACGGCAGCGCGGGCAGGTCGGCGGAGACCGGCGTCCGGCCCTTCAGCGCGCTGTCCACCTCGGCGTGCACCCGCTGCTCCACCTCGGGGAGCGTGCCCATCAGGTGGAAGACGAAGGCCAGGGTGGAGGCGGTGGTCTCGCTGCCAGCGACCAGGAAGGTGACGACCTGGTCCAGGACCTGGACGTCGTCCAGCTTCTCCCCGGTCTCGGGGTGCTCCGCCCGCAGCAGGGTGGACAGCAGGTCGCCGTGGTCGGCGTCGGACCGGCGCCGTAGCGCGATCATGTCCGCCACGATCTGCCGCAGCCGTGTGTTGGCGTGGTCGTAGGCGCGGTTTCCCGGGGTGGGCAGCTTCTCCAGAACGCCCAGCGGGGCGACGGTCCGCCGGTAGATGCCCTGCGAGACCGTTCGCAGGCACTGCCGGGCCTCCTCGATGGTGTCCTCGTCGAGCCCGGTGGAGAACAGGGTGCGAGCAGCGACCCGCATCAGCAGGGCGTGCATGGCGTCGCTGATGTCCCGGATCTCGCCGGCCCGCCAACCGTCGATGACGGTACGGGTGTCCGCGGCCACCGCCGTCGTGTAGGCGGCGATCTTGGTGGTGTGGAACGCGGGCTGGATCAGCCGCCGCTGGAAGCGGTGCTCCTCGCCACGGGAGACCGACAGGCTGTTGCCGAGGAGCTGGCGTGCCTTGTCGAAGATGCCGCCCTTGTCGAAGACGCGCGGGTTGAGCAGGACCTGCCGGACCAGTTCGGGGTGGGCGGCGAGATAGGCGCGAGTGGGACCGAGCCGGACTTCGACCAAGTCGCCGTGCGCGGGAAGCGAGGCGAGGAACTCCAGCGGACGGCGCCACAGCGCGGGGATGTGTCCGAGCAGTGGCACGGGGTCGGGCGCGGCGCCGATCCGCCAGGACCGTTCCACCGAGGGCGATCTGGGAGTGGTGGGCATCCTGAGTCCCCTACTGGATCCGTGAGTTGACGTCGTTGACCGCGGCCTGGTAGCGCCGGTCCCGGGTGGTCCAGACGAAGTTGCCCTGGATGAGGTCGAGCAGAACGTCCCGGGTGAGCGGGTCGAACGCCTTGATGCACTCCATGTCCTCGGCCATGTCGTCAAGGCGGGCCTGGAAGAACGCCTGGAAGTCGGCCTCGTCGGACATGTCGCACAGTCGGAAGCAGTTGGTGATCTGCCCGAGGGCCTGCTCGCGTTCGTAGGAGTAGAAGTCGTTGACCACGGCCAGGCCACGGGCGGTCATCCGGGCGGCCAGCCCCGTCTTGGAGTGCTCGGTCAGCTCGGGGTGGCGGTAGATCGGGTAGGACATCCGCATCCAGAAGTCCACACCGACGTCGGTGACGCGGAAGCGGAAGTACTGCTCGGGTGAGGTGCCGCAGAGCACTCTCTTGAGCTCCGAGTCACGGAACATGTGGTCGCTGGTGACGAAGGCGCGGGCGCCCTCGTAGGCGAACTCCGCGTCCTGCGGGGTGTAGTACCGCTCGCACACCGCGCGCAGCTGGGGCAGGAAGAGGTCGAAGTCGTGCACAGCGGGGTCCATGTCGTCCCACACGAAGGTCACGCAGTTGAGCACGCAGACGGCTTTGAACGCCTCCATGTCCTTGATGTGGCGGGCGCTCTGCGACCAGCGCACGACGTCCATGTAGGAGATCCAGCGCTTGTCCGAGACGCTCTTGCCGAGCGGGGCGACCGCGCGGTTGCAGGCGTCGATGACCTCGCGCAGCTCGGCGTCCGTCATCGGCACCTTCTGTGCCTCGTACCCGACGTGCCGGTCGAAGAGGGCGGCGAACCGGTCGGTGCATTCCTGCCAGCGGCGGATCGTCCCCGCCGGGGCCGGTGCGGTCAGATCCGCGGTCATGAGTTCCTCCTGGTTGCCGTGGCGGAGAGGTGTTTGAGGGCGGCGACCGCGTCGGCGGTGAAAGGGGCGGCGTCCAGCACGCCCAGCGCCCGCCGGTAACGGTCATCGATCATGCGTTCGACGGCGTCCCGGGCACCTGTGGCCGCGAAGATCGCGCGGACCTCCTCGGCGCCGGTCTCGTCCAGTTCGGGATCGCCGATCAGCGTGCGCAGCCGGGCACGCTGCGCCGCGTCGCCCGCGCGCAGTGCCAGCGCGACCAGGGCGGTGCTCTTGCCGGCCCGCAGGTCGTCCAGACGCGACTTGCCGGTGTCCCGGACCTCGCCGTACACGCCCAGCAGGTCGTCGCGGAGCTGGAAGGCCTCCCCGAGGGGCAGCGCGAATGCCGTGCAGGCGGCCAGGACGGGAGCGTCGGCGCCCGCGAGGGCGGCGCCGATGTGCAGCGGCCGTTCCACCGTGTACTTGGCGGTCTTGTAGCGGTTGACGGTCAGAGCGGCATCGACGTCGTCGGTGAGCTCGCCGGTCGCCCGCAGGTCCAGGTACTGGCCGAGCATGACCTCGGTGCGCATCTCGGTGAGGATCGGCAGCACCGCCGCCGACTGCGCGGGGGTGAGGCCGGCCGTGTGCAGCAGGTTGTCCGACCAGGCGAAGGCGAGGTCGCCCAGCAGCACGGCGCCGCCGATTCCGAAACGCTCGGTGCGGTCGTCACCGCGTTTTCCGGCGAGTATCCGGTGGATGGTCGGACGGCCGCGCCGGGTGTCGCTGTCGTCCATGATGTCGTCATGGATGAGAGCGAACGTGTGAAACATCTCGAGCGACGCGGCTACACGTACCACGGTCGTCAAGTCATTTTCTCCGCCAGCCGCCTGCCAGCCCAGCACGGTGAGAATCGGCCGTATTCGCTTGCCGCCCACCATGAACTCTTCAAGCATTTTCACAAGCTGGGCCAACTGCCGTTGTCTGGGATTCTTCCGCTGATCGTCCAGGAAATCAAAGAGGACGCTGTCCACTGCGGCCCTCGCGGAGACCGGGTCCAGTATGTCGGGAGATAGGGTGTGGGTACTCACGATTCTGCTCTACATCCCCACTCGTAGGGCCCGTCAAATCGTTTCCGCGCGCAGAACGGCGTGCACCGGTATCCCCGCGCTGAGTGGGGACGGCGGTACGGGAAACGGCGTTCGGACGGGCCGGATGATGGGCGGGCAAAGGGACGGTCGGCCGCCCGCTGGGAAGGTCTCGGCCTGACGGGACCCGCGGGGCGACGCAGCCCGGCGCGCCGCGGGACGGCAGGCGTCAGGGGATCAGATCGACGCGGAGTTCTCTGAGGCCGCGGATGTTGACCTGGGGGCGCCAGACGACGTCCTCGCGGGCCGGCCTGATGTCGCGGTACCTGCGCAGCAGCTCGGTGAAGACCAGGCGGGCCTCGGCCTTCGCCAGGAGCGCCCCGATGCAGTAGTGCGGGCCTCCCCCGAAGGACAGCGGGCGGATGTCGGAACGCCGCAGGTCGAGACGGTCGGGATCGGCGTAACGCCGCGGATCGCGGTTGGCGGCGCCGAGCAGGATCATCACCTTGGCGCCGGCCGGGATCACGGTGCTCCCGACCTCGATGTCACCGGTGGTGATGCGGGCCACCAACTGGATGGGCGCGTCGTAGCGCAGCAGTTCGTCGACGGCGTTGTCGACGAGGCCGGGCTCCTCGCGCAGAGCGCGCAACTGGTCGGGATGGCGGAGCAGGGCGAGCATGCCGTTGCCGATGAGGTTGGCGGTCGTCTCGTGACCGCCCATGAAGAACATCATGACGTTGGCGATGATCTCGTCGTCGGAGAGCTTCTCGCCGTCGAAGTCCGCCAGCAGCAGGCGGGAGACGATGTCGTCCCGCGGGTCCGCGCGCCGTCGCGCCAGATGCTCGGTGATGTACGCACCGAACTCCTCCGCCGCGTCGTTCATGGCCCGGAGGGTGGTGTCGTCGGTGGCCGGGTCGATGACGTGGCCCAACGCGTCGGTCCACTTCCGGCACAGATCACGGTCCTCGACCGGCAGGCCGCCCAGGCCGCAGAAGACGGTCACGGGTACAAGGGCCGCGAGGGACCCGATGAGGTCGACGTCCCGGCCGTCGCCCATCTCGTCCATGATCTGGTGAACGATGCCGGTCATACGGGGAGCCGTCTCACGGATGGCCCGGGCGGTGAACACCGGGTTGGCCAGACCGCGCAGCCGACGGTGCGCCTCCCCGTCCCGCATCAGCATCCAGCTCCGGGTGGCCTGCACGATCGGGCTGTCCTGTCCGCCCCGTTGTGCGGCCCATTTCGGGTCTTGAGGATATTCACTGGATAACTCGGGCTTTCGCAGGATCGCGACGACCTCGTCGTACCCGGAGACCACCCAGTGCCCGTACGGCGTCCGATGAACCGGTTCGGCGTCCCGAAGGCGTTTGTAGAGGGGATACGGGTCGGTGCGCAGTCGTGGATCGCGCGCATTGAATAGAGGTTCGTCCCCCGAGAGTTCCATGCCAGTCTCCCCCATGAAATCGGCAGGCAGGACCGTCGGCCCGCTGAAGCGACCGAGATCCCCGTGGTCGAATACTAGGCACATGAAGGCCGTGGGTGGCAAGGCCCGTCCTCCCTGGACACCGCCCTCGACTCCGTATTACGTTCGAGCAGTTGACGAGGACACCGATCAGCGCAGCAGGGGGATGAGCGGTGCGACGCACTGTTTTTCAGCACGAGCACGAGGCCTTCCGCACTCAGGTGCGCGAGTTAATCGAGACGGAAGTCGTGCCCGTCTATTCGGAATGGGAAGCCGCCGGCCGAGTGCCGCGTGACTTCTATCGCAAGCTGGGCAAACTCGGCATTTTCGGGTTCGGTGTCCCGGAGGAGTTCGGCGGGGCCGGTCCCAAGAGCTTCAAGTTCAACGCCGTCATCGCCGAGGAGTGCGCGAGAGCCGGCGTCACCTTCGGTGGGGCCAGCGCGCACCTGGCGCTCCCGGCCACCCTGGTGGACCACACCACCGATGATCAGAAGCGGCGTTGGCTGCCGGGGTTCGTCACGGGTGAGCTGATGACGGCCATCGCGATCACGGAGCCGGAGGCCGGCTCCGACGTGGCCGGTATCCGGACGGCGGCCGAGCTGTCCGAGGACGGCACGCACTACGTGCTCAACGGCAGCAAGGCTTATGTGTCCGGGGGAGCCCAGGCCGATCTGGTGCTCGTCGCCTGCCGCACCGCGGCCGCGGGGACCGACCGGCGCGGCGGCATGTCCCTGCTGGCCGTGGACACCCGCGCCCCGGGTGTGGCGGTCGATTCGGAGCCGGCCACGCTCGGCCTGCGCTCGTCCGACATCGTCGGGATGACCTTCACGAACGTGCGCGTCCCCGTCGGCGACGTGGTGGGCGAGCCGGGCGACGCCTTCGCCTGTCTGGCCGGCATCTTCCCGCAGGAGCGGCTGGGCATCGCCGTCGGCGCCTACGCCCACGCCGCCGCAGCGGTCCGACTCGCCACCGCCTTCGTCCGCGAGCGCACCGCCTTCGGCAAGCCCGTCGCCGCCTTTCAGAACACCAAGTTCGTGCTCGCTGACTGCAAGGTCACGGTGAACGCGCTGCAGGCGGTCGTCGACCAGGCCCTGGAGGCGTTCGACGCCGGGGAACTGACCGCCGAGGAGGCAGCCGCGACCAAGCTGTACTGCACGGAGGCGGCGGCCGGCGTGCTCGACGAGTGTCTTCAGTTGCACGGCGGTCTCGGCTTCACGATGGACCACCCGATCACCCGGCTGTACGCCGACAACAGGGCCAGCCGGATCTTCGGCGGCACCAGTGAGATCATGCGCACCATCGTCGCCAAGTCCATGGGGCTCTGAGCGGGCGTTCGAAGTGGGCACCTCAGAGGTCGTTCTCTTTCCGGACCTCGTGTGCGGTTTCTGCTGGTCAGGCATGGGATCGCGGTTGTCGCGGGAGCCTGGGCCCGTGGCTGGCCGAGATGTCGTGGGGGTGGCGGATGCCGTCGATGCGGGCGGTTCTGGAGACGCGGCAGAAGGCCGCGGCGGTGCGGGTGGAGGAACTCGAAGCCGAGCTGGAGCGGGTGCGGGCGGCTCTGGGCGAGCCGACGCGTTGCCAAGTCCGTGCGCCAGTACGCCGCGAGATCATTTCACTCGTGACCGGGCGTCCCCGTTCAAGGCAGTTCCGGACGGTCTCACCGAACCTTGAGCGGCGCTCCTCACAGGTCCCGGTGACCTGAGTCAGTCGAAGAGGGCAACGAGTCCATTCACCCAGATCGCGAGGAATACAAGGACCGCCGCCAGGCAGCCGACGCCCGCCAGCACACCGCCGACCGTCCACGGCTCGGAGGGCGCCTCGTACTCCCCTTCCAGGTCGTCCCGGTAGGAGGCGGGGTCGTCCCAGTCGACGGGGTGCCCCAGCTCCTCGGCGCAGGCGGTCCGCACCGCGACCAGCTGCCCCTTCGCGAAGGCAGTGGCCGCGTTCGTCTCGGGGCCGTGCCAGGCCAGGGCCTTCATCCGCCACCCGGGAGACCCGTACCGCGCCTCGAAGGCGGCGGTCTCGTCGGCGTTCCGGTCCTCTTCGAGGTACATCCAGCGTCCAGCCTCGGCGGCGTCGCCGTAGAGCCGGTACACCCCGGCCAGACGACGGCGGAGCGTCAGGTCGTGAGGGAAGGACGAGATGAGACCGCGCAGGCGCTGGCGCGCGACGGGAATCCGGCCGGCGGCCAGGTCTGCATCGACTCGGGCAAGGGTCTCTCTCAGGGGCATGAACGCATGATCGGATATCGCACTGACCTACGTCGACCTGGTTTTGTCGCTCAGCGCTCGCTCGCTCTCGACGGCATCGGCTGAACCTCACTGAGACGGGACACCGCCAGTTACGGGACAGCCCTTACTGACTTCAGCTCGTCGGGGTGAACCTCGGCGAAGTCCCTGGTGGGCTGGGAGTGGTGGCTGTGTCTCGTGGTGTGTGAGGTATGCGGATGGACCGCGGTGATCACGGGTGCGAGGAGTCCGTCGAGGGCCAGCCGGGCCGACCGCTCCAGGTTCTCGCGGTCGACGCGACGCTCGACGAAACGCCCACCGAGATCGGACACAGACATATCGCCCACAGCGATGACGTCGCGGGGATCCCGGGCCAGCGGCGCGACCGTCCGCAGCGAGGTGCCTCCGGCCAGGTCGACGATCCCGTCGAAGCCGTCCGGAACC
This sequence comes from Streptomyces sp. NPDC034670, assembly GCF_055574875.1. NCBI lineage: Bacteria > Bacillati > Actinomycetota > Actinomycetes > Kitasatosporales > Streptomycetaceae > Streptomyces > Streptomyces sp. NPDC034670. The sequence goes on from NZ_JBVITR010000027.1 coordinate 78,426, forward strand.
AGCTCGCGTGCCGCGGCGGCGACGTCCTCGGCGGTGTAGTCGATGAACCGCACCCCGAGGGCCTCGGCGTGCTCGCGTTTGGCGGTGCTCCCGGTGCCGATCACACGCAGCTCGCGCCCGACAGCCAGCCGGGCGACGGCGAGGCCGACCCCGCCCCCGACCCCGTTGACCAGGACCGTGGCACCGGCCGGGAGGCTGAGCTGGTCGAGCACGTCCACCGCGGTCGTCCCGGCTACTGGCAGCGTTGCCGCCACGGTCGCGGACAGGCCCTCCGGGATGCGCGCGGTGTTCGGCGCGGACAGCACCGTCGTCTCGGCGTAGGTGCCGCCACCGGTGAGGGCGAAGCCGAAGACCGCGTCACCCACCTCGAGCCCGTTGACGTCCTCGCCCCGGGCGAGAACGGTTCCGGCTGCCTCCATGCCCAGCACGCGGGGAAACGGACGCCCGCCGTCGAGCCCGTCGACCAGACCCGAGCGCAGAAGGTGGTCGAGGGGATTCACGCCGGCGACGTCGACCCGGATCAGCACCTCGCCGCGACCGGGGACGGGGTCGGGACGATCGAAGAACTCCTGCACCTCGGGCCCGCCATACCTGCCGAAGCCCCACGCCTGCCCCGTCTTCCGCCGCCTCTCGTACGACCGACCCGGTGATTCCGGGCGTTGTCGCCATCCTCACCTCTGACATTGACGTGAGGGGCAACCGGCTGAGACGCAGATCACAGCGTCAGGCCGACTGCGTCACCGGTTCCGGGGCCGTGGACAGCTCCGCCCGGTGCCGGCTGTTGGCCCTGATCAGCACGTCGAGTGCGTCCCGGGTCTCGTCCCGGTGGCTCACACGATCCAGGGTGTGCTCGACCGAATCGGCCACGGGGGCCCCGAGCGGAACACCTTCACGTCCTCGTCACGGGGATCGGAGACACCCGCGTCGGTGGCCTTGAAGGAACCATGGTCGAAGGCCAGGCCCACGACCCGGTGAGCGTCCCCGAGCGCGCGGCGGAGCAGGCCGCCCTGGATGACCGGGTGGTCCGGGTCGTAGCCCTGTAGGTACACGTGGCCGTTGTGGGCGGCCAGCACCGTCCGGGCGCCGGTCTGCTGGAGCCACCGGAGGGTGTTGTCCGCCATCACGGTGTCGCGGTAGGCCGGTCCCTCGCGTTCGTCGGCCGGGTTGTCGTAGTCGAAGGCGTCCTGGCGTGCGGCCTGGTGGATGATCTCCGCGTTCCGCACCGCCCGGACGTGGTCGTCCCCGGCCATGGTGCGCCCGGTGAAGCTCCGGGCGCGCAGCAGTTCCAGGACGCGTCCGGTGCGTTCGGCCTTCGCGCGGCGCTCGGCCAGGGGTGCCTCGAAGGAGGCCGCCATGTGCTCGCCGACGGGCAGGGTGGGGCGCAGTCCCCGGTACAGCTCGGTGACGGTGGGCAGCAGGTCCGGGTGGGCGCGCCGGACGTGGTCGACGACTCGGTCGTACAGCTCCGGGCCGGCGTAGCTGCTGTCGTCGCCGGCGAACCGGAGCGGGTCGTCGGGGTGGGCGACGTTGTGGGCGCGCATCCGGCGGATCATGTCCAGGTAACCCTGGCTGTGCAGCAACAGGTGAGCGTTCTGGAACTCCTCCGACATGATCCGGGCGGGATCGCCGCGGCCGGTGAGCAGATAGTGGTCGAGGCGCGCACCGGAGCTCCAGTTGGTTTCCAGGACGAAGGAGCGGAAGCCCTTCTCCTCGACCAGGTACCGGAACGCCCGGTGCCTGAAGGTGACGAAGTCCTGGGATCCGTGGGCGGCCTCGCCGATGCCGACCACGACGGCGTCGCCGACCGCCTTCCCGAAGGGGTGCAGGTCCTCGGACCCCCCCGAGGGCTCGGTGGTGCGCAACGGAGGGGCTGCCTTTTCGAGGGCCGGCAGTGCGTCGTCGACGGTCGTGAGGGGCCCGTCCGCAGCCCCGGTGTCCCCGTCGGCCGGGGCCGCTGGGCCGTTCCGGGCACGGCGGTGGGCCAGACGAGTAACTCGGCCCGCGGACACCGGCGGTGCACGCGGCCTCGACCAGCGCGCCGGGGAAGCGGCGAATCGCCTCTCCCCGACGAGCTGGTCGCTTCCCTGGGCGGCCCCCGCAGGTCGTCCGGCTCACAGCAGTCGCTCCGCGAGGTAGCGCTGGAATTGCCACAGCGGACGCTCCAGATGGGAGAACCGGCCGTTGGACGGCGCCGGGTGGGAGGCCAGGCCACGCTGAACACCGCGGACGGCCACCAGGTCCTCTTCCTGGATCCGGGCGATGCGGGCGCGCAGGCCGTCCGACCGCTCCGCGGGACCGGGTGTGTCCGCCACTTCGGGCGGGACCATGACCGTGATCCGCGTGTCGTGGGTGGCGGGACCGGTGGGCAGCCAGCGGATGCCGACCGCGCTGTCGGGCAGGACCGCCAGGACGAACTGGGGGAAGATCCCGGCGATGAGCATCCCCGGCCGCGGCCCCCGACCGGTTCGCGCCCGCCTTCCCAGACCGGTCCCACCGCGCTCGGGACGGGACAGCGGTGTGAACATGGTGAACCAGCGACCGTCGCATTCGTCGACCTCCGTGTCCCGGGCCGACAGCACCGGCTCCAGGGTCGCCGCATGCGTGCCCATGTGGTGGTAGTTCTCGCAACCGTTCTCCACCGCCACCTTCCAGTTGGCGGGCACGCCCTCCCAGGTCTGGGTGTGGACGCTCACCCAGTCCGCGATGCCGTGGCTGCTCAACCGCGGGCCCAGCCCGCGCAGTTCGGGCGCCACCGGTGTCGCGCCGGGGTCGAGGTTGAGCATGACGAAGCCGTTCCAGACCTCGACGCGGTGAGCCGGGAGCCGGCAGCCTGCCCGGTCGAAGTCGACCCGCTGCATCAGTGGAGCACCGGCGAGCTGCCCCGCGTACTGGCCGTTCAGCCGGTAGGTCCAGGCATGATACGGGCAGGTCAGCCGTTTCAGGCAGCCGTGCTCCGGCGCGGTCTCCGGCGGCAGGAGGTCCATGAACCGGTGGCGGCACACCCGGGACAGGGCATGCAACTCGCCCTGCTCGTCCCGGGTGATCACCAGGGGTGTGCCGAGGATGTCCAGCCGCAGGTAATTCCCCGGCTGCGGAATCTCCTCGGTCCGTGCCACGCACAGCCACTCCCGCCGGAAGATCCGTTCGACCTCCCGTTCGTAGAGCTCGGGGGAGGTGTAGGCAGGGGGCGGCAGTGTCTGGCCGCGTTCGAGCGGGAGCGCGGCCAGACGCCGCAGCTCCGCGAGCGTCGCGCGCAGCGCCTCGGGGGCGGAGGGTGCGGAGGCCGCGGGGCCGGTGGCCTCGGTCTGGTGGAGGGCCATGGTGATCAGCTTTCCCTTCTGGTGAGCAGGGGTGCCGAACCGAAGAGGGACAGTGCGTGCCGCCGCCCGTAGCGGCGGCTGTAGGAGACGGTGATGAGGACGACAGCGCACAGCAGCGCCAGCCCCTTCGCGCGGTTGAGTGCCGGAACCGCCTCCACCGGGAGCAGCAGGGCGACGAGCACTCCGGCAGCGCAGTCCAGCAGTTGGGCGCCGCCCCACAGGACCGTCAGCCGGGTCAGTCCGCTGCGCAGCGTCGGCGAGACGCTCCAGGCCGCTTCCCGGATGCGCGCCGCGGTGGGCCCGTGCCAGTACTGGCCTGCCTGGAAGGCGAAGGGCTTCGCCACGACGAGCGAGCCCAGGATCCACAGTCCGGCAGCCGCCGAGAGCGAGGCGTCCTTGACGAGGATGACCCGTGGACTGCCGGTGAGCAGCGATGTCACGATGCGCACCGCCAGCATGCCGATGATGAACACGTCGAAGCTGTGCATACGGCGCCGGGTGGCGGCCTCGACGGCCATGCGCACCGCCGGGACTGCCCCGCTGAGCGTCAGGGCCAGCCACTGGCTGGCCCCCTGCGACCGCAGCACGTAGAACACCGCCAGCGGAAGAACCACCGCGAACAGGATCGGAGTGGCCGCTGTCCGCCACGCCGGCATGTCTTGAGTTCCGGTCCGACCGTTTGGTGATGCCATACGGAAAACCGTAGGGACCGGCTAAGATCACCGAATCGACGCCAGGAGCGATATGCACGATAAATACTTTGATGTACCTGTTCATCCTGGTTGACGATGGACGGTAGTTCCGTGATCTGCGGCCTTCCCGCCCGCGTGGCCGTGCCGGTGGTGCCGGCGGGCCGCGATCCGTTTCGACGGGCGCCTGCCGGCCGAGCCGCCGGGGCCGGGCAAGCGACGGCGGTCGATGCCCGGGCGCGCCGGCCACCGGCTTACGGTGCGCTCGCCGGCCTGCACCCTTGGTTCGCGTGGTTCGCGAGTTCGGTGGTGATCCGGCGGGCGGGCCACTTGCTGTCCCGCGCCGCGGAGGGGAACAGCGCGAAGGCCGTCAGGCCCAGGTCGCGGGTCAGCTCGTGCAGGTGCCGGGCGGCGTCGGCCTTGGGCCGGAAGGCGGTGCCGACGCGCTCCGGGGCCAGTGACTCGATCACGCCGTCGTCCAGGGCGCCCGTCGCGTGCACGACGGCCGTCACGGGGTGCTCGGCGAACAGGGCCGCGACCGCGTCCCGGTCGGCCACGTCGCAGGCGACCGCGTCGACTCGGGCGCCGAAGCCGGTCAGCCCCTCGTGCAGCGCGTCGACCTGGCCGCGCCTGCTGACGAGGACGAGGTGTCGCACCCCGTGCTCGGCGACCAGGTGCCGTGCCACCAGGCCGCTGAGCATGCCGCTCGCACCGATCACCAGGACGGGGCCGGTGCCGAAACCGGGCTTCTTCCCCGCCCCGGGACGGGCCCGTACGAGCCGTGGGACGAGCAGGTGTCCGGCGCAGCGCCAGCTGGGGTTCACCGGTGGCGACGGCGCCGGACAGGGGTGCGCCGCGGCCCCGCCCAATCGGTGCCGCCATCTGTGCCGGTGTCAATGCCGGTGTCAATGCCGGTGTCAGTGCCGGTGCCCGCGTCGGTGTCGAGGAGCACGAACCGGCCGGGGTGCTCGGACTCCGCCGCGCGTACCAGGCCCCACACCGGGGCACCGGTCAGGTCAGGGACGTCCTCGTCGGGTCCTGCCGCCACGGCTCCGCTGGTGACGAAGACCAGCTGGGCCGGGGCGAACCGGTCGTCGGCGAGCCAGGAACGCATCAGGGTCGGGGCCCGGCGCGTCACCTCGGCGGGGCTCGCGGCCGGGGCACGGGGGCGAACACGGGGTACGGCACCTCGTCCTCGGCCAGCGCGGCCGGATCCGGGGGGCACGGACCCGTCTCGGAGATCTCCGCCCGGCCGGTCACCTCTCCCCAGCACGGCCCAGCTCGCCGACGGCGAATCGGCGGGGCGCAGCCGGGTCCAGTCGACCTGGAACAGCGAGTCGAGGCGGTCGTCGGCCAGGCCGTCCACCGCGAGGGGCCGCAGTGACAGCTCGCCCACCGAGGCGACGGGGACGCCCGTGCCGTCGGTCGGGGTGATCGCGACGCCGGACACGTCCGCCGGGGCGAGCCGCCCGCGCAGCACCGACGCGCCGCTGCTGTGCAGCAGCACCCCGCGTCAGGAGTACGGCAGCCGCAGCCGCTCGGTGTCGGTCGCGAAGGCGCCCGGGCCGATGGCGTGCAGCGCGGGGCCGCCCAGGTCAGACGGCTCTCCGAGCGGGAACGGATGGTCCCGTGACCTTCTCGACGACGTGGTCGTCAAAGCCCTGCTTCCCGCACCCGCAGGGGTGAGCGGTGGTCCGGGCCGGCCGTACGGGGCGACCGCACGGCCGGCCCGTGGTGTCAGACGGTGGTGACCACCTGGTCGTAGGCGAGGCGGGGAGAACGGTCGAACCACGCGTTCTCGCCCGGCTTGCCCATGTTGACCACGGCGAGGACCGAGTGCTCGCCGTCGGGGAAGAACTCGTTGTTGATGCCGTCGGCGTCGAACCCGGTCATGGGCCCGGCGGCCAGCCCCGCGGCCCGGACACCGAGAATGAAATAGCCCACCTGCAGAGTGGCATTGAATTTCGCGGACTGCTCTCGAACGGCCCGGTCCGAAAACGCGAGGTCCTTGAGCTGGGGGAAATGCGGGAACTGCTCCGGGAGTTCCTCGTGGAACTCGTTGTCCGCGGCGAGAATCGCGACCAGCGGAGCCGTCTCGGCCTTCTTGTTGTTGCCTTCCGCGAGGTGCCGGACCAGGCGCTGGCGAGCCTCGTGCGAACGGACCAGGACGATGCGCAGCGGCTGCTGGTTCATCGAGGTGGGGGCGTACTTGACCAGGTCGTATATGGCCTGGACCTGCTCATCGGTGACCGGCTCGTCGGTGAACGTGTTGGCCGTGCGGGCCTCCCGGAAGAGCAGGTCCTGCGCCGCGGGGTCCAGGGCGAGAGTCATATCAGAATTCCTTGGTGTCAGTGAACGGGTCGAGTGAATGGGAGAGCCACCCCGAAAAATGGTTCCGGTGGCCTTTCTCTGCGTGATCGGCAGGCTATCCGAAAACGGTTCCCTCATCTACTGCGAAGCGGTGAATAATGGCAGCAACGGCCGTTTCCGGCCAATTCGCGCAACGCCCGGGACGGCGTGTCCCGGGTCGGTTCCGCGCCGCGTCCGCCGGTCAGCCGGCGGTCCGGGGAACGCCGAGTCCGAAGAACGCGCGGTAGGAGTCCACCTGGCCGGCGAGCATGTGCATTCCGTGGTGCACCCGGTGGCCCCGCGCCGCCGCCTCCCTCAGGAGAGGGGTCTCCTTCGGCTTCATGATGATGTCCGCCACCACACCGCCGGGCGGCAGATCGCCGGGCTGGAACGGCAGCGGGTCACCGGCACGCAGGCCGAGCGGGGTAGCGTTGACGGCGATGTCGCTCTCACACAGCGGCAGTTCGGGAACCGCGCTGACACGCCCCGGCCAGTGCCGGGCCAACCGGTCGACGAGCTCGGCCAGCCGGGACGCGTCGGGGTCGAAGACCGACAGGTTCGCCGCGCCCGCGGTGAGCAGCGCCGCCGCGATGGCGCTGCCCGCTCCCCCGGCGCCCGCCATCGACACCCGCCGGCCCCGCGGGTCGTGACCGGCCCCCGCCAGACCCGCCACGAACCCCGAGCCGTCGAAATTCTCGGCGAGCCAGGTCCCGTCGGCCTCGCGCCGCAGGGCGTTCGCGCTTCCGGTGATCTCCACCGTGCGACTGCGGCGGTCGGCCAGGCCGGCGACGGCCGCCTTGTGCGGCACGGTGGCGAACAGACCGTCGAGGTTGCCCACCCGTTGCAGGCCGCGGACCACGGACTCGAGGTCCGCGCCCCGCGCGTGCACGGGCACCAGTACCGCGTCGATGCCCAGCTCGGCGAAGACCGGGTTGAGCAGCCCGGGTGACTGGACCTGCGTGACCGGGTCGCCCAGGACGGCGTACAGACGGGTGTTCCCGGTGATGGGCCCCGGGGGCGGGGTGGCTACGGTCGTCATGGGTCTTCCTCGGGCTGGGCGGTCACGGGGCGGCGGGTGCGGGTGGCTCGGTCGGTGACGGGTCAGATCTTCTTGGCCACGTAGAGCCTGTAGCTGTCGACCGGCGGCATGAACTGTGACGGCAGCACACCCATCCGCTTCAGCAGCTTGGTGGAGCCACTGTCGGTGTAGCCGGCGAAGGAGCCGCCCACGGCTTCCGGGCCGACCCGCTTGGCCATGTGCCGCTGGATGGCACCGACCCGCTGCTCGCGCAGCGCCTTGTGGAAGGAGCCCTCGGGGGACAACCGTCCGTGGATCGCGGCCCGCACCTGGGCCGAGATGTCGCGGTCGAGCACCCACTCCAGACCGAGGTCCTTGGCCTGGAGCTCCTTCAGGAAGGTGTGGCGCTGGGTGGTGTAGAGGTCGACGTGTGTGAAGTAGCCGCCCGGCCTGAGTACCCGTGCCACTTCCTCCAGGAACTTCTCCAGGCTCGGGTAGTTGTGGGCGCTCTCGATGTTCACGAGGACGTCCACCTCGCCGTCCTCGAACGGCAGGTTCTCCGCGTCGCCCTGGACGTAGCTCAGTCCGGCGCGGCTGAGCGAGGCGTTGGCGCGCTTGACGGCCTCGTCCGACAGGTCGAGACCGACCATGCGCTTGGCGTCGACGACGCGGGAGAGGAAGTTCAGGCCCTCACCCAGTCCGCAGCCGACCTCGAGGACGAACTTGTCCGCGTAGTCGTCCAGGTCGAACGGCACCTCCCGCAGCGCGGCGAAGTACAGCTCCTCGGAGTAGCCGTCCGTGTCGTAGTCGAGGAAGCCGGGTATGCGGGCGCTGATCTCCTCGGCGTTCCGCTCGTCGTGGTAGCCCCAGTTCCACAGGATGCCCTTCTTGGACATCCGGGCCTGCAGGTCGTAGCTGGTGGAGATGTTCTTCTTGTGCGTGCCCTCCTTGGCGCTCTGACCCTTCTGGTCGTCGGACAGATTGATCTCGTTGACACTGGTGAACAGGCCGTACATGTCTTCGCGGACACCCATGTGCATGGTCCTATCTAGTGGTGTTTGGTGGTGCTGTCCGGGTCTCGTGATGCTTCCGGACGCCAGAAGCACCGGGGCGGGGGCGGTCTCCGTCGGCGGCCGGGACCGGTGCCCCCAGTCGGTGGGCGAGTTCGTCGACCAGCTCACTCAGTTCGCGGGGCCCGTGGGCCGCACCGAAGACGGTGAAGTCGGGGCGCACCAGCACCGCCGTCGCACCGCATTCGCCGAGGTACGGCAGGTAGCGGTCCTCGATGTCGACCACGGTGCCAGGTCCGGATCCGGCCGGGTCCGTGCCGGCGGGCAGGACGTGCGCGAAACGGGTGCCGATCCCGTCGAGGAAGGCCCGGTGCCGGGCGTCCAGCGACGTCGCGGGGTCCTCCGCGGCGAGCAGGACGAAGCCCAGGCCGACGATCTCGTCGAACAGGCCCTCCCGCTCGCCGCCGGCCACCCGGGCCTGCGGGAAGAGGGTGCCGGCGGGCGCCGCCGGCGTGCCGTCCCCGGCGCGGTGGAGCAGTCCGTCGTCGAGGGGGATCGCAGCCGACATCGGCAGGGCCGCGGTGCCCTCGCGGTCGCGGGCGGCGAGCATGATCGCGTCCCGGTCCGCGGCGGCCGCGGGGTCGGTCACGCAGATGACCTTGCCCAGTTTCACGGACGTGGTGACGGCGTTCCGCACGTGGGCCCGGCGCTCGACGGTGTAGGTGTCGAGCAGGGAGTCGTCGGCGAGGGAGCGCAGGACCAGGTCCAGCTTCCACGACAGGTTGGCCACGTCGCGGAAGCCCGAGCACATGCCCTGCCCGGCGAAGGGCGGCATGAGGTGTGCGGCGTCGCCCGCGATCAACAGGCGGCCCTTGCGCCACTCCTCCGCCCAGCGGGCCTGGAATGTGTACACGGCGTGCCGGTCGAGCGTCGCGTTGTCCGGCCGCACGTCGAACATCTCCAGCATGCGCCAGTGCGTGTCGTCGCGCCTCAGCTCCTCGATGTCCTCGCCCGGCAGCCGCATGAACTCGAAGCGGCGGTGCCCGGGGCCCGCCGACACGGCGGTCCGCGGCCGCCGCGGGTCGCAGATCTGGAGGTTGTTGGGACGGAAGTCGCGCGGCTCGTTCAGTACGACGTCGCAGACCAGCCAGTCGTAGAAGAAGCCGAGGTCGGTGAGAGGGCTCTCCATGGACTCGCGGACGAAGCTGTTCGCCCCGTCGCATCCGACGACGTACCGCGCGGTGAAGGTGTGTTCCTCCTCGTCGGCGTCCTCGGAGATCACCTCGACCAGGTCGCCGCGGTCGTCGAGTTCGACGACCTCCTGCCCGCGCACGACGCGCAGGTGGGGGAAGTCGGCGCCCCGTTCGATGAGGGCGGCTTCCAGGCCCGGCTGGTACATGGCCGTCGCCTGCGGCCAGCCGCAGTGTCCGTCCACGGCGCTCTCCAGCTGCAGCAGGGTCTCGCCGTCGGCGTTGCGCCAGGCGTAGTCCCGGGAGTTCTCGCCGAACTTGTCGAGGAAGGCCCCGATGCCGACGGCCGCCAGGTTGCGGGCGGCCTCGTCGTCGAAGCCGACCGCCCGCGGCATGGGGTACGGCTGGGCGTAGCGCTCCACGACGGTGACCCGCCAGCCGCGCCGGGCCAGCAGGATCGCGAGTACCTGCCCGACCGGGCCGTAGCCGACGATGGCCACGTCCGCGTCGGTCTCCGTGCCGGCGCCCGTCCCGGCACCGGTTGTCAGCGTCTGCACTGTCATCTGCGTCCGGCCCCGTCTCAGCCGTTTCCCGTGCCGGCGAGGATGCCCTTCACCACGCCCTCGAACTCGGCCTTGTCGATCAGGGTGCGGATCGACTCGTGGCCGTCGTCCACCGTCAGCAGCCGCCGACCGGTGAGGACGAGCTGTCCGTTGTCGGTGGCGCGGCCGCGCAGGGCGGTCCCGGCGAACAGCGAGTTCTTCACGATCTCCTCGGAGGCGGTGTCCCGCGGGCTGTCCCAGTCGGAGACCGACCGGGGCGTGAGCTCGAAGCGGTACACCGACCGCCAGTCGCCGACCGCGGCCCTGCGTTCCAGCACGTGGTGGCTGCCGTCCGCCGTGAGCCGGTAGGCGCAGCCGAACTGGTGCTGCACCTCCTCGGTCATGCGCAGCGGCTCCAGGTACGACGGCCCGGCGAAGCCCACGTCCACCAGCCAGGTCTCCCCGTCCAGCCGCACGCAGTTGAAGGTGTGCTCGAAGTCGGGTCCGAACTGTCCGTTGGGCCAGCGCTGGGACGCGGCCAGGATCGAGACGTCGTAACCGAGTTCGGTCAGGAGCCTGCGGAACAGTCCGCTCAGGTCGTGGCACACGCCGCCCGCGCCCTCGACGACGATCGCGCGGAACGTGGCGTCGACGTCGATGTCGACGACGTTGCGGAAGCCGGTGAAGCTCTTGATGAAGTGGCTGCTGTCGTAGGCCAGCGACATCAGGTGCCTTTTGTGCAGGAGGCGGAGCGTCTCGGCGTCGGGCGCGGGCACCTCCGAGAAACCCAGCCGGCGCAAGTAGGTCTCGACCTCGAACATCTGCTTACCTTCCCTTCTCGGTGTGGTCCCACTTGGCCAACAGCTCGCGCAGGTGCGTCACGGCCCGCGCACGCGACGCCTCGTCGTGCAACGCCGGGGCCAGCGCCGATTCCAGCCTGCCGATCTCGTCGGCGACCGTCTCCGGCGTGACGGCGAGTTCGGGTTCAAGCGCCTCCAGCATCAGCTCGGCGATCATTCCCGCGGTGGGGGCGTCGAAGATGAGGCCCTGCGGCAGGTCGAGTCCCGAGACCCGGTCGAGCCGGTTGCGCAGTTCGAGGCCGGTCAGCGAGTCGAAGCCGATGTCGAGGAAGGCGACGCCGTCCTCGATCGCCGTCGGCCCGGTGGAGTGCCCGAGTACCTGTCCGGCCTCCGTCAGCACCAGGTCGGTCAGCGCGGTCAGCCGCTCCTGCGGCGACAGGGGCAGGAGCAGCGTCCGCAGTGCCCCGTCCTCGTCCCCCGCCTGCGCGTCCTCGGCGGTGCCGGTGGCCCGGAGGGCGGTGGCCTCGGGCAGTTCCCGCAGCAGCGGACGCTGCCTGGCGGCCGTGTAGGCCGGTACGAACCGGGACCAGTCGATGCCCGCGACCACGAGGTGTCCCTCGTCCCGCGTCATCGCCTGCCCCAGTGCCTGAACGGCGAGTTCGGGGCGCATCAGCTCCACGCCGACCTCGGCGAACTCCTCAGCCACGGCGTCGTCGACCATGCCGCCGCCGGCCCAGGCGCCCCAGGCCACCGCGGTCGCTGCCCGGCCCTCGGCACGCCTGCGGCGGGCGAGGCCCTCGACGTAGGCGTTGGCGGCGGCGTAGCCGCTCTGTCCGGCACCGCCCCAGACGGCGGCGCCGGAGGAGAACACCACGAAGGCGTCCAGCGTGTGGTCGGCGAGCAACGCGTCGAGGTGCACGGCGCCGACGATCTTCGCCCGGCCCACTTCGGCGAACTCCGCGACGGTGCTGTCCGGCAGTCGCCGCGGCTCCTGCGCGGTGCCGGCCGCGTGGAAGACGGCGGAGACGGGCAGGTCGGACGGGACCGCCGAGATCACCTCGGCGAGCGCGGCCCGGTCGGTCACGTCACAGGCCGAGAAGGTGACCCGGGCACCCAGGGCGGTCAGTTCCGCCTCCAGCGCGTCCGCCCCGTCCGCCGCCCTGCCGCGGCGGCTCAGCAGCACGAGGTGCTCGGCGCCCCGTCCCGCGGCCCAGCGCGCCACGTGTGCGCCGATGCCACCGGTGCCGCCGGTGACGAGGACCGTGCCGCGCGGCGTCCAGCCGTCGGCGGAGGCGGTCGCGGCGGTGCGAGAGGCGGTCTCGGCCTCGGTCTCGATCTCAGTCTCGGTCTCGGTCTCGGTCTCGGTCTCGGCGAGGGGTTCGGCGAGGGGTTCGGCGCGGACCATCCGACGCGCGTACGCGCCCGCGGGGCGGATCGCCACCTGGTCCTCGCCGTGCTCTCCGCAGAGCACGGCGACCAGCCGGCCCAGCTCCGTCGTGTCCGGCTCAGCCGTCACGTCGACGAGCCCGCCCCAGGTCCTGGGATGGTCGAGGGCCAGTACAGTGCCGAGTCCCCAGATCATGGGCTGGGTAGCGCTCCGTGCCTCCCCGTCCTCCCGGACCGCGACGGCCCCGGAGGTCAGGCACCACAGCGGTGCGGTGACGCCGAGGTCGTCGAGCGCCTGCACGAGGGTGACGGTGGCTGCCGTGCCCCGCGACAGCGTGGGGTGTTCGGTGTCCGGCCGCTCGTCCAGCGGCAGCAGGGACACCACACCGGCCGGTGCGTCTCCCGCCGGGTCGAGGCCCACCCGCACGAGTTCGGCACGGACGAGTTCGGCCAGGCCCTTGCGGTCCTCGCCGTCCACGGCCACCCGTACGACGCGGCCGCCGTGCGCGGTCAGCGCGCCGTCCAGTGCTTCCGCCGGCGAGCCGGTGTGCCCCGCGGGCACCAGCATCAGCCATGTGCCGTCGGCAGCGGTCGCGCCGGGCACCAGCCGGTCCGTCACCGGCTGCCAGTCGATCCGGTACCGCCAGCCGTCCAGCACGGCCTGGTCCCGGTGACGCCGACGCCACGAGGACAGGGCGGGCAGCACACCGTCCAGAGCCGTGACGTCGACCTGGAGGGACCGGGCCAGCGAGTGGGCGTCGCCGCTGTCCACAATGTTCCAGAACGCCGCGTCGACCGGGTCGGAAACGGCCGCGGTCTCAGGAGCGGTCGGCGCGGGCGGGTTCAGCCAGTAGCGCTGGTGCTGGAAGGCGTAGGTGGGCAGGTCCACCCGGTGGGCACCGGTCCCGGAGAACACCTCCTCCCAGTCCACCCCGACCC
>NZ_JBVITR010000028.1:0-91525 GCF_055574875.1 Streptomyces sp. NPDC034670
CCCCCCCCCCCCCCCCCCCCCCCCCCCCCCCCCCCCCCCCCCCCCCCCCCCCCCCCCCCCCCCCCCCCCCCCCCCCCCCCCCCCCCCCCCGCGCCGGGCTCAGTGGAAGAAGTGCCGCGTGCCCGTGAAGTACATCGTCACGCCCGCCTTCTCCGCGGCCGCGACGACCTGGTCGTCGCGGACCGAACCGCCGGGCTGCACCACGGCCCTCACGCCGGCCCCGGTGAGGATCTCCAGGCCGTCGGGGAAGGGGAAGAACGCGTCCGAGGCGGCGTAGGAACCGGCCGCGCGCTCGGTGCCCGCCCGCTCCACCGCCAGCTTCGCGGAGTCGACGCGGTTGACCTGACCCATGCCGACGCCGACGGAGGCGCCGTCCCTGGCGAGCAGGATCGCGTTGGACTTCACCGCGCGGCAGGCCTTCCAGGCGAAGGCCAGCTCGGCCAGCTCCGCCTCGGAGAGGGCCTCACCGGCGGCCAGGGTCCAGGTCGCCGGGTCGTCGCCCCCGGCCTGCAGGCGGTCGGTGACCTGGAGCAGGGCGCCGCCGTCGATCGGCTTGACCTCGACCGGGGCGGACGGGGCCCCGGGGGTGCGCAGGACGCGGATGTTCTTCTTCCTGGTGAGGGCCTCCAGCGCGCCCTCCTCGTAGTCCGGCGCGACGATGACCTCGGTGAAGATCTCCGCGACCTGCTCGGCCATCTCCCTGGACACCGGGCGGTTGACCGCGATCACACCGCCGAACGCGGACAGCGGGTCGCAGGCGTGCGCCTTGCGGTGCGCCTCGGCGACGTCCGCGCCGACGGCGATGCCGCACGGGTTGGCGTGCTTGATGATCGCGACGGCGGGCGCGTCGTGGTCGTAGGCGGCGCGCAGCGCGGCGTCCGTGTCCGTGTAGTTGTTGTACGACATCTCCTTGCCGTGCAGCTGCTCCGCCTCGGCGAGGCCGCCGGTGCCGTCGACGTAGAGGGCGGCGGGCTGGTGCGGGTTCTCGCCGTAGCGCAGGGTGCTCCTGCGCTCCCAGGTGGCGCCGAGGAAGTCGGGGAACCGCCCCTCGGCGGGGCCGCTGCCGGCCGCGGCGTCCGCGGGGGCGTAGTCGGAGGCGAACCAGGAGGCGACGGCGACGTCGTACGCGGCCGTGTGCCGGAAGGCCTCCGCGGCGAGCCGCTTGCGGGCGGCGAGGTCGAAGCCGCCGTCGCGCGCGGCGTCGAGGACGTCGGCGTAGCGGTCGGGGCTGGTGACCACGGCGACCGAGGGGTGGTTCTTGGCGGCGGCGCGCACCATGGACGGGCCGCCGATGTCGATCTGCTCCACGCACTCGTCGGGCGTCGCGCCGGAGGCGACGGTCTCGCGGAACGGGTAGAGGTTCACGACGACGAGGTCGAACGGCTCGACGCCCAGCTCGGCGAGCTGCCGCCGGTGGTCCTCCAGGCGCAGGTCGGCGAGGATGCCGGCGTGGACCTTCGGGTGCAGGGTCTTGACCCGGCCGTCCAGGCACTCGGGGAAGCCGGTGAGCTCCTCGACCCTGGTGACCGGGACGCCGGCGTCGGCGATCCTCGCGGCGGTGGACCCGGTGGAGACGAGCTCCACGCCGGCCTCGTGCAGGCCGCGCGCGAGGTCCTCGAGGCCGGTCTTGTCGTAGACGCTGACGAGCGCCCGTCGGATGGCCCGCTTGTTGCTCTCGGCGGTCACTGGATAACTACCTTTCGTCCCTCGATGCGATAGCCGTTGCGGGCGAGCCGCCCCACGACCTCGACGAGCAGTCTTCGCTCGACTTCCTTGATGCGCTCGTGCAGAGCGCTCTCGTCGTCCTCGTCCCGGATCTCCACCACGCCCTGCGCGATGATCGGCCCGGTGTCGACGCCGTCGTCGACGAAGTGGACGGTGCAGCCGGTGACCTTGGCGCCGTACGCGAGCGCGTCCCGCACACCGTGGGCTCCGGGGAAACTGGGCAGCAGGGCGGGGTGGGTGTTGACGAACCGCCCGCCGAAGCGCGCGAGGAACTCCTTCCCCACGATCTTCATGAACCCGGCGGACACCACGAGGTCCGGCTCGTGGGCGGCGACGGCCTCGGCGAGGGCCGCGTCCCACTCCCCCCGGGTCGCGTGGTCCCCGACCCTGCAGACGAAGGTCGGCAGCCCCGCGCGCTCGGCACGGGCCAGCCCCTCGATGCCCTCGCGGTCGGCGCCGACGGCCACGACCTCGGCTCCGTACGCCTCGGCGCCGGTGGCGGCGATCTCGTCGAGGAGCGCCTGCAGGTTGGTGCCGGATCCGGAGACCAGCACGACGAGACGCCTGGCGCGCACGGCCACGGGCTTGGCGGCCACGGTGGGGCCCTTTCTCGGGGAGCGCCTGCGCGGTCGGCGGCACAGCGCTTTGTGTCTTCGTCCGAATGCTTCGCGCCCCCGGATACGGGGAAGCCTACGAAGCGGCCGACCGTCAGCAACGATACCGGCACACCGGGCGGCCCCCACGGGACGGGGGCGTGGCCGGAAGGTAGCGTCTGGGAAGAGCCGGTCCGGGAACCTCCGGGCACGGGGAACGCCACCCGCGCGCCGGACGTTCACACGAGGACGGGCCCGGCCCCCCGGAGCCGACCGGACGCGCCGGCTCACCAGCTCAGTCGTAGTCGACACGTCGGGCGAGGCGGCAGCGCCGGACCACGCCGTGCTTCATTAAGGGGAAGACGCTCACTTGATGTCGGACCGCAGCCTGCGATTCCTCACGTTCCCCCAGCAGTCGGCCCGGGGAGGGGAGCGGGGCGCCGTGCTGCTGCGGGAGCGCCGCGCCTCGCCGCCCGACGCGCCCCGGGGCGAGGGCGGCGACGACCGGCGCCGCGGCTCCCAGGACGACAATCCGTTCGCACCGCCGCCGGAGGGTGCTCCCGACCGGCCCTGGCAGCCGCGGCACCCGTCCGGCGAAGGCGGCGGCGATTCCCGGGGGGACGGCGACCGCTCCCCCTGGGGCCGCAACTGGAGCGACCGGCAGCCCGGCCGCTCCCCCGGCGGTTTCGGCGAGCGCCCGCGCGGCCCCGAGGGCCAGGGCGGCGGGCCGGGGACCGGCCCGCGCTGGGACCCCACGGACCCGGCCCAGCGCCGGGCGCGCTACGCCCTGCTGGCCGGCATGTGGGCCTTCTTCTTCGCCCTCTTCGGCTGGCCCTACGTCGCCCTGCCGCTGGGCGCGTTCGCCCTGTACTGGGGCATCGGCGCCCTGCGGGCCGAGCCGCGCACCCCCGACCCGGACTCCCCGGCGCCCCGGCCGTCGGGCCGCCCGCAGACCACGGCCGCGGTGAGCGGCCTGGTGACGGCCTCCCTCGCGCTCGCCCTGGTCGCCGTGTCCTTCACGGCCCAGCTGGTCTACCGCGACTACTACACCTGCACGAACGACGCGCTCACCCAGCAGGCGCGGCAGTCCTGCAGCACCCTCCTGCCGGAGGAGCTGCGCGGCTTCCTGGGGACGGCCGACTGACGCGCGCGGGGACGCCGCGCGGGCCGGCCGCGCCCGGTCGTCAGGACCGGGTGCCCGGCGTCCCGTCCGGCGGGGCGCCCGGGGACGGGCGGCCCGGGGCGCGAAACGGTTCGCCGGCCCACGGTCCGCGGACCGGTCCGAGCGGGGCGGCGCCGGGATCGTCGGCCGGGGAGCCGCCGGCCGGGAAGCCGCCGGTCAGGAAGTCGTAGGGACCGCAGTCGCCGCCGCTCCCGGCCGCGCCCCCGTCCGGCGGGGTTCCCGGGGCCCGCGGGGGACGGGCGCCGGGGACCGCGCCGGCCCGTGCGGAGCGCCACGCCGCCCGCGGCCCCCGCGCGTCAGGGAGCCGGTCCGTGTCCGGCCGGCCGTCCCGCGGGGCCCGCGCGGGACCGGCCCCCTCGGTCCGGCCCCGGCGCCACGGCGCCCGGAGCCGCCGGCCGCCCGCGGGACCGCCGTCCTCCGCCCCGTCCCCGCGCGGCCCGCCGGTCCCCGGCGCCCGTCCCCCGCGCTCGCCGCGGAGGACGTAGCACCGCCAGGCCCGCACCACCAGTGCCGTCACGACCGCCACCAGACCGATCCAGACCAGCGTCGCGCCCCCCACCTGCCACCACACCGGCCCGAACCGGGAGAGCGCGGCCACCCCCAGCGGGCCGCCCGAGAGCGCCGCGAGCACCGCCAGCAGGACCGCGCACAGCAGGGCCGCCCAGACCGCCGCCCAGGCGGTCCGGCCGCACGACCAGGAGGCGGCCGGCACCCGGCCGGGCCGCTCGCCCCCCGGTCCCTTCCCGTCCGGTTCCCTCCCGCCCCCGCTCCTCGTCGCGCCCCGCCCCACGCACCACCCCGTCACCGCCCCGGCCAGCGCCGGCACCGCGGCGGCCGCCCAGTTCACCGGTGTGCCCGCCCCCGCGTCCGGTACCGCCGCGAGCAGCGGGAACGGCGGCAGCAGCGCGGGCGGCGCGGAGGAGAGCGGGGTCACCGGGGTGCCGGCGCCGAGGAGGAAACCGGGGCCGAGGGCGTACGCCGCCGCCCACACCGCGGCGTTCGGCACCAGCGTGATGCCGAGCAGCAGCACCGCCAGCCGTCCCGACCAGCTCTCGGTGAGCCGCAGGAAGGTCCTCTGGGCCTCCTCGCCGTGCCAGCCCAGCGACACCGCCAGCAGCAGCGCCCCGCCCCCGACCAGGACCGCCGTGCCGGCCACCGCCGCCCGCGCCGCGACCCCGGGGCGGCCGTCCGGGCCGAGGACCAGGTGGCGCGTCCCCCTCGGCAGCACCCTGCCCAGCGCCCGCTCCAGCGGCCCGCTCGGGCGGCCGTACGCCGTCCACACCCCCGCCCCGGCGGCCACCGCGGCGACCAGCGGCACGCACACGGCGGCCGACGCCCACGCGGGCCGCAGCGCACCGCCCCCGGCGTAGAGCGCGGCGGGCACGCCGACGGCGAGGTAACCGAGGACGACGCCCGCCCACGCCGTCCGGCCGGGGGCGGGCGGGGCGCCGCCCGGGGCGCCCCCGTCAGCCGCGTCCCGGGCCACCCGGTGCAGCAGCCACACCGGCAGCGCGAGCAGCAGCAGCGGCGGGACGCCCAGGGGCGCGGGGACGCCGGAGAGCGTGTCGGCGCGGACGAGTTCGGCGCCGTGCGCCAGCAGCCACAGCGCCGCCGCGATGTGCAGCGCGCCGTCCGCCCCGCTGTCGGGGTAGGGCGAACTGACCCACAGCAGGATCACGGGCATGGCGAACGCGGCGAGCCCCAGGCCGGCCGCGAGGACGCCGCCGAGGAAGCCGGCGGCCGGACCGGGCGGGCGGCCGCGCATCCGGGCGGGCAGGAGGGCCGGTGTCGATCGGCGGGCGGTCGTCTGGATCACGTCCGCCATGCTCCCAACGACACGCGCTTTTCCGCTGTAACGCCGGGAACGCCGATGTGTCGCTCAAAATACACTTATGTACTTTTTTGCGCGAAGGGATGACCGGTGACGCGGAGTCCCGCCCCGCTCCTCCCCCCGCCCGAGGAACGCCGGCGCCTGCGCGAGGCGGGCTCGCTGACCTCTGCCCAGTTCGCCGCGCTCATGGGCGTCGGCGCCAGGAGGGTGCGGGCGTGGGAGTCCGGCCGCGCCACGCCGCGCGGCCGGAACCGGGAGGCGTACGCGAAGCTGCTGGCCGCCCTGGCAAAGGCCCCGGTGAGGACGGTGGTCCCGGAGCCCGCGCGGACGCCCCGGCCGTCCTCGCGGAGGATCCCCTCGTGGGCCGTGCCCGAGGAGTGGAACCCCCCCGGTCCGCTGTCCGGCCTGACGCCCGCGCAGGCCTTCGACGCGCTGTACGCGTTCTGCGCCCCCTCCCTCGTCCGGCAGGCGTACCTGCTGACCGGCCGGCACGACCTGGCGCGCGAGTCCGTGGAGCGGGCCTTCCAGCGGGCCTGGGAGCGCTGGCCCGAGGTGGCCCGCGACCCGGACCCGGCCGGCTGGGTGCGCGCGGCGGCGCACGAGTGGGCGCTCTCCCCCTGGCACCGGTTCCGCCCCGCCCACCGGCGCTCCGGACCACCGCTGCCCGACGCGTCCGACCGCGCCCTGCTGGAGGTCCTGCTGGGACTCCCGCCGTCGTACCGCCGCGCGCTCCTGCTGCACGACGGGGTCGGCCTCGGCCTGCCCGACACGGCCGCGGAGACGGAGGCCAGCACCCCGGCGACCGCCGGCCGGCTGCTGCACGCGCGCCGGGCCGTCACCGCCCGGCTGCCGGAGCTCTCGGATCCGCGGGCGCTGCGCCGGCGGCTGGCCGGGCTGGCCTCCACCGAGCGGCCGCACACGCCCGGGCCGCCGGAGGTGCGCGCCGGCGGTGAGCGCCGGGTCCGTTTCCGCACCCGGGCCGTCCTCGCCCTCACGGCCGCCCTGATCGGCACCACGGCGCTCACCGTGCACACCGCCCCCACCGGCTACGAGCCCCCGGTCCCCCCGGGCGAGACGGTCCGGGGCGTACCGCCGAAGGCGGCTCCCGGTCCCCTGTCGGAGAAGCAGCGGAAACTGCGCGCCAAGCTCCGGAAGGAGCTGCTGCACGGACCCGAGCGGCTGGCGCCGCAGCCGCGCTGAGGCTCCGCGCCGGGCCGGGGTCCGGGAACACGGACGGGCCCGTCCCCTTCGGGGGACGGGCCCGTCCGTGCGGTGCGGGACTCGGTCCGCGCGGCCGTGCTCAGCCGCCGAGGACGGCGCGCGCCAGCTTCGCCGTCTCGGTCGGCGTCTTGCCGACCTTGACGCCGGCGGCCTCGAGGGCCTCCTTCTTCGCCTGGGCCGTGCCGGAGGAGCCGGAGACGATGGCGCCGGCGTGGCCCATGGTCTTGCCCTCGGGCGCGGTGAAGCCCGCGACGTAGCCGACGACCGGCTTGGTCACGTTCTCCTTGATGAAGGCCGCGGCCCGCTCCTCGGCGTCGCCGCCGATCTCGCCGATCATGACGATCAGGTCGGTGTCGGGGTCGTCCTGGAAGGCCTTCAGGGCGTCGATGTGGGTGGTGCCGATGATCGGGTCACCGCCGATGCCGACGCAGGTCGAGAAGCCGATGTCGCGCAGCTCGTACATCATCTGGTACGTCAGCGTGCCGGACTTCGAGACCAGGCCGATGCGGCCCGGCTTGGTGATGTCGGCCGGGATGATGCCGGCGTTCGACTGGCCGGGGGTGATCAGGCCGGGGCAGTTCGGGCCGATGATGCGGGTCTTGTTGCCCTTCTTGCCGGCGTACGCCCAGAAGGCGGCCGTGTCGTGCACCGCGATGCCCTCGGTGATGACGACCGCGAGCGGGATCTCGGCGTCGATGGCCTCGACGACCGCGTCCTTGGTGAACTTCTCGGGGACGAAGATGACCGTGACGTCGGCGCCGGTCTTCTCGATGGCCTCCTTGACGGTGCCGAAGACCGGTACCTCGGTGCCGTCGAAGTCGACGCTCTGGCCGGCCTTGCGCGGGTTCACGCCGCCGACGATGTTGGTGCCGGAAGCCAGCATGCGCCGGGTGTGCTTCTGGCCCTCGGAGCCGGTCATGCCCTGGACGATGACCTTGGATTCCTTGGTGAGGAAGATAGCCATGGTGTTGTGTGACCTCGTCCCTTACTTCGCGGCAGCAGCCAGCTCGGCGGCCTTGTCGGCCGCGCCGTCCATGGTGTCCACCTGCTGAACGAGCGGGTGGTTGGCGTCGGTGAGGATCTTGCGGCCCAGCTCGGCGTTGTTGCCGTCGAGGCGCACGACCAGCGGCTTGTCGACCTCTTCGCCCTTGCTCTTGAGCAGCTCCAGGGCCTGCACGATGCCGTTGGCGACGGCGTCGCAGGCGGTGATGCCGCCGAAGACGTTGACGAAGACGGACTTGACGTCCGGGTCGCCGAGGATGATCTCGAGACCGTTCGCCATGACCTCGGCGGAGGCACCGCCGCCGATGTCCAGGAAGTTGGCGGGCTTGACGCCCTTGTGGGCCTCGCCGGCGTAGGCGACGACGTCCAGGGTGCTCATGACGAGACCGGCGCCGTTGCCGATGATGCCGACCTCGCCGTCGAGCTTGACGTAGTTGAGGTTCTTCTCCTTGGCGGCGGCCTCGAGCGGGTTCGCCGCGGCCTTGTCCTGGAGCTCCTCGAACTCGGGGTGGCGGAACTCGGCGTTGTCGTCCAGGGACACCTTGCCGTCGAGGGCGAGGACGTCACCGGAGGCGACCTTGGCCAGCGGGTTGACCTCGACCAGGAGGGCGTCCTCCTTGACGAAGACCTCCCACAGCTTGACGAGGACGTCGGCGACCTGGTCGGCGACCTCCGCCGGGAACTTCGCGGCGGCCGCGATCTCCTGGGCCTTGGCCTTGTCCACACCGTCGATGGCGTCGATCGCGATCTTGGCGACGGCCTCGGGGCGGGTGGCCGCGACCTCCTCGATGTCCATGCCGCCCTCGACGGAGGCGATGGAGAGGAAGGTGCGGTTGGCCCGGTCGAGGAGGAAGGAGACGTAGTACTCCTCGACGATCTCCGGAGCGGTCTCGGCGATCATCACCTTGTGGACCGTGTGGCCCTTGATGTCCATGCCGAGGATGTCCGTCGCGCGGGCGACGGCCTCGTCCGGGGTGGCGGCCAGCTTGACACCGCCGGCCTTTCCGCGACCACCGACCTTCACCTGGGCCTTGACGACCGACTTGCCGCCCAGGCGCTCGGTGATCTCGCGCGCCGCCTCAGGCGTGTCGATGACTTCACCGGCCAGCACCGGTACACCGTGCTTGGCGAAGAGGTCCCTCGCCTGGTACTCGAACAGGTCCACGCGCTTCCGTCCCTATCAGTGATCTCGCGGTTCGTTGGATGCGTGGGCGTGCCGCGAAGGGCAACGTGACGTCCGCTGTTGTCACAAGGGAGGCGCACACGGTGTCCGAGCGCGCGGCATGTCCATCTCGCAGGTTATCGCCGCGGGGCGGGCCTCTCTAAATCGCGGGTCACACGTGAGCGGTGATACCTGTCACATGATGCCGTTTTTCCCGGCACGGCGTGCCGGTGGCCGGGGGCCCGCCCGGCCGGGACCGGCCCGGCGGGGCCCGTGGGACCGCCCGGGGAACGGAGAACGCCCCGCTCCCCGGGACACGGGCGACCGGCCTCCCCTCCTCGGCGGGGAGCGGTCACCCCGCCCGCGGGGGTGCCGGCCGGGGGTTCCGGCCGGGCGTGCCGACGGCCTCCGGCCGCCGGAGCGGGGGGTGTCCGGGCGGCCGGGTCCGCCGCGTCCGCCGCCTCCTCGCGCACGGCTCCCGAGGGTGCGCGAGCACCCCGTCACCGATGCGGGGCACGGCCGTCTCGATCACCGCGGGGTGACCGCCGCGGGGCGGGCGACGACGGACGGGCGACGACGGGCGGGCGACGACGGGGCGGGGAGTCGCCGCCGGCCCGCTCCGCGGCCCCGCCCGTCCCGGCTCACGCCGTGTCCGGCACCGGCAACGGCCGCTTCTCGATCGCCGCCGCCATCACCTCCGGGAACAGGTCGGGCGTACAGGCGAACGCCGGGGCCCCCAGCCCGGCCAGCGCCGCCGCGTGCTCGCGGTCGTACGCGGGCGTCCCCTCGTCGGAGAGGGCGAGCAGCGCCACGAACTGCACCCCCGACGCCTTCATCGCCGCGACCCGTTTGAGCATCTCGTCACGGATCCCCCCTTCGTAGAGGTCGCTGATCAGCACGACCACCGTCTCCGCGGGCCGGGTGATCCGCGACTGGCAGTACGCCAGCGCCCGGTTGATGTCCGTGCCGCCGCCGAGCCGGACGCCGAAGAGCACGTCGACGGGGTCGTCGATCCGGTCGGTCAGGTCGACGACCGCGGTGTCGAAGACGACGAGGCGCGTGCCGACCGACCGCATGGACGCGAGCACCGCCCCGAACACCGACGCGTGGACGACGGACGCCGCCATCGACCCGGACTGGTCGACGCAGAGGACGATCTCCTTCCGCACCGACCGCGCGGCCCGCCCGTGGCCGACGAGCCGCTCCGGCACGACCGTCCGGTGCTCCGGGAGGTAGTGCTTGAGGTTGGCCGCGATGGTGCGGTTCCAGTCGATGTCGTGGTGGCGCGGCCGGTCGGTGCGGGCACTGCGGTCGAGGGCGCCGGTGAGGGTGGCCCGGGTGCGGGTGGCGAGCCGCTCCTCCAGGTCCTCGACCACCCTGCGCACGACCGCCCGTGCCGTCTCCCTCGTCGTCTCCGGCATCGCCTGGTGGAGCGACAGCAGCGTGCCGACGAGGTGGACGTCGGCCTCGACCGCCTCGAGCATCTCCGGCTCCAGCAGGAGGGCCGACAGTCCGAGCCGGTCGACGGCGTCGCGCTGCATGACCTGGACGACGGAGGAGGGGAAGTAGGTCCGGATGTCCCCGAGCCAGCGCGCCACCGCGGGCGCCGACGCCCCGAGGCCCGCCGCACGCTCCCGCCCCGCCCGCGGTCCGTCCCCCCTGTCGTAGAGCGCGCAGAGGGCGCCGTCCATCGCGGCGTCCCGCCCGGACAGCGCGCATCCGGTCCCGTCGGCCCCGTCCCCGCCGAGCACCAGCCGCCACCGCCGCAGCCGCTCCGCCGCCGGGTCCGTCGTCCTGGCCGTCATGCGTTCCTCCCCCTGTTGGTCGCCGGTGCCGTGGTGCCGCCGTGGTCCGGGGGCCGTCATCGCGCCGCCCCCGCCGAACCGGCGCGCGCTCCCCCGGCGTTCTCGCCGCCCCCGCCGCACCCGTCGTCCGAGTGGTCCTCGTCCTGTCCCAGCAGCAGCCGCACGACCGGCAGCACGGCGTCCGCGCGCGCGGTGTCGAGGCTGGACGCGAAGCCGGGACCGGCGGCCGCCGCGCTCCCCCGGGCCCCCGGTCCGCGCCGGACCAGTTCGCCGAGGGTGCGCCGCACCCCCGGCTCGTACGCCGAGAACGTCCGCCGCAGCAGCGGCAGCACGTCCGTGAACGCCTCCGCCGGCACCTCCGTCAGCCAGGCGTCCACCAGTCCGAGCAGCCGTTCGTCGTGGATCAGGAGCATCCCGCTCCCGGAGCCGCCGCCGACGAAGCCCTCGATCCAGGCGGCCGCGTCCGCCGGTGGCGTGCCCGGCGACAGCGCCAGGCCCATCAGCCGTGCCGCCTCCTCCTGCGCCAGCTCCCCGTCGTCCAGCAGCAGCCGCACGGACCGCCCCCGGAGGACGCCGGGCACGGTGTCCCGTGCGGTGAGCCCGCGCAGCACCGACCGCCAGCGGGCGCGCAGGTTCCCGTGGCCGGGCGCGGGGGCGTCGCCGAGGAGGCCCACCGCCCCGTGCACCGCGTCGAGACGGCCCCGCATCTCCTCGGCGGCGGCCGCGTCCAGTCCGGCACAGGCCGGGGGCAGTCCGACGAAGATCCGCCCGGCGAGCCCGGCGGCGACCTCGGCCAGCGCCGCGGTGTCCGTACCGCGCACATCGCCGTACCGCAGCGCGCGGACCAGGGCGGGCAGGGCCTGGGCGAGGTGGCCGACGTCCGCGTCCAGGGCGGCACGGTCGGCGAGGGCCCGCATCACCGTGGGCAGCGCGTCGGGCAGCCCGGCCAGCAGGCAGCGCTCGGCCAGCCCGGTGACCTCGGCCAGGCCCCGCGCGGCGACGGCGTCCGCCTCGGCCCTGGCCGTCGCGGCGGCGCGCACGGTCGTCCCCCACACCCCGGCCTCGGCGACCCGTACCGACAGCTCCGGCTCCCAGCGCAGCCGCCACGTCTCCCGGAAGGTGCCCGTGCTCCCGCGCGAGGCGGCCGGCTCGCCCCAGGCGATGCCGAGCAGCCGCAGCCGGTGCAGCAGCCTGCTGCGCCCGGCGTCGGTCTCCTTGCGCAGGTCGAGCTCCAGTTCCCGCTCCGCGGCCTCCGGCTTCAGCCGCAGCCTGCGCCGGGTCCGCTCGAGGTCCCGCTGCAACGGCACGGCGGGCGCCGCCGGCGGGACCTCCCCCAGTGCGTCCCCGACGACCAGCCGGTCGTGCACCAGCGCCAGCGGCACGTCGGAGCCCTCGCACATCACCGCCCGCACCGCGTCGGTCGTCTCGCCCAGCCCGGGCAGCGGCCGGCCCCGCACCGCGGCCAGCGTCCCCGCCAGGCGCACGGCTTCGATGACGTGCGCGGACGACACGATCCGGTCCTCCTCCCGCAGCAGGCCCGCCACCTTGGTCATCCACCGCTCGACCGGCCGGTCCGGGGCGCCGAACAGGTGCTCGTACCAGCCCGGGGAGTCGACGCCCGCGCCGTATCCGCTCGTCCGGGACAGCCTGCGGTTGGTCCAGGGCACCCAGGTCATGTCCGTCCTGACCCTGGGCAGTCCCTTCAGCGCGGCCCGGTCGGCGGCGACGGTGGTCCTCCGCCGCAGCGCGGGCACGTGCCAGGCCCCGCACACCACGGCCACACCGCCTTCGCACTCCCGCCGCGCGGCCCGGATCCGGAGCCGCATGTGCGCCTCGCGCACCGGGTCCCGGGCGCGGCCCCCGCTGCCGCAGGCCTCCCGCAGCGCCGTCATGGCCTCCTCCAGCGCGGTGAACGGCGCGAGCGCGTCGCCCCCTCCCGTGCCCCGGTGCTCGACGACGTCCTCCCACCACCGCTCGGGGTCGTCGTACCCGGCGGCGTCGGCGAGCATCCCCAGCGGGTCGACCCGCGGTCCCGCGCCCCGGCCGGCGTCGTCCCCGGGGCCGGGGCCCTCCGCGGCGCCGGGCCCGTCGCCGGGAACGGATCCGTCCGCCCCGTCCCCTCCCCCGTCCTCCCCCCACGCCAGCGTGTGAGCGGCCGGCAGGTCGATGAAGCGGGCCGGGACCCCGTGCTCCAGCGCCCAGCGGATCGCGACCCACTCCGGGGAGAACTCGGCCAGCGGCCAGAAGGCCGAGCGGCCGGGCTCGTCCACGGCGTGGGCGAGCAGGGCGACCGGCGGCCGCATGCCCTCCTCCGCGGCGAGCGGGATCAGCGGATCGGCCTCGGGCGGCCCCTCGATCAGCACGATCCCCGGCCGGGCCTCGTCCAGCGCCGCCCGCACCGCCCGCGCCGACCCCGGCCCGTGGTGCCGCACCCCGAGCAGCAGCGGCTCCGCCGGCCCCCGGCCCGTGCCCCTCGCCCCCCCGCTCACGCACCGGCCTCCCGGCAGGCCCGGTAGAAGTCCTTCCAGCCGTCGCGCTCGCGCACGACGGTCTCCAGGTACTCCTGCCAGACGACGCGGTCCGCCGCCGGGTCGCGGACGACCGCGCCGAGGACGCCCGCGGCGACGTCCCCGGCCCGCAGGACGCCGTCGCCGAAGTGGGCGGCGAGTGCGAGCCCGTGGGTGACCACGGAGATCGCCTCGGCGGTCGACAGGGTGCCGCTGGGCGACTTCAGCTTCGTCCGGCCGTCGGTGGTGATCCCGTCGCGCAGCTCGCGGAAGACGGTGACGACACGGCGGATCTCCTCGATGCCGTCGGGCACGGCCGGCAGGTCGAGGGAGCGGCCGATCCGGTCCACCCGGCGCGCGACGATGTCGACCTCCGCCTCGGGGCTCTCCGGCAGCGGCAGCACCACGGTGTTGAAGCGGCGGCGCAGGGCGCTGGACAGGTCGTTGACCCCGCGGTCGCGGTCGTTGGCCGTGGCGATCAGGTTGAAGCCGCGGACCGCCTGCACCTCCTGGCCCAGCTCCGGTATCGGCAGGGTCTTCTCCGACAGGATGGTGATGAGCGTGTCCTGGACGTCGGCCGGGATGCGGGTCAGCTCCTCGACGCGGACCGTCGCCCCCTCCGCCATGGCCCGCATCACCGGACTGGGCACCAGGGCGTCACGGCTGGGGCCGTCGGCGAGCAGCCGGGCGTAGTTCCAGCCGTAGCGGATGGCCTCCTCCGGTGTGCCGGCCGTGCCCTGCACCAGGAGGGTCGAGTCGCCGCTGACCGCCGCGGCCAGGTGCTCCGACACCCAGGTCTTCGCGGTGCCGGGCACGCCGAGCAGCAGCAGGGCGCGGTCGGTGGCGAGCGTGGACACGGCGACCTCGACGATGCGGCGCGGGCCGACGTACTTCGGCGTGATCACCGTGCCGTCCGGCAGGGTGCCGCCGAGCAGGTAGGTCGCGACGGCCCACGGCGAGAGCCGCCAGCGGGCCGGGCGCGGGCGGTCGTCCTGCGCCGCCAGCGCGGCGAGCTCGTCGGCGAAGGCGTCCTCCGCGTGCGGTCGCAGCACCTCCGCGCCGGGGGCGGGACGGGGGGAGTCCGTGCCCGTGTCCACGGGCACGGAGCCGTTCCGGGTCGGATCGACGGACGTCGGTTCAACGGGCGCAGGCATGGCTGAGTCCCCCTCCAGCTCGGCTGGTTCGGATCTGCCACCCACCGTGCACCACGCCACTGACAATCAGCCTGACCTGCCCGAACGTCTTCTCCGGGCCGATTGTCAGTGGCGGGACATAACGTCGGCGGCATGACTCAGCAGGGGGTGCGCTGGACCGCGGACCGGGTGCTGGCGCTGGCGCCCGACACCGCGTCGCGCGAGGCGGGGAGCGAACTCGGCACGGCCGGCCCGTGGTCCGGGACCGGCCGGTCCGACGAGGGGGTGGTGTGGGGGCTGTGCGGGAGCGGCGGCGAGCCGTACCGGACGGTCGTCGACGTCGCGGACACCGCCGGGCCCGCGTACCGGTGCAGTTGTCCGAGTCACAGGTCGCCGTGCGAGCACGCGCTCGGTCTGCTGCTGCTCTGGGCGGGCGGGGACGCGGCGGTGCCGCGGGCGCGGGCTCCGCAGTGGGCGCGGCGGTGGTTCGCGGGCCGGCGCGGGAGCGCGGCGGGGGAGCCGACCGCGAAGTCCCCGGTCCCCCCGTCCGGGTCCGCCGGTCCGGAGGCGGCGCGGCGCAGGGCGGAGCGCCGGGCCGAGCGGATCACCGCGGGCGCGGCGGAGCTGGAGCAGCGCCTGGCGGACCTGCTCCGCGGCGGGCTGGCGGCGGCGGAGCAGTCCGGGTACGGCCCGTGGGAGGAGACGGCGGCCCGCATGGTCGACGCCCAGGCGCCGGGGCTGGCCGCCCGGGTGCGGGACCTGGGGGCGCTCCCGGGCACCGGGCCGGACTGGCCGGTGCGGCTGCTGGAGGAGTGCGCGCTGCTCCACCTCCTCGGCCGGGGCTGGCTGCGCCGCGAGCGGCTGCCGGAGGCACTCGCCGCGACGGTCCGCTCCCGCGTCGGCCTGCCCGCCCCGGCGGACGGCCCGCCGGTACGGGACCACTGGCTGGTCCTCGCCCAGTACGACACGGCGGACGCCCGCCTGACCACCCGCCGCATCTGGCTGTACGGCACGGCCTCGCGGCGCACGGCGCTGCTCCTCTCCTACGGCGCCGCGGGCCGTGCCCCCGAACTCGCGCTGCCGGTCGGGCTGGCCCTGGACGCGGAGCTGTCCGCCCGTGCGGGGCAGCCGAACGCGGGGCAGCCGCGGGCGGCCCTGGGCGAGCGGTTCGCGCCGCCCGCGCCGACGACGGCCCGGCCACCGGGGACGACGACGGCCCGGGCGGTCGCCCGTTACGGCGAGGCACTGCGCGACGACCCCTGGCTGGACTCGGTCCCGGTGACCCTGGGCCGGGTGGTGCCGGTTCCGGACGGCGACGGCTGGCAGCTGGCGGACGCCGACGGGGACACGGCCCTGCCGGTCGCCCCGGCCGCGCGGTCCCGCCCCGGCCTGTGGCGCCTGGTCGCCCTGTCGGGCGGCGCCCCGGTCACGGTCTTCGGCGAGTGCGGCCACCGGGGGTTCACTCCCCTGGCGGCATGGCCGGACGGGGACGGTGAGGTGGTGTCGCTGTGCTGAGCGGCGCGTTCCCCTCCACCCCCGCCGACCTCATGAATTCTTCGGGCATCACGGGACACCCGGTGCGCACGAGTCTTCGGCCGCTCCGGGACGCCCGACGGAAAGGAAGCTCATGAGCAGGACCACCGCCGCCGCGGGCCCGCCTCCCCCGGACACCTGGGAGGACCTGGTCACCACGGCCCTGCTGGGCACGGACCGGCGCACACCGGCGGGTTGCGCGCCCGGGCCGGGGGCACCGGCGGCGCTGCTGGACGCGGCGGCCGCGGCGACCGTACGGCGACGCGCCGGGCTGCGCCCGGCACGGGCGGCACGGCGCCCGGAGCCCGCCCCGGAGGACCCGCGCCCACCGCTGCCGCCCGCCGCCGCCCGCCGGCTCGCGCTGCTGCTCTCCGGCCGCCCCGGCCCCTCCGGCGGCGGCCGCCGGGGCACGGCACCGGATCTCATGGAGCTGCTGCCCCAGTGGCTGGCGGCGGCGAACGCCCGCGGTTTCGCCGCGCCCCCCGCCGCACTGCCCGCCCTGCTCGACGCCGCGCGGGGCCGGACGGACCTGCGTCCGGCGGCCCTGCGGTTCGCGGGACCGCGCGCCCTGTGGCTGGCCCGGTTCAACCCGGACTGGCGGTTCGCCCTGCGCTCGGCACCGGGCGGAGGCAGCCCGGTGCCCGGTCCCGGTGACCCGGAGGGAATCGAGCGGCTCTGGCAGGAGGGCCTCTTCGCCGAGCGGGTCGCGCTCCTCACCGCCCTGCGCTCCCGCGAGCCCGGCGCCGCGCGCGACCTCCTCGCGGCGAGCTGGGCGACGGAGCGGGCGGAGGACCGGCTCATGTTCCTGGACTCCCTGCGCGCCGGTCTCGGCCCGGCCGACGAACCCTTCCTGGAGCAGGCCCTGGCCGACCGCAGCCGCAATGTGCGGGCGACGGCCGCGGAGCTGCTGTCGGCGCTGCCCGGTTCGGCGTTCGCGGGACGGATGGCGGTCAGGGCCGGGGCGTGCGTGGCCGTGGACCACACGGGGGACGTGCCGACGATCACCGTGGAGGCCCCGCACGAGTGCGACGCGGGCATGGAACGCGACGGCGTGGTGGCCCAGGCCCCCGCGGGACGGGGGGAACGGGCCTGGTGGCTGGGCCAGCTGGTGGAGGCGGCACCGCTCGCCTGCTGGTCGCGGCGGCTCGGCGGGCGCACGCCCCGGGAGATCGTGGCCCTGCCGGTGGCGGACGACTGGCGGGACGAACTGCACGCGGCGTGGTGCCGGGCGGCGGTGCGGCAGCGGGACGCCCGGTGGTCCCGGGCACTGCTCGGTGAGCCCTCCGCTCCGGAGGCCGGCGGTCCGGGGGCGGTGTCCCTGGCCGAACGCGCCCGGCTGCTCGACACGCTGGGCGCCGCCGAGCGGGCCGAGTGGGTGGCGGGGTTCATCGAGACGCACGGCCTGTCCGAGGCCTTCCAGCTGCTCGGGGTGTGCGCGGTGCCGTGGGCCGCGCCGCTCGGACGGGCCGTGGTCGACGCGCTCGACATCGCGCGTGACGCAGGGAGTTATCCATGGAGTTTCAGCGGAGTCATGGGCCTGGCCGAACGCTGCCTCGACCCCCGCGAGGCAAGCCGCCTCGAGGTGCTCCTGGCGGTGCCGGACGAGCCGGAGAACGCGGCGCCGGGAGCCGGGAGCTACTGGTCGGAGGCCTTCCAGCGCCTGGTCACGACGCTGCGCCTGCGCGCGGTCATGCTGGAGGAGCTGACCTTGGCGGGAGCCCGAGCACCGGAGCCCCGAGCACCGCAGGCCTGAGCACCGGGGCCCCGAGCACCGTGAACCCGAGCATCGCGGCCCCGGACCACGGGGCCCCCGACCGCACGGATCCCCGGCCGGAGGTCCCGGCGGGCCGGACCCGTCCGGCCGTCCCCGGAAGCGGGTCCCGCCCCGCCGCCCCGGCCGGCGGCACCCGTGCCGAGGTCCGTACCGGGACCCGCGGCGGGGCCTCCCGCCCGGGGGCGGAAGGCCCCGCCGCCGGAAACCGCCGCCTACGCCTGTGCGGGCTGGCGCACGTTCGCGCGCACCCAGTCCACGATGGACGCCGTGGTCGCACCCGGGGTGAAGATCTCCGCGACGCCCTTCTCCTTCAGCGGGGCGATGTCCGCCTCGGGGATGATCCCGCCGCCGAAGACCAGGATGTCCGCCGCGTCCCGCTCCCTGAGCAGGTCGATCACCGCCGCGAAGAGCGTGTTGTGCGCGCCGGAGAGGATGGACAGGCCGATCGCGTCGGCGTCCTCCTGGATCGCGGTGTCGACGATCTGCTCGGGGGTCTGGTGGAGCCCGGTGTAGATGACCTCCATACCGGCGTCGCGCAGCGCCCGCGCGATCACCTTGGCCCCGCGATCGTGGCCGTCGAGCCCCGGCTTGGCCACCACCACGCGGATCGGACCGGCTGCCACACCCATCACTGCCTCCATGAAGCGACTACATCCATCCGTACCGACAAGTACCGCACACCCCGCCGCCCACCGCCCCGGGTGCACGACCGCGGTACGGCCGCCCCGGCCCCAGCCGGCCGGGGAAGTGAACGAACGTTATCCCCAGGATCCCGCACCCGGCAGTTTCACGGTGCGGAGCGAGGGGGAAATCACACGGTGGGACACGTTCGCCACGCAGCGTCCCGGGGCCCCGCGGCCTCCGTACCGCTTGCCCGTGCACCACGGGGTCAACGGTGGGACCATGCGTACAGGGAAGCCGCTACGAGGCCGTCGCACCACCACACCGCCCGCGCGCCTCGCACACGCGCACCGTCGGCCGCTCTCGTCGCGCTTTCCCGTGAGGGCACACGGGGGACAGGGCCGTCCCTCAGCGTGCCGACAGGAGGTCGGCCATGAAGGTCACCCGGGCAGCTCTTCCCCTTCTGCCGCTCTGCCGGCGTCTCCTGCCGGACCGGCTGGCGGATCTCTCCCTGGCCCTGCTGAAGGCCACCGCCCTGGAGCTCGCGATCCTGGCGGGCCACCTCCTGCTCTACCCCGCCGGCATCGTCCAGGAGCGACGGAGCCTGGGTCCCGCACCGCTCGTACCGGGCGGCGCCGCGCAGCTGCCGGCGGAGGCCAAGCCCCCGGTCGTGCTGCTGCACGGCTTCATCGACAACCGCTCCGTCTTCCTGCTGCTGCGCCGCAGCCTCGTCCAGCACGGCAGGCAGCAGATCGAATCGCTCAACTACTCGCCGCTGACCTGTGACATCCGCATCGCGGCCGAACTGCTCGGCCGCCACATAGAGCAGGTGTGCGAGCGCACGGGAAGCGATCGGGTCGACGTGGTCGGACACAGCCTCGGCGGGCTGATCGCGCGGTACTACGTGCAGCGACTGGGCGGTGACGCCCGCGTGCGGACGCTCGTCACGCTCGGCACCCCGCACGCGGGCACCCGCGTCGCACCGCTGGCCAACGCGCACCCCATCGTCCGTCAGATGCGCCCCGGGTCACCGGTCCTCGAGGAGCTCACCCTGCCCGCGCCCGGCTGCCGCACGCACTTCGTCGCCTTCTGGAGCGACCTCGACCACATCATGGAGCCGCTGGAGACCGCCTGCATCGAGCACCCGGACCTGACCGTGCAGAACGTGCGGGTGAGCGGCGTCGGCCACCTCGCCCTGCCCGTGCACCCGGCCGTGGCGACCCGCATACGGCAGGCCCTGGACACGGCGCGTCCCGGGGAGCCGTCCGCGGGCCGCGCGAAGGGCCTGACGGTCGCCTGACGCCGGCCCGCGACACGCCCGGGCCGGCGACACGCCCACGGCCGGGAGGAGCGCGGCGCCCCGTCCGAACACCACCCGCCCGGCACCGCCCGCGCGGGCCGCCGCCCCGCACGTCTTCTCGAACAGACGTCGAACGCAGGGCCAAGGGCGCGCCTCCGGTCCGCCAAAACGCAACCGATTGCCCGTTTCCTGCGCGCCTGAAACCTGCGAAAGATTGTCGCGCCCGCATACCGCCGGGTACAGTCGCCGCACTGCTCTGGCAGCCACTGTTGTCGAGGCGAAAGAGAAGTTGGTGAACGACCGTCACCCGTCGGGGACCATGGCCCCGGCCCCGGCTTCCGACCCCGCCTCGGCGCCCCACGCGCCGTACGGCACCCAGGAAGCCCCGTACGGCGACTTCACCCCGTACGGCGGCCACGACGCCGCCGGTTCCGGTGCCACCGGTTTCGGCACCGGCAGCCACACCTTCGCGGACTTCGCCACCGACCCCCTCTTCGGGGGCCTCCCGGACGGCGGCCGCGACACGGGCGCGTACGACACCGCGCACTGGTCCGCGGGCGGCCACGACACCGCGCGGTACGACGCGTACGCGGCCCCGCAGGCCCAGCAGTACGCCGACTACGGCACCACCGGCGCCCACGACGCGACGGCGTGGACCACCGGTCAGCAGCACGTGCCGCTGATCCCGGCGCAGGGCACCGCCCCCGACACCAGCGGCCAGTGGGACGCGGGCGCCTGGCTCCAGCCCGACCGGTCCGAGGACGCCGCCGACCGGACCCAGCAGTGGGACTGGGGCACCCAGGCCTTCGACACCGGCGCCTACGACGCCACGCAGTGGAACCCCGACGGCGGCGCCGCACCGGCGTCCGACGCCTACGGGACGCGGGCCGAGCCCTTCGACCAGCAGGCCACCGCCGCGTTCGAGCGGTTCGAGGACCCGCGGGCGTCCGCGGCCCCTCCCTCCCGGGACGCCGGCTCCCCGGCCCCGGAGGAGCAGGACGACCCCTACGACGGCCCCGTCCCCGGCGGCCCGGGCGACACGGGTGAGCTGCCGGCGGTGCACCTGCTCGAGGAGCAGCAGGAGGCCGTCGCCGTCCCGTCGCCGCGCGCGGCCTCGCGCGGCGGGTCCCGTTCCCGCCGCCGCACGCCCCCCAAGCGCTCCGCGCTGCTGACGGTGGCCGTGCCCTCCGCGTGCGTGATGGGCGTCGCCGGGATCGCCGCCGCCTCCGTCAGCGACCTGACCGAAGAGGGCGGGCAGGAGACGGCGACGACCGCGGCGGACGCGCAGCCGGTGAAGCCGTCCGTCGCCAACATCAAGCTGGACACCCAGCTCGAGAGCCTCGCCGCCGGGGCGGACGACTTCGCCGACCGGGCCAGCCGCACCCAGGAGCGCA
This sequence comes from Streptomyces sp. NPDC034670, assembly GCF_055574875.1. Lineage (NCBI taxonomy): Bacteria > Bacillati > Actinomycetota > Actinomycetes > Kitasatosporales > Streptomycetaceae > Streptomyces > Streptomyces sp. NPDC034670. The sequence goes on from NZ_JBVITR010000028.1 coordinate 20,785, forward strand.
TCGACCTCAAGGCCCAGCAGGCGGCCGAGCGGAGGCAGGCGGCGGAGGAAGCCGCCCGCAAGGAGCGGCTGCGCCCGAAGTTCGCGCTCCCGGTCACGCAGCCCGGCCTCAGCGCCTACTACGGCCAGTCCGGCATCAACTGGATGTCGATGCACAGCGGCATCGACTTCCCCGTGGCCTACGGCACGCCGGTGCTGGCCGCGACCGACGGCACGGTCCGCACGCAGTACAACAGCGCGTACGGCAACATGGTGATCCTGACCGCGATGGACGGCACGGAGACGTGGTACTGCCACCTCTCCACCTACCAGGTCCCCTCCGGTACGACCGTGAAGGCCGGCCAGCAGATCGCGCTCTCCGGCAACTCGGGCAACTCCACCGGCCCGCACCTGCACTTCGAGGTCCGCCCGGCGGGCGGCTCGACGATCGACCCGCTCGCGTGGCTGCGCAGCCACGGACTGAACCCGGCGTAGACGCGGACCGGGAGACCCCGGCCCCTGGAGGACCCCGCCGCCCGGCGGGGTCCTCTCGTCCGGCGTCAGCCCCGTGCGGTCACAGCTTCTCCACCGGCGCGTACCGCAGCAGCAGCCGCTTCGGCTTGGCGTCCCCGAAGTCGATGGTCGCCTCCGCGTTCGCGCCCGTGCCCTTCACCGCGACCACGGTGCCGAGGCCGAACTGGTCGTGCGTGACCCGGTCCCCGACCGCCAGCGACACGGCGGACTGCTCCGCGGCCCGGCGGGTGGCGAAGCCGGAGGCGCCCGCCGCCGACGAGCGGGAGCGGGACGACGACAGCGAGGCCGCCACCCCGGAGGCCGGTCCGGAGGCCGCGGGCGAGCCGCCGCCCGTCCGCTTCCACTCCAGGTGCGCGGCCGGGATCTCCTCCAGGAAGCGCGAGGGCGGGTTGTACGACGGCTGCCCCCACGCGCTGCGCAGCGTGGACCGGGTGAGGTACAGCCGCTCCCGGGCGCGGGTGATGCCGACGTACGCCAGGCGCCGCTCCTCCTCCAGCTCCTTGGTCTGGCCGAGGGCGCGCAGGTGCGGGAAGACGCCGTCCTCCATGCCGGTCAGGAAGACGACCGGGAACTCCAGGCCCTTGGCGGTGTGCAGGGTCATCAGGGTGATGACGCCGGAGCCGTCCTCGTCCTCGTCGGGGATCTGGTCGGAGTCGGCGACCAGCGCCACCTGCTCCAGGAAGTCGGCCAGGGTGCCCTGCTCGCCCTCGCCGCGCTCCTGCTCGAACTCCAGGGCCACGGCCGCGAGTTCCTGCAGGTTCTCGATCCGGGTCTCGTCCTGCGGGTCGGTGGAGGCCTGCAACTCGGCGAGGTAGCCGGTGCGTTCGAGGATCGCCTCCACGACGGTGGCCGGGCCCGCGCCGGACTCGGCGATCGTCCGGAGGTCCTCCATCAGCGTGTTGAACCGCTTCACGGCGTTCACCGACCGCGCGGCCATGCCGTACGCCTCGTCGACGCGCCTGAGGGCCTGCGGGAAGCTGATCCGCTCGCGCTGGGCGAGGGCGTCGATCATGGCCTCCGCGCGGTCGCCGATGCCCCGCTTGGGGACGTTGAGGATGCGGCGCAGCGGCACCGAGTCCTCGGGGTTGGCGAGCACCCGCAGGTAGGCCAGGACGTCCCGGACCTCCTTGCGCTCGTAGAAGCGGACGCCGCCGACGACCTTGTAGGGGAGGCCGACGCGGATGAAGACCTCCTCGAAGACGCGGGACTGGGCGTTGGTGCGGTAGAAGACGGCGACGTCGCCCGCCTTGGCCTGGCCCGCGTCCGTGAGGCGGTCTATCTCGTCGGCGACGAACTGCGCCTCGTCGTGCTCGGTGTCGGCCACGTACCCGGTGATCCGCGCGCCGGCGCCGGCGTTGGTCCACAGGTTCTTGGGGCGGCGGGACTCGTTGCGCTCGATGACCGCGTTGGCCGCGCTCAGGATGGTCTGCGTGGAGCGGTAGTTCTGCTCGAGCAGGATCGTCGTCGCGTCCGGGTAGTCCTCCTCGAACTGGAGGATGTTGCGGATCGTCGCGCCGCGGAAGGCGTAGATCGACTGGTCGGCGTCGCCCACCACGCACAGCTCGGCGGGCGCCACCTCGCCCGCGGACCCGCCGACGGGCTGCTCGGACGGTCCGACGAGCTCCCTGACCAGGGCGTACTGGGCGTGGTTGGTGTCCTGGTACTCGTCGACGAGGACGTGGCGGAAGCGGCGGCGGTAGTGCTCGGCGACGTCCGGGAAGGCGCGGAGCAGGTTGACCGTCGTCATGATCAGGTCGTCGAAGTCCAGGGCGTTCGCCTCGCGCAGCCGCGACTGGTACAGGGCGTAGGCCTGGGCGAGGGTCTTCTCGAAGCCGTCCGCGGCCTGGGCGGCGAAGTCCTCCTCGTCGATCAGCTCGTTCTTCAGGTTGCTGATCTTGGCGCTGAAGGACTTGGGCGGGAAGCGCTTGGGGTCGAGGTCCAGGTCGCGGCAGACCAGGGCCATCAGGCGCTTGGAGTCGGCGGCGTCGTAGATCGAGAACGACGAGGTGAAGCCGAGCTTCTTGCTCTCGCGGCGCAGGATGCGCACGCACGCGCTGTGGAAGGTCATCACCCACATCGCGTTCGCGCGCGGCCCGACGAGCTGCTCGACGCGCTCCTTCATCTCGCCGGCGGCCTTGTTGGTGAAGGTGATCGCGAGGATCTGGCCGGGGTGGACGCCCCGCTCGGCCAGCAGGTACGCGATGCGGTGCGTGAGCACGCGGGTCTTGCCGGAGCCGGCGCCGGCCACGATGAGCAGCGGGGAGCCGGAGTGCACGACGGCGGCGCGCTGGTTGTCGTTCAGCCCCTCCAGGAGGGCGGCGGAGTCCAGCACCGGGCGCGGGGCGCCGTCACGGTAGTAGGAGTCCCGGTCCGGCGGCACGTCGAACCTCCCGCCGAACAGGTCGTCCGGAACCGGCTCCGGCGCATGGTCGTCCTCGGGCGGCGGCGGGGGCTCGTCCTCGGGGCCCCGCTGGGCCTGGAGGTCCGCCAGGAAGTTTTCGTCAAAGAGGCTGCTCATCGCTCTCCGAGTCTAGGCCGATCCGCCGACAACCCGCGGCCGCCCGGAGAAGGTTCCGCGGGGTTCCCGGCACCACCGGCACCCCACCCCGGCCGTCCCGCCCGCGCACCCTTCAGAAGCACCGGCTCACCCTGGGTGACGGTGCGCGCGAGGTCACGAAAACGTATCGGGCATATCACCCGCCAACCTTCACAGACGCCACACGAGTTGGCTACGGTGCGGGCAGGCCGCTCGACCCCCACCGGCGAACCCCGCCGGGCCGCGCGGCCCCCGCCGAGTCCGTCACTGCCGCCGCGGCAGCCGGAGCCGGGGACCCACCCGAGACCTTGGGGTGAATCGGCCCACTCCCCCGCGGAGCGGCCGTAGGGCAACCCTTCCGAAGCACCCGCCCGAACCCTCCCCCAGAGCCTGAACGGCCTGGGAGGGACCCCCACCGCCAACCCGGTAGGCGGACCGTTGGAAGGAGTCGCCTCCCTTGGCGTCGCACCGCAAGTCGCGCACCCTCGGCCCGCGCGTGACAGGCATACGGACCCCCGCCCTCGCCACGGCGGCCCTGACCTCCGTGGCCCTGCTGTCCCAGACGGCGAACGCCGCCCCCTCGGACGACGGCAGGCCGAGCCTGGAGGAGATCGAGAAGAAGGTCGACGACCTCTACCGCCAGGCGGAGTCGGCGACCGAGAAGTACAACGCGGCCAAGGAGAGGACCGCGAAGCAGCGCAAGCGCGTCGACACCCTCCTCGACGACGTGGCCCGGCGCGCCCAGAAGCTCAACGAGGCGCGGGAGGAACTGGGGTCCTACGCCGCCGCCCAGTACCGGACCGGCTCCGGCGTGCCCGAGACCGCGACCTTCCTGCTCGCGGACTCGCCGCAGGACTTCTTCGACCGGAGCCGGTTGATGGACCGGATGACCGGCCGTCAGAAGGAGGCGGTCGACGACTACGTCGCGCAGCAGTCCGAGACGATGCGGAAGCGCCAGGAGGCCACCGAGAGCCTCGGGACGCTCACCGAGACGCAGAACGACCTGAGGACCGCCAAGGCGACCGTCCAGAAGAAGCTCGCGGACGCGCGCGAGCTGCTGTCGAAGCTGACCGCCGAGGAGAAGGCCCGGCTCGCGGCGATCGAGAGGAGGAAGCAGGAGGAGGCCGCCCGCAAGGCCGCCGAGCTGGCCCGGCAGCAGGCGGAGCGACAGCAGGCGGAGCGGCAGGCCCAGGAGGAGACGGCCCGGCCGGAGGGCGGCGCGTCGGACACGTCCGGGTCCTCCGGTTCGACCGCCGCGCCCTCGCCCTCGTCACCGGCGGGATCCTCGTACACCGCCAAGGCCGAGAAGGCGCTCGCCTTCGCCCGCGCGCAGATCGGCAAGCCGTACGTCTGGGGCGCCACCGGCCCGGGCTCCTACGACTGCTCCGGCCTCACCCAGGCCGCCTGGAGGGCCGCCGGCGTCGCCCTCCCCCGCACCACCTACGACCAGGTGGACGCCGGCACGACGGTCCCCGTGTCCCAGGCGCAACCCGGAGACCTCGTCTTCTTCTACGACGACATCACCCACGTCGGCGTCTACGTCGGCGGCGGCAAGATGATCCACGCCCCCAAGCCCGGCACGTACGTCCGGGAGGAGTCGATCTTCTACGACGGCGAGTCCTCGATCTACAGCGTCGTGCGGCCGGCCTGACCCGGGGCGGCGCGGTGGAACGAGGACGACAGCGGCGCCCCGCGGGTCACGACCGCGGCTCCGCTCCGGCTCCACCCGGTCCGGGAGGTGTGCCGGTGCGGGCCGCGGTCGCCGCCCGGTGGGCGGTCGCCGCCGTGCGGTCCGCGATCGCGTCCGCGCCCGCGGGAGACCGCGTCAGGTCCACAGCACGGCGATGAAGACGTTCGCCGTGGTCAGCAGCCCGACGAGGCCGAACAGGCCCTTGTCCACCTTCTCCTCGTCCCGCTTCACGTAGACCAGGCCGAGGATCACGATCAGCAGGGCCAGCTTCACCCCGATCTTGATGTGGTTCACGGAGTGGTCCTGGGCCTCGTTGAGACCGACCAGGGCCACACCGGTGACCAGCATCGTCAGCGCGCCGTGCAGCATCGCCGGGGTGAAGCGGGCGGTGCCCTCGCCCATCGCCTTCATCTGGGTGAGGAAGCCACCGAGCAGCGACGCGATGCCGATGATGTGCAGACCGACGAAGAGGTGGATGAGTACGTCCATGAGGCCGGAGCCTAGTCAGGCCCCTCACCCCGCCCGACACCGGCCCGACCGGGCACCCCCGGCCCGGCACGGCCCGCCCGGCGCCCCGGGACGACGGCCCGCCCCACGCGCCCGCCGCACGACGCCGCGCTCCTCTCCCCCGGCCCCGCGTTCGGCACATCGGTCATCGCCGTGGGGGAGGAGGACGCCGCCGGGAGAGGGGCGCGGTCGCCCACGGTCCCCCGCCGGTCCGCTCGCGCCGCTTCCGCACCGCCCGTCACCGGGGCCGGACGGCCGGGGCTGACGTCCTCGACCGGGTGACCGGCTCCCACGCCGTCCGGACCGGGGACGGCGACCGGGCACCCGCGCCGAAAGGTCCGGCGGCGGACCGCTCCCCCAGCGCGCCGCCCCGCCGCCGGACCCGCCGGGCCGGCCCCGTCCTCGTCGGCCGCACGCCGCTCGCGGGTACGACGCGGGCGGCCCGGGGCCGCCCGCCGGTCACACCAGCCGGCGCGCCGTCGCCCAGCGGGTGAGTTCGTGCCGGTTGGACAGCTGGAGCTTGCGCAGCACCGCCGAGACGTGGGACTCGACCGTCTTCACCGAGATGAACAGCTGCTTGGCGATCTCCTTGTAGGCGTACCCCCGCGCGATCAGCCGCAGCACCTCGCGCTCGCGCTGGGTGAGGCGGTCGAGGTCCTCGTCGACCGGAGGGGCGTCGGTCGAGGCGAAGGCGTCGAGGACGAAGCCCGCCAGGCGCGGGGAGAAGACGGCGTCCCCCTCCTGGACCCGGAAGACCGAGTCGATCAGGTCGGCCCCGGTGATCGTCTTGGTCACGTAGCCGCGGGCGCCGCCCCGGATCACCCCGATCACGTCCTCCGCCGCGTCCGACACCGACAGGGCCAGGAACCGCACCGGCTGCTCGGCGTCGCCCATCAGCGGCGCACACCGGCGCAGCACCTCGACGCCGCCGCCACCGGGCAGGTGCACGTCGAGGAGGACGACCTCGGGCCGGGTCGCGGTGATGACGGTGACCGCCTGGTCGACGTCGGCCGCCTCGCCGACCACCTCGACCCCCGTCTCCTCGGTCCGTCCGATCTCGGCCTGGACGCCCGTGCGGAACATGCGGTGGTCGTCGACGAGGACGACGCGCACCCGGCGCCCGCCGGTGCCGCCGGCCTGCTCCGCGGACCCGGTCCCCTCCGCGGCCCGGGCCGCTCCGTTCGCCTCGGTCGGCTCGCTCATGACGTCTTCTCCGCCCTCTCCATCTCCAGCTCGACCTCCGTGCCGCCGTCCGGCACCGCGCGCAGCCGCGCCGTACCGCCGTTGCGCTCCATGCGGCCGATGATCGATTCTCTGACGCCCATGCGGTCGGCGGGTATCGAGTCGAGGTCGAAGCCCGGGCCGCGGTCCCGGACGGACACGAACACCGTCCTCCCCTCGACCTCGGCGTAGACCTGAACGGCACCCCCCTCGCCACCGTACTTGGCGGCGTTCACCATCGCCTCGCGCGCGGCCTGCATCTGCGCGCCGACCCTCTCGTCGAGCGGGCAGTCCCCGACCACGACGACCTCGATGGGGACGCCGTGCTTGTCCTCCACCTCGGCGGCGTTGCGCCGTACGGCGTCGGCGAGGGTGGCGGGCTCGTCGTCCTCGTCCTTGCCGGTGCCCTCGGGCTTGTAGAGCCAGGTGCGCAGGTCGCGCTCCTGGGCGCGGGCGAGGCGGCGCACCTCGCCCGCGTTGTCCGCGTTGCGCTGGATCAGGGTGAGGGTGTGCAGCACCGAGTCGTGGACGTGGGCGGCGACCTCCGCCCGCTCCTGGGCGCGGATGCGCATCAGGCGCTCCTCGGACAGGTCCTGGGTCATGCGCACGAGATAGGGGCCGGCGAGGAGCGTGACGCCGACGAGGACCGCCAGGGCCGCCTGCAGCACGGAGCCGAGGTGGGCACCGGAGCCCTGCAGGACGAAGATGCCCGAGACCCCGGCGGTCACCAGCAGCACGCCGGCGCCGGCCCGCAGCAGGGTGACCGTGCGCCGGCGCCGGCCGACCTCGACCCAGCGGGCCCGGCGGGCGTTGTCCGCCTGCCGCCAGACCAGGGCCACGCCCGCGCCGACGAGCACGATCGGCCAGAGGTAGGCCCGGGTGCCGTTGCCGATGTCCACGCTGCCCACGAAGATCATGGCCACGACGACCATGAGGAGCAGGGCGACGATCTGCCCCTTGTCCGGTCTGCGGGCGACGAGTCTGCGCCGGCCGTCCGGCGCGGACTCGGTGGTGACCAGCGAGGGCGGCCGCTGCGCGTCCACGCCGCCGACGCCGAGCGGCACGAAGAACCAGAACGCGGCGTACAGCAGCGCGCCGAGGCCGTCGGCCATGAACAGGCCGAGGAAGGCGAGCCGCACCCAGACCACGGGCAGCCCGAGGTGTCCGGCGAGCCCCCGCGCCACGCCACCGAGCCAGCGTCCGTCACTGCTGCGGTAGAGCTTGCGCGGCGGCCGCGGCTCGGCGAGGGGCGCTGCTGCGGCTTCCGACATGTCAACGATGGTCACACGCCCGAAAGGGTCGGAGCATCAGGGTCGGTCCCGGAGACTCCCCTGATCTGCGCGCGCCGGTTCCGGCGGGCGTCTCCCGGGTCCGGCCTCAGGGGGATATCAGGGTCCGGCCAGGGTCGTACCGGCTGCCGCCGCGGCGGCTCGCCCGTCACCATGGACACATGACCGATCACCAGCACGCCGCGACGGGTCCGGGGCCGGGGGGCACCCCGTCGGCCGCGCCCCCGGCGGGCGGACGCGAGCGAGCGGGCGCGCCCGGCGGGAAGGGAGGGGCCGCGCCGCGGGATGCGGCCGGGGAGTCCGCGGCCGAGCCCGCCCGGCGCTTCCGGCGCGACCGCCGGCACAAGCTGCTCGGCGGGGTCTGCGCCGGGCTCGGCCGGCAGTGCGACATGGACCCGGTGATCTTCCGGATCACCCTCGCGGTGCTCTCCGCCACCGGCGGCGTCGGTCTCATCTTCTACGGCTTCGCCTGGCTCCTCGTCCCCTACGACGACGAGGAGGAGGAGAACGAGATCCGCAGGCTGCTGACCGGCCGGGTCGACGGCCACACGCTGGCGGCCGTGCTGTTCGCCCTGGTCGGCTGCGGTGTCTTCCTCACGATGCTGAACAACAGCGGCGTGCTGAGCTTCGCCGTCATACTCTCCCTGCTGCTCGCCGGCGCGGGGTACTGGTCCCGGCGGCGCGGTGCCCCCGGTCCCGACCCCATCACCGCCCAGGCCGCCGCGGACGCGCCGCCGGAGCCCCAGGCCCCGCCGGCGCCCACCGCCTTCCCCTCCTGGTGGCGCGACCCCATCGTCAAGGACGGCACCCACGTCGGCGGCACGGGTTATCTGTGGGGCCCCCGGGACCCCCGCGAGCGGGACGTGGCGGCCGCCGTCGCCATCGGTCTGAGCACCCACGCCGACGCCCGCGAGGCCCCGCACGGCCGGCGTCACCGGCCGTCCGAGTCGCGCGGCCCCCGCCGGATCGGCGGCTGGATTTATTTGTTCGCCCTCCTCGCCGCCGGCCTCGGCACCCGCCTGGCCTGGGACGGGCACCCCCTCGGCACCAGCCTGCAGATCGGCCTGGCCTGTGCGCTCGCCGTGTCCGGCATCGGCGTGGCGGTCAGCTCGTTCCTGGGCCGCACCGGGGCCGGATCCATCGTCCTGGCGGTCGTCACGGCGGGCCTGCTGGCGGGCTCGACGGCGATCCCCGGGGACATCGGCACCGACTGGAGGCGCGCGACCTGGGAGCCCGCCTCGGTCGCGCAGGTGCGCCCGGCCTACGACCTGGGCACCGGCACCGGCACCCTGGACCTGTCCGGTGTGCGGGTGCCCGCGGGGAAGACCGTGGCCACCCGCGCGGACGTCGGCCTGGGCCGGATCCACGTGATCGTCCCCGCGGACGTGACCGTGAGGCTGAGCATCGACGTGGGGGTCGGTGACATCCGGTTGCCCGGTGACGACGCGAAGGACGTGGACGTGGCACCGGGCAGGCACGAGGAGCTGACCCTGGATCCGCCCGCGGGCGTCGAGAGCGCGGGCACGCTCGACCTGGACCTCCAGGTCGGCGCGGGCCGGGCGGAGGTGAGCCGTGCTGCGTCATGAGTTCCAGCCGGGCAGGCTGGTCGCGGGCGTCTTCCTCACCCTCGCCGCCGTGCTCTACGCGGGCGACGCGGGCGGCGCCTGGGAGACCCCGTGGTTCGTGATGATCCCCGTCGTCACGGGCGGTCTGTGCCTGGCCGGCGCGGTGGCCTTCCTGGCCGGCCGCATACGCCGGCGCCGTGCTCCGGGCCCTCCCGGCCCGGACACGCCGGCCTGACCCCCTACCGGTACTCCCCCGTCCGCTGCCGCCGTCGCGTACGGAGGGCCGCGTCCACGGACAGCAGGGGGGCGCCCGCCAGCACGAGCGGGATCCAGGCCATGAGGTACGGAAGGTCGTTCCCGTAGTAATAGGGGTCGGCGGCCCAGCTCACGGTCAGCCACAGGCTGAGGGAGATCAGCGCACCGCCGAGGGCGGCCAGGCGGGCGAGCAGTCCGAGCAGGGTCCCGATCCCCACGGCCAGTTCCCCGAGGGCGATGGCGTAACCGAACACGACGGGGCTCTCCAGCGCCGTGTCCACCAGCGCGGGAAGGGCGGAGGAGTCCCGGACGGCCCGCATCATGTCGCCGACGGATCCGCTCCCGGCCTCCTTCGGGAACGCGCTGTCGGTGAGCTTGTCCAGACCGGCGTAGACGAAGGTGACCCCGAGGAAGATCCGCAGGGGCACCAGGGCCCAGCGGGTCGCGATGTCCCGCCAGTCCCGGTCGCCTTCGAAGTGGGGTCTGTGGGTGCCCGCCCGCATGCCCTGAACCATCGCCGCCCGCCGCCCCTCACCGCCGTACCGAGACCGCCTCAGCAGACCATACGCGCGGCACGCGGCCCCGGATCAACCCCGGCGAACGGTTTTTCCGGGCGGCCCGGCGCGCGTGCCCGGAAGAGCCCCGCACAGCGGCGGGCGTCCGCGGCCCGCCTACTCCGTCACGTCGATCGCGTACCGGTTCGTCTCCACCCCCGCGGCCGTCACGACCTGCACCTCCACCCGTCCCGGCTCCACCTCCGCCGGCACCGGCACCGTCAGCAGCGTGTCCGTCGGGTTGTCGAACCCGCCCGTCACCGGCACCAGCGGCACGTGCACGTGCACCGCCCCCACCCGGACGACCATCCGCGCCAGCCGGTCGGCTCCCCGCGCGCCCGCCGGGACGAACCCCGCCCCGCGGATCTCGATGTCGTCACCGGTCCGGATCGGCGCGTCCAGATCGCCGGCCTCCCGTGCCCGCACCACCGACAGGATCACCGGGCGCCCGCCCTCCGCGTACTTCCCCGCGAGGTACGTCGCCGCCGACACGAGCACCATCACCACGAGCCCCCACGGCAGGTCCGGCAACTGGTCCGGCCGCCGGGCCAGCCGCACCGCCGCGAACGCCAGCGCGACGGCGCCGAGCACGACGTACTGGATGTCGGCGAACGCCCCCCGCCCGGCGTCGTCGGTCAGCAGGTCCGCGGCCCGCGGCCGGTCCGCGGGCACCTTCTGCAGCCGCTGCCCCAGCACCCGCAGTCCGACCACCCGCCGCACCAGCACGGCGATCCCGCAGACCACGGCGAGGACGGTCACCACGCCCGCGCTGCGGGCGAGTTCGAGCCCGGCGATCAGCGCGTCCCGCTCACCGGGCTCGGAGGCCACCGCCAGCCGTCCCACCAGTACCAGCACGGCGTACACCAGGAACAGCACCCAGGCGGCGGCCACCGCGCGGGAGGTGGAGAGGCGGTTGTCCTCCCCGATCACCGGCGCGAGCACCCCGCCGCGCGCCCGGTGGAACCACGACGCCGCGGTCAGCGCGCCCGCGACGACCAGCGCGGCCGTCAGCCCCGCGGTGCGCGCGGCGGTCCACCCCGTGCCGACCGCCGTGAGCGCCTGTCCCAGGAGCAGCAGCACCACGCCCGCCCACACGACCGCCGCGGTCCGGCGCCACAGGCCGGCCAGCCAGGCCGCGCCCTCGGCCCGCCCGCGTTCGGCGACGGCCCCCGCGGCCTGCGCCAGTTCCTCCGAGACCCACTGCCGGGAGGCGGAGGCCGAGTGGGCCACCGCGGCCGGAAGCCCCCGCCCGGCCGCGAACTCGTCCCGCTTCAGCAGGAACGCGGCGACCGCGCGCCGATGTCCCTCACGCGCACCGTGCGGGCAGTCCCCGCAGGTGCAGCCGCCCTCGTGCGGGGCCGCGTCCGCGCCGCCCCGTCCCGCCTCCTGCACCGCCACGCCCGAAGCCCGCCTTCCCCGCACACCCGACCAGGACCACCCGGCGCACGCCCGCGGGACGCGCACCCGCACACCGACAACTCCCCCGCGACGAGAGCGAATTGTGCCTTACACCACGCCTCCCCCGTTCGACAGGTCCGCCGGACGGGTGAACTCCGGTCCGCCGCGTTGACCCGGGCGCGCATACACGACACAGGGTGTCCGGTATTCGCGCCACACTCGCCCCCATGAACACGAACTGGGAGGCCTTCGCCGCGGCCGAGCCCGAGCTGGCGAAGACCGTCGAGGCCCGCTTCGGCGCGTACACCCACCACGTCCTGGCGACCCTGCGCCGGGACGGCTCACCGCGCACCACCGGCCTGGAGGTCCGTTTCCTGGACGGGGAGCTCTGGCTCGGCATGATGCCCCGCTCGCTCAAGGCCCTCGACCTGCGCCGCGACCCGCGCTTCGCGCTCCAGGCGAACCCCGGGGAGGGCACGGGCATGGGCGGCGGCGACGTCCGGATCAGCGGGCGGGCGATCGAGGTCGAGGACGCGGGGACCAGGGGCAGGTACGCCGAAGAGGTGAAACCGCCGGAGCCGTTCCACCTCTTCCGCACCGAGCTGACGGAGGTCGTACGGACCTCCGTCGAGGACGACACGTACCTGGTCGTCCAGGTCTGGAAGCCCGGAGCGCCGGTGCGCACGCTCAGACGGACCTGACCCGGGGAGCCGCCTCCGGGGCTACTCCCACTCGATGGTCCCCGGCGGCTTGGAGGTCACGTCGAGGACGACGCGGTTGACGTCCCGCACCTCGTTGGTGATGCGGGTGGAGATCTTCGCGAGGACGTCGTACGGCAGCCGGGACCAGTCGGCGGTCATGGCGTCCTCGCTGGAGACCGGGCGCAGGACGACCGGGTGGCCGTAGGTCCGGCCGTCGCCCTGGACGCCGACGGACCGCACGTCCGCGAGCAGGACCACCGGGCACTGCCAGATGTCCCGGTCGAGACCGGCCGCGGTCAGCTCCTCACGGGCGATGGCGTCGGCCTCCCGGAGCAGGTCGAGCCGCTCCTTGGTGACCTCGCCGACGATCCGGATGCCGAGGCCGGGACCCGGGAACGGCTGGCGGTGGACGATCTCGTCGGGCAGGCCGAGCTCCTGGCCGACCATCCGGACCTCGTCCTTGAACAGCTGGCGCAGCGGCTCGATCAGCTGGAACTCGAGGTCCTCGGGGAGACCGCCGACGTTGTGGTGGGACTTGATGTTGGCGGTGCCGGTGCCGCCGCCGGACTCGACGACGTCCGGGTAGAGCGTGCCCTGGACCAGGAACTCCACCGCCGGGCCCTCGTCCGCGACGATCTCGGCCTGGGCCTGCTCGAAGACCCGGATGAACTCCCGGCCGATGATCTTCCGCTTCTCCTCGGGGTCCGAGACGCCCTTGAGCGCGGCCAGGAACCGCTCGGAGGCGTCCACGACCTTGAGCTGGACGCCGGTCGCGGCCACGAAGTCCTTCTCGACCTGCTCGGTCTCGCCCTTGCGCATCAGCCCGTGGTCGACGTACACGCAGGTCAGCTGGGAACCGATGGCCTTCTGGACGAGGGCCGCGGCGACGGCGGAGTCCACGCCGCCGGACAGGCCGCAGATGGCGCGCCGGTCACCGACCCGTTCGCGGATGGCGGCGACCTGCTCCTCGATGACGTTGCCGGTGGTCCAGTCGGGCTTCAGGCCCGCGCCCCGGTACAGGAAGTGCTCCAGCACCTGCTGCCCGTGCGTGGAGTGCATGACCTCGGGGTGGTACTGGACGCCGTAGAGCTTCCGGTCGTCGTTCTCGAACGCGGCCACGGGCACGACGTCCGTGGAGGCGGTGACGGTGAAGCCCTCGGGAGCGGCCGAGCAGGCGTCGCCGTGCGACATCCAGACGTCCTGCTCCTGCGGGGTGCCCTCGAAGAGGGTGGAGGACGTCCTGGAGACGTGCAGGTCCGTGCGGCCGTACTCGCGGGCCCCGGTGTTGTCCACCCGGCCGCCCAGGGTCTGGGCCATCAGCTGGAAGCCGTAGCACATGCCGAAGACGGGGACGCCGGCCTCGAAGAGCGCGCGGTCGACGGTGGGGGCGCCCGGCTCGTACACGGACGAGGGGCCGCCGGACAGGATGATCGCCGCGGGGTTCCTGGCGAGGATCTCCTCGACCGGCATGGTGCTCGGCACGATCTCGCTGTAGACCCGCGCCTCGCGGACGCGACGGGCGATGAGCTGGGCGTACTGCGCGCCGAAGTCGACGACCAGGACGGTGTCGGGCGCGTTGGCAGCGGGAGTCGCTGATGACACGAGGTGCCTTCCGGCGGTGGGGCGGGAGTCTTGTGCCTCCCGATTCTACCGGGGTGGGCGCGGAACCCCGCCCTCGCTCCGCACGGGTGTGCGAGGGGGCGCGTCTCACCATGCGATCCGTGTTGGACGCTCCGGGGAAGCGCGGCATACTGGGCCCCATGCTCACGCACCCGACCTTCGTCTTTACCTATGGCAACCGGCCCGCCGGCTGCCATGGTCGTGCTGCTTGAGCAACTGACAAGCACCTTCCCAGGCGCCCCGGGCCGACAAGGTCCGGGGCGCCTGGCGTTTTCCGGATCCTGTCGCTCCGGGGCACCGCGCACCCCACCGTCGAGGAGCCCCGACATGACCACCGCCACCACCGCGTCCCGGCCCACCGAGGAGACCGGCGCCCGCACCGCCGCGGCAGCCGAGGTGATCACCGGCGCCCGCGAGCGGATCGACGCGCTCGACGACCGGATCATCGGTCTCGTGCAGGAACGGATGGCCGTGTCGGCCGTCATCCAGCAGGAGCGCATCGCCTCCGGCGGCCGCCGCGTGAACCTCTCCCGCGAGATGGAGATCCTCGCCCGCTACCGGGACGCACTGGGCAAGCCGGGCACCACGCTCGCGATGACCCTGCTGGAGCTGTGCCGGGGCAGGGTCTGACCCGGCGGGCGGCACCGGGCCGCTCCCCCGTCACCGGAACGGACGTACGTACCGCCTCTCACCCGTACGGCGCGTGACCGGCACCGGAACCGCTTCGTTGGTACCGGTGTCCGCGCCGGCCAGGGGCGGGCCCGAAAGAACCACGCGTGGCTCGCCGGAGCGATGAGGCGTACGGATCGTGCCGTACGTCGTGGGACCTCGCTCCGGGAAGTGACCGGGCGGCAGGGGACAGCAGCCCGGTCACCGGAGAACGGCCGGCTCCGGGGACGCCCGGAGCCGGCCGCCGGGAACCGTGCGCGTCCGGGCCCGGCGATCGCGGCGGGCGCACCCGCCGGGCGCGACGCGCAGGCCCCCGCAGCGTCCCGAACCCCTCGCGGACCACTGCGCCGGTCCGCGCCCGCGGACGAGACCAGCGGCGCCGCCCCCCGGGCGCCGCTCCCGGGCACCGCTGCCGCCCTGACACCGGTGCCGACGAGACGAAGGGCCCCGCGGTCCCGCCCCGCGGGGCCCTTCGCATGCCGTCCGGGGCCGGTCCCGGACGCGGGTGGCGACGTCGGCCCCGGAAGAGTGATCCAGCTCACATAAGAATTCTGTGAAGTGCGGGACAACCATTCGAACGCGTTGTTGATCGAACTCACTGAATCCTCACGGACCACACACGTGCGCCCCATACGGAGGCGCCGCCCACCCCGTGCCGCACCCCGCGGCACACGGACTTTCCGAGGTCTTCATGAAGCTTCGCCGCGCCATGGCCGCAGCGGCCGCGACGGCAGTGATAGCCCCCGTCGCGCTCCTCGCGGCCCCGGCCGCGTACGCGACCGACTCCGCGCCGGCTCCGAGCGTCACCGCGACCGAGTCCCCGGCCGGCAACGAGACGGACGAGGCGGACAAGACGGACGAGCCGTCTCCCGTCCCGACCACCACCGAATCCACCGAGCCGACGGAGTCGGCCGAGCCGACCGGCGAGGCCACCCCCAGCGCCTCCGCGACCGAGTCGGCCCCGGAGACGGACACCTCCCCGTCCCCGAGCAGCCCCGCGCCCAGCACCTCCGCACCGGAGGAGTCGGAGTCCCCGGACCCCGAGCCGTCCCTGTGCGCGGACACCAAGGTCGACGTCAGCATCACCGGTCTGCCCGGCAAGATCGCCGTGGGCAGCGGCTGGCACAAGTTCTCGCTGAACGTGACGAACAGCTCCGGCTCCACCCTCCAGGACCTGGACTTCTTCGCCGGCGCCTCCTCCGACGCGGACGGCGTGGACCTGTTCCGGAGCAAGCACGTCCAGCTCCAGGCGTGGAACCCCGACACCGAGGCCTGGGAGAACCTCGACGAGGAGGGCTACGCGGTGGGCTACATCGGCTACACCGACGAGCTCGAGCCGGAGTACCAGGTCAACATCCCGATGCGCCTCAACGTGAAGGCTTCCGCTCCGGTCGGCGCCGGCTTCACGCTCGGCGCGACGATCTACGGCGACGCCGACGGCGAGTGCACCGGCTACGGCTCCCTGTCCCACCGGTTCCAGATCGTCTCCGCCGGCACGAAGACCGACGGCACCAAGCCGCAGGTGGGCGGCAAGGCTCCGGTCACGAACAAGAAGCCGGCCGCCGACACGCCGAAGGTCACCGGCACCCTCGCCGAGACCGGTTCCAACTCCGCCCTTCCGATGATCGGCCTGGTCGGCGGTGCCGCCGTCGTGGCCGGTGCCGGGGCGGTGTTCGTGGTGCGCCGGCGCAAGGCCGGTGTGGAGGCGTAACGACGCCTGACCGCGCTCCGCGCGAGGCATCGCGCAGGACAGCAGGACGAGGGAGGAGGACCTGGGCCCGGAGGGGGGCCCAGGTCCTCCTTCCTTTCCCCGCCCGCTTCCTCACGCCTCCGGCTGCTTCTTCGGCGGCACCGCCGGTACTCCCAGGAACGGCAGCCTCAGCGCGCCGAACGCGCCCGCCGGGACCGCCGGGGACTTCGGCTCGACCGGCTGGAGGCGCCGGTAGGGGGCGTCCTGCTCCGGGCGCGGGTCGGCCTCGCCCTTGTTGGGCCAGTACGACATCGCCCGCTCGGCCTGCGCCGTGATGGTCAGGGACGGGTTCACCCCCAGGTTCGCCGAGACCGCGGCCCCGTCCACGACCGAGATGCCGGGGTGGCCGTAGAGGCGGTGGTACGGATCGATCACGCCGCTCTCGCGGGAGGCCCCGATCGGGCAGCCGCCCAGGAAGTGGGCGGTCAGCGGCATCCCCACCAGCTCACCGACGTTGGAGCCCGCGAAGCCGTTGATCTCGGCCGCCAGCGCGGACGCGCCGTCCGTGGCCGCCTTGATCTGCTGGGGGTTGGGCGCGCCGTGCCCCTGCCGGGCGGTGAGCAGGCCGCGGCCGACCCCGGACGGCTTCAGGTGGGTCGTCAGGGAGTTGTCCAGCGACTGCATCACCAGGCCGATGATGGTCCGCTCCGACCAGCGCCGGTTGGAGAGGGAGCGGAGCAGCAGCCAGGGGTGCCTCGCCGCGTTGCCCAGCCAGCCGAGCACCCTGGCCGCGCCCGAACCACTGCCCGCGTAGGGGACCTGGAGGATGGACAGGGCGCCCATCGCGTTGGAGCCGCGGCCGTAGCGGACCGGCTCGATGTGGGTGTTCTCGTCCGGGTGGATCGAGGACGTGATGGCCACGCCGCGGGTGAAGTCCGCCCTCGGCGCGCCGGTCGCCCTGCGGTAGCGGCGGTCGTCGGTCTGGGCGCCGACGAGCGCCTCGGAGTTGGTGCGGGTCAGCTCGCCCAGCCGGTCCGACAGGCGCGGCAGCCGGCCGTCCGCCTTCATGCGGTGCAGCAGCGTCTGGGTGCCGTACGTGCCGGCGGCCAGGACGACCCGGCGGGCCCGGAAGGTGCGGCCCTTCCCCTTGCGGCGGTTGCCGGTCGGGACCGTGACGACGGCGTGGCCGCCCCGCGGGTCCTCCGTCACCGACACCACCGTCGTCATCGGGTGGACGACCGCGCCCGCCTTCTCGGCGAGGTGGAGGTAGTTCTCGTTGAGGGTGTTCTTCGCGCCGTGCCGGCAGCCGGTCATGCACTCGCCGCACTCGGCGCAGGCCCGCCGCGACGGCCCGGCCCCGCCGAAGTACGGGTCGGGCACCTCCTGTCCCGGCTTCGCCCGTACCGACCCGTCGGCGTCCTCGCCGTCCCCGAAGAAGACGCCCACCGGGGCCATGTGGAAGGTGTCGCCCACGCCCATCCGCTCGGCCGCCGCCCTCAGGTGCACGTCCGACGGGGTCGTCGTCGGGTTGAGCCGGACGCCGAGCATGCGCCGCGCCTGGTCGTAGTACGGCCTCAGCTCCTCCTGCCAGTCGGTGATGTCCCGCCACTGCGGGTCCCGGAAGAAGGGCTCGGGCGGGACGTACAGGGTGTTGGCGTAGTTGAGGGAGCCGCCGCCGACGCCCGCGCCGGCCAGGACCATGACGTTGCCCAGCAGGTGGATGCGCTGGATGCCGTACATGCCGAGCCTGGGCGCCCACAGGTAGTTCTTCAGGTCCCAGGAGTTCCTCGGCAGGGACTCACGGGTGAAGCGGCGGCCCGCCTCCAGGACGCCGACGCGGTAGCCCTTCTCG
Source organism: Streptomyces sp. NPDC034670 (assembly GCF_055574875.1). Taxonomy (NCBI): domain Bacteria; kingdom Bacillati; phylum Actinomycetota; class Actinomycetes; order Kitasatosporales; family Streptomycetaceae; genus Streptomyces; species Streptomyces sp. NPDC034670. Next base: position 38,844 of record NZ_JBVITR010000028.1, read on the forward strand.
GTCAGGCGCAGGGCCGAGACCGACCCGCCGAAGCCGGAGCCGACGACGATGACGTCGTAGTCGTACGCGGCGTCGTCGTCCGGTTCGTGGACGGAGTTCTCCTGTGACACGTGCTCTCCTCGTCGAAGGCCTCGGTGCGGGGGCGGCCCGGCGGAACCGACGGAACCGGAACCGGAACCGGTGGAAGCGGAACCAGCGGAACTAGCGGAAGCGGAATGCCTTCATCAGGCGCAGGCTCCGGCTCATGAACGCCGCGTACTTCTCGTCGTCCATGCCGAGCGAGGGGGCCATCGGCAGCAGCCGCTGGTGGGCGACGGTCTGGGCCTCGGTGTACTTGAGGATGCCCTCGGAGCCGTGCCGGCGGCCGAGTCCGGACTCCTTCATGCCGCCCATGGGCGACTGGACGCTGCCGTACGCGGACGCGTAGCCCTCGTTGATGTTCACGGTGCCGGTGCGCAGCCGGGCGGCGATCGCGTGGCCGCGCCGGGCGTTCCTCGTCCAGACCGAGGAGTTCAGGCCGTACGGGGTGGAGTTGACCCGCTCGACCGCCTCGTCGTCGGTGGTGAAGCGGTAGACGGAGACGACCGGGCCGAAGGTCTCCTCGCAGCACAGGGTCATGGTGTCCGTGACGCCCTCGAGGATGGTCGGCTCGTAGAAGAACGGGCCGACGTCGGGACGGGCCGTACCGCCGGCGACGATGCGCGCGCCCTGGGCGACGGCGTCCTCCACGTGCCGCTTCACGGTCTCCAGCTGGTGCCCGCTGACCAGCGACCCCATGTCCGCGCCGTAGGCCAGCGCACCGCCCAGCCGCATCGCCCGCGTGCGGGCCGCGAAGCGGTCGAGGAAGGCGTCGGCGATCGACTCGTGGACGTACAGCCGCTCGATGGAGATGCACAGCTGGCCGGCGGAGGAGAAGCAGGCGCGCACGGCGCCGGCCGCCGCCTTCTCGACGTCCGCGTCCTCCAGGACCACCATGGCGTTCTTGCCGCCCAGTTCGAGGGAGACGCCGACCAGGCGGTCGGCCGCGACCGTGGCGACCTCGCGGCCGGTGCGCGTGGACCCGGTGAAGGAGACGTAGTCGCCGCGCTTGACGACCTCGGGTCCGACGACGGGGCCGAGGCCGACGACGGCCTGCAGGACGTCGGCGGGCAGTCCGGCCTCGATCAGCAGGTCGCGGGCCCACAGGGCGGTCAGGCAGGACTCGGTGTCGGGCTTCATGACGACCGCGTTGCCCGCGACCAGGGCGGGCAGCGCGTCGCCGACGGACAGTTCGAGGGGGTAGTTCCAGGGGACGATCTGCCCGATCACGCCCCGGGGGTGGCGCAGCTCGACGGTCCTGGTCAGCGCCGGCATCGCGCCCGCGTGCCGCCGGGGCCTCAGGTACGCGGCGGCCCGGCGGCCGTAGTGACGGGCGGCGACGGCGACGGCCTGCACCTCCTCGTGGGCGTGCAGGCGGGCCTTGCCGGTCTCCAGCTGGATCAGGTCGAGCACCTCGGCCTGGCGCTCCAGCAGGAGGTCATGGAAGCGGAGGAGGACGGCCGCGCGCCGGCGCACCGGGGTCCGCGCCCACACGGTCTGGGCGGCGCGGGCCGCCTCGAACGCCCGCTCCACGTCCTCCGGCGTGGACTCGGGCAGGTCGGCCAGCTTCTCGCCGGTGAACGGCGTGTGGTTGGCGGTGCGTCCGGAGCCGATGACTCCCTTGGTGAGCCGGGCCACCAGGTCGGGGGTGACCACGTCGGCGGCGGTGCGGGCGCCCTCCGGGGCGGGGGCGAGGGGGTTGGTGCCGGTCGTTTCCCGGGTCTGCGCGTCCGTCATGAGCCGCAGGGTATGCCCGGGCGAACACTTTGTGTACCCGTCGGTAACAGATTCACCGACCGCTCGCACCGCGCCAGTGAACGCTGGCAACGAACGCCCTGATCAGGGCGTTGACGGTGACCGGCGTTGCGGATCACTACTTTCCGGTCTCGGGCCGGTCGCGGGCTCCCCCGCCCGCCGCCGTCGCCTCCCCGGGGACGCGCCCGGGCGGGCCGGCGCGGCACCCGGGTCCGGGCGGGCCGGTTCAGGGCTCGTCGACGTCCAGGTTCTCGATCACCGTCCTGGCCACCTCGCGCCCGCGCTCCGTGAAGTCGCCCTTGCCCGGGTAGCTGACGGTGAGCTTGTACATGTCGCCCTCGCCGGTCCTGTAGTAGAAGATCCGCATCTCGCGGGGGCGGGGGTCCCGGCTGTCGTCGGTGGTGTAGACGACGGTGTTCTCGGCGGCCTTCTCCCCCCGGTAGGTGAGGTTCGGCCGCGGCTCGGTCTCCGGCTCCGGGTCCGCCGGCATGTCGAGGGCGTAGTTCCCCCTCTCCTTGAACTCGGCGTCGTCGTCGTACATCTCCGCGTCGGCGGAGCCGGCGATGGCGTTGCCGGTGTCCTCGGCCTTCCTGTCGAGCGTCAGGCCGATCCAGATGCCGCCGCTCCAGTCGGTGTACCGGACCCAGTGCCCCCGGTCCGACTTCCGGTCGGGCACGGACCGCTGGTAGTCCTGCGGCACCGCCACGGTCGCCGCGACGTCCTTCTCCCGGTGGGTCTTCCAGCCCTCCGGCAGCGGGCCCGCGAAGGGGTCGGCGACCACCAGGTACGCGGCCACCGCACCGGCCACGACCGCCGCGCCGAGCCCGGTCAGCGCCTTGCGGCCGAGCCGGACGCCCTTGCCGCCGGCGCCGGGGACGGGGACGTGGACGACCCGCGTGGGCTGCGGCTCGGGCGGGTTGGCCGCCGCCTCCAGCAGGACACGGACCCGGGCGGCGTCCGGACGCCGCGCCGGGTCCTTCTGCAGCAGGCCGTTGATGACCTCGGCCAGCGGTCCCTGCGCGGAGGCGGGCGGCGCGGGCGTGGCGTTGAGGACGGACTGGAGCGTGGCGGGGGTGTTGCTGCGGCGGAACGGCGAGACGCCTTCCGTGGCCGCGTACAGCACCACCCCGAGCGACCACAGGTCGCAGGCGGGACCGGGCCGCTGGCCCAGCACCCGCTCGGGCGCGATGTACTCGGGGGAACCGACGAAGCCGCCGGTGTCGGTCAGGTTGGTCTCGCCCTCGATCTGAGCGATGCCGAAGTCGGTGAGGACGACCCGGTCGTACCGGCCGAGCAGCACGTTGTCCGGCTTCACGTCGCGGTGCAGGATGCCCGCCGCGTGCGCGGCCTCCAGCGCGCCGAGCACCTCGAGGCCGACCCGGGCGGCCTCGCGCGCGGAGAGGGTGCCCTCCTCCTGCAGGACGGCGCCCAGCGAACGGCCCTGGACCAGTTCCATCACGATCCACGGCCGGCCGTCCACGACCGCGACGTCGTGCACGTTGACCACCGCCGGGTGGTCGAGCCGGGCGGCGGCCCGGGCCTCGCGGCGCATCCGCTCGAAGGCGTTGGAGCGTTCGCGTTCCGGAAGGTGGTCCGGGACCCGGGGTTCCTTGACGGCGACCTCGCGGTCCACCGTCTCGTCCTTGGCCCGCCACACCGTGCCCATGCCTCCGTGCCCGAGCTTGGCGAGCAGCCGGTAGCGGCCGGCGATGAGCCGCCCGGTGCCGGGCTCGGGGGACGGCTGGGTCCCTGGCTGCGCGGGGGGCCGGGGGTGCGCCGGGGCGTCGGGCCGGGACCGGTCCGGCACGGATCCCGGGCCCTGCGCCTGCTGCGGAACCACCTGCGTGGGCGCCGCGTACGGATTGCCGGGGTGCGGCACGGCGGGCGGGTTCGGTGGTTGCAGTGCGAAACTGGTGGGCTCGTCGGCCCCGTGGCGGGCTCCCCCATCGTTGCTCATGACCCATCCATATCGCGCCATGCTGTCGCGTATCCACCCAGGGCCCGCACCGGTCACAGACCCGTGACCCCCGCCGGGACCTATCTCCCTTTTACGGTGTTTCGCGGATCCGGGGTCACGCGGCCGGGGAGGTGGAAGCGGTCGCCGTGGGGGCGGGCGAGGGGGCCCGCGGCGGGGTCCGGGACACCGAGGGCGACGGACTCACGGGGGTCCCCGGCGCCGTGCTGGCCGGTGTGCCGCCCCCGTCGCCGCCCCGGTCCTGCAGGAGCAGCGCCGCCGCGGAGACGCCCGCTCCCGCCATCGCGGCGACCGCCAGCGCGGCCACGAGCACGCTGCGGGTGGGCGGCCGCCGCGCGGCCTGCTCCGGGGGGAAGCCCGGCGGCCGCCCCTCCTCCTTCGCCCGCCGCGCCGGGGGCCGCCGGAAGGACGGGCCCCGCTCGGACGGCGGCGGCCCGGGCGGCGCGGACTGCGGCGTGCGGCCGGTCTCGCGGAAGGCCCGCAGCATCCGTTCGGCCCGGTCCGCGTCCAGCCGCCGGTCGGGGTCGCGCTCCAGCAGGCCGCGTACGACGGGCAGGATCGGCCCGGCCTCGGCGGGTGGCCGTATCTCGTCGGTCACGACCGCGTGGAGCACACCGCCGAGCGAGTCGCGCCGGAACGGCGACTCGCCGCTGAGCGCCGCGCACAGCAGCGCGCCCAGCGACCACAGGTCGGACTCCGGCCCCGTCCTGGCGCCGGACATCCGCTCGGGGGCGGTGTACTCGGGCGAGCCGACGAACGAGCCGGTCTCGGTGAGCGTGGCGGAGCCCGTGACCCGGGCGATGCCGAAGTCGGTGAGGACGACCCGGCCGGTGCCGTCCTCCAGCAGGACGTTGGCGGGTTTGAGATCGCGGTGCAGGACACCGGCCGCGTGGGCGGCCCGCAGCGCGCCGAGCAGCTCGACGCCGATCCGGGCGGCCTCGGCGGCGTCGACCGGGCCGTGCTCGGCGATGCGGTCGGCGAGCGAGCCGCCGTCGATCAGCTCCAGCACGATGTACGGGCGTTCGTCGTCCTCCACCACGTCGTGGACGACGATGATGTGCGGGTGGCTCAGCTGCGCGAGGGCCCGCGCCTCGCGCAGGGTGCGTTCCCGCTGCCGCCGGGCCTCCGCCGCGGAGAGCGTCTCGTCCAGGGGGAGTTCCTTGACGGCGACGCCGCGCCCGAGCAGTTGGTCGGTGGCCCGCCACACCACCCCCATGCCGCCGCGTCCGAGCATCGCCTCCAGACGGTAACGGCCCGCGATGACACGGGCGTTGGGCCGTGCGGTCCCGTTCTCGGTGTCCCCCTCGGTCCCCATGGGCCCATCATGCCCCACCGGATGCGTCCCTTCCGGCCGGTGATTCGGCCAAGCGGGGCGCGTACGCGCACACCGCGGGCGCGCCCGGGGCGCAGCGGGTTCGGGAGGCCCGGGGGGCGGGGGACGCAGGGCCGGGGCCCGGGGGGCTCAGGGCTCGCGCCAGCTCCGCAGCACCGTCTCGAACTGCCGGCCGGTCGTGGCCCAGTCCTCGGCCGGCCCGGCCATGTAGAGCGCGTACTCGGTGCCGTCCCGCGAGAGGTACATCTGGTCCACCGCCCGGTACGGCCCCGGGAAGTCGGTGTCCTTGGCCAGCGCGGTCCAGGTGTACTCCAGCCGGGCGCTCTCGCGGTCCCGGTAGACGCGGCGCTCCAGGCCCACCCGCCGGTAGTCGACCAGGCGCTGCCCTATCTGCTGGTCCAGGTCGCTCAGGTGCTCGTACGGGTCGTCGAAGTCGGGCGAGTCGTCGGCGGCGATGCGCAGGAAGTGCCTGCCGCCGTCGGGCGTGTAGTCGACCTGCCGGGTCTCCTCGTCGAAGACGACGCGCTCCCAGTCCTCACCGGGCAGGGCGACGCTGAAGCCGTAGGGGTCGGTGCGGCGCACCCAGCCCTCCGGGAGGCCGTCCGGGGGCCCGCTGCCCGCGGTGCCGGACGCGGCCGGGGTGCCGGAGGCGGCCGCGGCGGCGCCGCCCCCGCCCTCGTCCCCCTGCTGCAGCACCACCGCGGTCCCGCCGCCGACGATCGCGGCCAGGGCGACGACCAGCGCGACCAGGCGTCCCCGGCGGCGGGGCGCGGCTCCGGCCGGCGGACGCGGCGGGTGCACGGCCGTGGGGCCGGTCACCATCGGGACCTGCGGGGGCAGGGAGGTGTCCGGCCGGGTCCCGCGCGGCACCGGCGGGTGAGCGGCGACGGGCCGCGTCGGCGCGTGCGCCCGTGGCGGGTCCGGCCGGCGTCCCTGCGCCGCCTCGGCGAGCATCCGCTCGGTCTCGGCCGCGTCGGGCCGGTCGGCCGGATCCTTGCGCAGGAGCGCCCCGATGACGGGTGCGAGCGGGCCGGCGTGGAGCGGTTCGGGGGCCTCCTCCTCGACGATCGCCTGCATGGTGGTCAGCGGCGAGGTGCGGCGGAACGGCGATCGGCCCTCCACCGCCGTGTGCAGCGTCACGCCGAGCGCCCACAGGTCGGAGGAGGGGCCGGGGTCGTGGCCGCGCACCCTCTCGGGCGCGAGGTAGTCGACCGATCCGACGACCTCCCCGGTGCGGGTGATGGCCGCGTCGCCGTCGATCTGCGCGATGCCGAAGTCGGTGAGCAGCACCCGGCCGTCCCGGCCGAGCAGGACGTTGCCGGGCTTGACGTCGCGGTGCAGCACGCCGGCGGTGTGCGCGGCGCGCAGCGCGCGCAGCACCCACAGGCCGACGCGCGCGGCCTCGCGGGGCTCGACGCGCTCCCGCTCCTCCACCGCGTCGGCCAGCGAACGGCCCTCGACCAGCTCCATCACGATCCACGGCCGGCCGTCGTGCTCCAGCACGTCGTGCACCGTGACGACGGCGGAGTGGTTGATCCGCGCGGCCGCCCGCGCCTCCGCGCGGGTGCGCGCCAGCAGCACGGCCCGCTCGCCGTCGGGGACGTAGAGCGCGGCGGTCAGTTCCTTGACGGCGACGGACCGGTGCAGCACCTCGTCGTGCGCACGCCATACCCGGCCCATGCCACCGCTGCCGATGGCGTCGCCGAGCCGGTAGCGGCCCGCCACGAGCAGGCCCTGCATCTGATTCACGTTGCCCCGCAATGTTCTTGACAGGGCCAGGGTAAGTACCCGCTTCGCTCCGGGGAACCGACGGGGTGCCATGGAGACCGCACTGTGATGGTCGCCGCCGTGGGAGGCGGGAGACGGCCGAAGCGTGCGCGCGGCCGGGCGGGAACACGCGGGGACCCGTGGTGAGGGGCCGTCAGCCGGTGAACCGGTAGGTCGCCGCGGCCTGCTCGAACAGCCGCGTCACCTCGTCCCGTTCGGCCTCGGGCCCGCGCACCTGCACCACGTGGTAGCGGCCGTCGATCAGCGCCGCGAGGTTGCGGACGTACAGTTCCTCACCGTCGCCGCCGGTCCAGGTGAACTGCCCCTCGGCCATGGTCCGTCCGCCCACCTCGATGGTCTTCAGACCGGTGGAGGTGGCCCAGCTGGAGTCGCGGTACGGCTGGAGTTCGCGCTCGTCGTCCCGCTGGTAGGCCATGGGGTCGCTGCCGTACCGCGCCGCGCTGTCCCGGCCGGGTACGACGATGAGCTCGAAGGCGCCCCGGGAGTAGACGACCTGGCCGCTGCCGTTCTTCCCGGTGCGCGCCCAGCCCTCGGCGACGGCGACCCGGAAACCCTCGGGGTCCTCGCGCAGCGTGAAGCCGTCGGCGGCCCCGGGTCCGGTGGTCTGCGCCCCGGTGGAGGCGGACGACTCCCCGGGGGCCGCCCCGGAGGGCTCCTTCGAGCCGTCCCCGGAGCCGCCGCCCGGCTCCGGCGAGGTCCGGCCGTCCGCCGCCCCGCCGTCGGTGCCCGGGGCCCGGTTCTCACCGGTCGCTCCGGTGCGGTCGGCCGTGCCCGGGGTCTCCTCGCCGGCCTTCGGCAGGAACAGCACGGCGTACGCGATCGCCGCGGCCATGGCGAGCAGCACCAGCAGGAGCAGGGTGCGGCCCAGCCGGCGCGGTGAACGCTCCCGCTTCCTGGCGCGCTTGTGCCGTCCGTGGTGCGCGGGCAGTCCGGCGCGCCGCCTGCGCACCAGCTCGCCCCGCCGCCGTACGACCGGCAGCCGGCTCGCGTCGACGGGCGGCGCCGTGATGACGTGCAGGCCGGCCTCCGGTTCGGGCGCCGACCGCACCAGCGAGCGCAGCCAGCCGCGCAGTTCCTCGAAGTCGGGCCGTTCGGTGGGGTCCTGACGCAGCAGCGACTCCACGACCGGCCGCAGCGGTCCGCACTCCTCGGCGAACGCGGGCGGCTCGGCGCACACCATCTGCACCAGCTCGGCCGTCGACTCCTCCGGGTACGGCGCGTGCCCCTGGACCGCCCGGAACAGCAGCGCGCCCAGCGCCCACAGGTCGGTCGCGGGCCCGATCGGTGCGGCCAGCTGCCAGTTCTCGTGCACGGGACCGGCCTGCTCCGGCGCCCACCGCTCCGTCACGGGCCCGACGACGGCCATCCGGGTCTGCCGCGCCCGCTCGGCGGCCAGCGCGGTGGCCGGACCGCGGTGCGCGGGCGGGCGGGCCACCGGGTCGTCCCACCGGGCGGGCGGGGCGGCCGTGCCGGGCCCCGGCACGTCGGCCGCGGGTTCGAGGCCGCGGCCGGCCGCCACGGCGCCCACGCCGTAGGGGTCGGCCGTCCGCCCCGGCGCGGCCGCGCCGGCCGCCCGGTCCGCGCCCCCGACGCCCTGCTCCGGGACGTACGGCGACGGCGCGGCGCCGCGGCCGTGCGGGGCGGGGGCCGGGACGTCGCCCTCGGGGGCGGGCCGGGCTCCGGGCAGGGCGGCCCGTCCGTTCTGCCGGGCCTCCTGCACCCGGGCGGCGGCACGGGCGCCCGCCCGGTACGCGGCGATCGCGCCCGCCCGAGCCGCCCGCACGTCCCCCGCGCTGTCCAGGGCCCGCGGGGCAGCCGCGGCGGAGCCGCCGCCCGCCGTGTCCGTCCCGCCCGAGGGCAGCCGGCCGGCCCGGGCCTCGATGGCGGCCCGGCGTGCGGCGTCGGGGTCGTGGGGTGCGGCGAACCCGGGTGGCCAGGACGGGCCGCGCCCCGGGTCCGGCGTCCCCGCGGGCGCCACCGGACCCAGGGCCCCGACCGCCCCCGGCCGCTCGCCGGCCCCTCCACCGGGCTCCTCGTCCGGGGCCGGCACCGGGTCGTAGCCGCACAGCGCCTCCTCCGCCGCGCCGACCGCGAGACCGGTCAGCATCACCCGGCCGTCGTCGCAGACGAGCACGGTGCGCGCGGTGATGTTGCGGTGCACCCAGCCGTGGGAGTGCAGCACCCGCAGGGCCGTCAGCACGTCGGAGGCGACCTCCGCGGCCCGGTACGGGGACAGCGGTTTCTCCGCGAGCAGGGCCGCCAGCGGACGCGCGGCCACCAGCTCGCTGACGATCCACAGCGAACCGCCCTCCGCGAACACGTCGAAGACCTGGTCCAGCCGCGGATGGTCGGGAAGGGCGGCCGCCGCCTGCGCGGCCTCGACCGCGCGCCGCACGACCGGGTCGGTGGGCCGCCGCACGCCCGCGGGCCCGGGGCCGCGTCGCGCGCCCCCGTCACGGGCCGTGAAACCGTCGGGCAGTCCCTCCGCGTCGAGCACCTCGGCCTCGACGACCTCCGGCAGCGGGATCTGCCGGACCAGGACCTCCTGGCCGCTGTAGGTGTCGAAGGCGGGCGTCTCGGTGAGTTCGTACGCGTCGGAGGGCGGCAGCGGCAGGCGGTAGCGGTCGGCGAGCACCCGTCCCGCGTAGTCCTCCACGTTGCCTCCCCCGGCCGTACGGTCGGTCAGTTCCGTTCGCCCAACGGGCCGTTCCGGCTTCGTACGGTCCGCGAGCACTCACGATACGTGCCGGAGGCAACCCGCAGAGAGGGGATGCCACATCTCCTTTCCCCTTCTCCGTCCCGCTCATGCTCAGGACCTGGGTCGGAACGACTCCGTCAGCGTCCGCCAGGTGTCCTTGCGCAGCTCGTCGTCCCACCGGTCGGCCTCGGCCGTGTACATCAGCGCGTAGCCGACCCGGCCGTCGACGACGAACCCCCGGTCGATGGTCCGGTACTTCGTCCCGCTCTCCACGTAGGTGAACTCCCAGTCGGCCGTGTTCCACCCCCGGTACTCCACCCCCTCGATGCGGATCTTCCGGTACTGCGAACGCACCATGTAGCGTTCCTGGTTCTTCCAGTCCGCCACGGGGTCGTCCTTCGGGGTGGACGTCCAGGCGACGAGCAGCTTCTGTCCGTCGGGCCCGGTGAACCGGTCCCCGGCGCTCCCCGTCGACCGGTACTTCCAGCCCTCGGGCAGACCGATCGAGTACCCCTGCTTCCCCTGGTGCGTCACCTTCACCGGGGCGCCGCCGTCCCCGGCGGAGCCGTCCGGGTCCGCCGGGGCGTCGGAGTCGCCGGAGCCGCCCGCTCCGTCGCCGGTCTCCGAGGGGCCCGTCGCCGAACCGGCCTCCCCGCCCGCCGGTTCGCTCGCCGTGCCGTCGGTGCGGGTGCCGTCGCCCTCGTCGCTCCTGGTGTCCGCGCTCGGCGTCTCGCTCGCGACGACCCCGCCGTTCCCCTTCGCCCCCTGGCCCTTCTCGTCGTCACCGCCGAGCGTGAAGAACAGCACGGCGCCGAGGACGGCGAGCACCACGGCCACCGCGATGATCACCAGCGTCCGCCGCGGCACGACGTCGGTGAGCGACGCCTTCGGCACGGGCCTCGCCGGCAGGTCCGGCGGCGTCATCACCGGCCATCCCGAACTCCGCCCGCCCGGGGCCGGCGCGTTCTGCGCGGTCGTCCGCGCCGTGGCCGGGGCGGAGGCGGACGACGCCCCCGCCGCCCGGGAGCCGGCGGCCCCGCCGGTTCCCGAAGACGCGCTCGCACCGCCGGACTTGGCGCGGGTCGTGGCCGCCGCTCCGGCCGAACCGGCGACCGCGGCCGCCTTCCGCACGGAGCGCAGCGCGCCCCGCAGCCTCTCCCCGGGCTCCTCGCCCTGCCCGCTCCCGGCGTCGCCCCGCCCACCGGGCTGCTCCGGCAGCGGCACGACCTTCGTCGCGTCCGCGGGCCCCGATCCGGTCTCCGGCGCGTGGATGACGGCGTTCAGCATCGCCCGGGCCCCGGCGTCGTCGAGCCGCTGGGCGGGGTCCTTGGTGAGCAGCCCGTGGATGACGTCCCGGAGCGGTCCCGCGTTCTTCGGCTCCTCGAGCGGCTCGGTCATCACCGCCGTGAGCGTCGCGATCGCGGATCCCTTGTCGTACGGCGGCGATCCCTCCACCGCCGCGTACAGCAGCCCGCCGAGCGACCACAGGTCGGCCGCCGGGCCCGGCTTGTGCCCGCGGGCCCGCTCCGGGGAGATGTAGGAGGGCGCGCCGACCAGCATGCCGGTCGAGGTGATGGACGGGTCGCCCTCGACCTGGGCGATGCCGAAGTCGGTGAGCACCACCCGGCCGTCGTCGGCGATCAGCACGTTCGACGGCTTCACGTCGCGGTGCAGGATGCCCTCGCGGTGCGCGGAGCGCAGCACGTCGAGCACGGCCAGCCCGACCTCGGCGGCGCGCTTCGGCTCCAGCAGGCCGTCCTCCCGGATGGCCTCGGCGAGCGACTTGCCCTCGACGAGTTCCATCACGATCCAGGGCCGGTCGTCCTCCTGGACCACGTCGAAGACGGTCACGGCGCTGTTGTTGCGGATCCGCGCGATGGCCTTGGCCTCGCGCAGCGTCCGCGTGATCAGCCGCCGCTTCTCCTCCTCGTCGATGTTCGCCGGGAACCGGAGCTCCTTGACGGCGACGGTACGGCCCAGGGTCTCGTCCTCGGCCCGCCACACCGTCCCCATGCCGCCGCGGCCGAGCACGTCTCCCAGCCGGTACCGCCCGGCGAGGAGACGTGCGCCCTTGTTCTGACGGGATGTCCCCGCCCGCTCCGCCTCCGACATGCGTCCCCTCATGCAACCCGCCCTGACAGAGCCTTCATTGTCCCTCACCCGACAAGTGGTCGACGCCCAGGGTGCCTCTGGCGGTGTGCCGGGCCCCGGGTGCGCGGAGCCCGGACGAAGGCGTGGTTCCGCCCGCCCGCGCGGTGGGACTCCGGCGATGCGGGAGCCGGGGCGCCGCCGTTCCGAGCCCTCCCGGCCGTTCCCGTGCGCCCCTCGTTCCGCCCTCCCGGCGGTGAGCCGCCGTCCCCGCGCGGGACGGCCGGCGCGCCCTCACCTTCCGGGTCGCCACGGGCACGGGGGCGCACTCCGGCCCCGAACCCGCCGCGCCCGCGGCTAAGTTCCGCCCCGCACCCGTGGAACGACCGGATGACGGACGGAGATCCCGACTCGCCGCACCCGTTCGAGTGATGCGGGTGCTCCGGGCCGGCTCCTACAACGGCACGATGTCCGGGGCCCCCAGGCGTGCCGCGTCCGCCGTCAGGTCGTCGGGCTGCCGCTGCGACTCCCGTTCGGCCTCGACCCGCTTCTCGTAGTGCCGCACCTCGCGCTCGATCTGGTCCTCGCCCCAGCCCAGCACCGGGGCCATCAGTTCGGCGGCCTCCCGCGCGCTGCGCGTCCCCCGGTCGAACGTCTCGATCGAGATGCGGGTGCGCCGCGTCAGCACGTCGTCCAGGTGCCGCGCCCCCTCGTGCGAGGCGGCATGGACGACCTCGGCGCGCAGGTAGTCGTCGGCGGCCTGCAGCGGCTCGCCCAGCGAGGGGTCCGAGGCGATGAGGTCCAGGACCTCCTGCGCCATCGTCCCGTAGCGGTTGAGCAGGTGCTCCACCCGCACCGTGTGCAGTCCGGCGCGCGCGGCGATCCGCGCCCGCGCGTTCCACAGCGCCCGGTACCCCTCGGCGCCCACCAGCGGCGTGTCCTCGGTGACGCAGTCGGCGACGCGCAGGTCGAGGCCGTGCACCGCCGCGTCCACCGCGTCCTCGGCCATGACCCGGTACGTCGTGTACTTGCCGCCCGCCACCACGACGAGCCCCGGCACGGGATGGGCCACGGTGTGCTCGCGCGACAGCTTGCTGGTGGCGTCCGACTCCCCCGCGAGCAGGGGCCTCAGGCCGGCGTACACGCCCTCGACGTCGTCCCGGGTGAGCGGGACCGCGAGCACCGAGTTGACGTGTTCCAGCAGGTAGTCGATGTCCGCGCTGGACGCGGCCGGGTGCGCCTTGTCGAGGTCCCAGTCGGTGTCCGTGGTCCCGACGATCCAGTGCCGGCCCCAGGGGATGACGAACAGCACGGACTTCTCGGTGCGCAGGACGAGACCGGTCGTGGAGTGGATGCGGTCCTTGGGGACGACCAGGTGGATGCCCTTGGAGGCCCGGACGTGGAACCGCCCCCGCTCCCCGACCATCGCCTGGGTGTCGTCGGTCCACACGCCGGTGGCGTTGACGACCTGCCGGGCGCGGACCTCGTACTCGCCGCCGCCCTCGACGTCCTGCACCCGGGCGCCGACGACCCGTTCGCCCTCGCGCAGGAAACCGGTCACCCGCGCCCGGTTGGCGGCCTGCGCGCCGTACGCCGCGGCCGTGCGCACGAGCGTCGCCACGAACCGGGCGTCGTCCACCTGGGCGTCGTAGTACTGCAACGCGCCGACCAGCGCGTCCTTCTTCAAGCAGGGGGCGGTCCGCAGCGCGTGACGGCGGCTCAGGTGACGGTGCAGGGGCAGGCCCCGCCCGTGGCCGCGGGCCATCGACATGGCGTCGTAGAGCGCGACGCCCGACCCGGCGTACAGCCGCTCCCAGCCCCTGTGCCGCAACGGGTACAGGAACGGCACCGGCCGCACCAGGTGCGGGGCCATCCGCTCCAGCAGCAGGCCGCGTTCCTTCAACGCCTCCCGCACGAGCGCGAAGTCGAGCATCTCCAGGTACCGCAGGCCGCCGTGGATCAGCTTGCTGGACCGGCTGGAGGTGCCCGACGCCCAGTCACGCGCCTCGACCAGCCCCGTGGACAGGCCGCGGGTCGCGGCGTCGAGCGCGGTGCCCGCGCCGACCACACCGCCGCCCACCACCAACACGTCCAGTTCGTGCTCGGCCATGGACGCGAGTGCCTCGGCGCGCTGCGCCGGCCCCAGTGCCGCTGTCCTCACCGCTGCCTCCCGCTCATCGGTCGCGTGGGCCGCGCCCGTCGGGCGAAGCCCGGTCCCCCTCACTCATGCCCGAATTCTGACCGGCTTGCCCGACTTCGGCCACCACGCGCCCCCACCTGTGGACGACTCGCGGGACGACTCACCGAAACTCGGCCGATCAATCCCACATATCGGTCATATTTACTCCTAGTCTGACATTGCGCTCGCCCGTCCTGTCCACAGGGCTTGCGCACCTGTCCCGCTTCGGCTACTGGGAAGGACGGCCCACGCCATGCCCGCAGATCTCGCCGTCATCGGACTCGGACCGTACGGCCTGCCCCTGGCCCAGGCCGCCGTCGCCGCCGGCATCCCCACCATCGGTTACCGGACCGGCCCCGAGGCGGGCTTCCTCACCCCCGCCGAACAGCGCCGCATGCTCGCCCAGGGCTTCCGCACGACGACCAACGCCGCCGAGCTCGGCCGGGTGCGCACCGCGGTCATCTGCGCACCGGCCCCGCGCGGCACGGACGGTGGGCCGGACCTGAGCCAGGTCGAGACGGCCGCCCGCACGCTCGCCGCCCGGCTGCGCCCGCACACCACGGTGATCCTCGAGTCCCCCGTGCTCCCCGGGACGACGGAGGGCCCCCTCCTGCGCCTGCTCGAGTCGGGCTCGGGACTCCGCGCGGGCCGCGACTTCCACCTCGCCCACTCCCCCAGCCGCGTCGACCCCGGCAACCGCGACTTCACCCCCGCCAACACCCCGAAGGTCATCGGCGGCCTCACCCCCGCCTGCACCGAGTCGGCCGCCGCCTTCTACGGACGGCTCACCGACAAGGTGGTCCGCGCGCGGGGCCCGCGCGAGGCGGAGACCGTGCAGCTGCTGGAGGCCAACTTCCGGCACGTCAACATCGCCCTCGTCAACGAGATGGCCGTGCTCTGCCACGACCTGGGCGTCGACCTGTGGGACGTCATCCGCTGCGCGGAGACCAAGCCCTTCGGCTTCCTCGCCTTCCGCCCCGGCCCCGGCGTCGGCGGCCACACCGTGCCCCAGGACCTGACCGCCCACACGGGCCGCACCCTGCGCATGGCGGAACTCGCCCAGCAGGTCAACGGCCGGATGCCGCACTACGTCGTCCAGCGCGCCGCCGCGCTCCTCAACGAGCACGGCAAGTCCGCGCGGGGCGCCCGCGTGCTCCTCCTCGGCGTCACCTACAAGGCCGACCTCGCCGACCTGCAGGGCTCCCCCGCCCAGGAGATCGCGCTCCGGCTGATGGAGCTCGGCGCGTCCGTCAGCTACCACGACCCGCACGTGCCGGCCTGGAGCGTCCTCGACCGCCCGCTCCCCCGCGCCGACTCCCTCTACGAGGCCGCCGCCGACGCCGACCTGACGATCCTGCTCCAGCCGCACCGCACCTACGACCTGCAGGGCCTGTCGGTGAAGGCCCAGCTGCTGCTGGACACGCGGGGGGCGACGCCCACGGGGGTGGCGCACCGGTTGTGAGCGGGGGCGCCCGGAGCGGGGCCGTGCCCCGGGGCCGGTGGTGACCGGGCCGCGGCGCCGGTACCGTCGGGCAACCGGTGGAGCCCACCGCAGGGGCCGGCTGCGGCAGGCTCCGGGAGGACGCACGGGTGTCCGCCCCCGGTCTTCGTGGGGGCGGCCGCTCACCGTCCGAAGGTCCGCGGGGTCCACCTCCTCCGGCACTTCACCGCTCCTCCGGCACTTCACCGCCCGAAGACGGATCCGGTCCCAGCGGACGGGCTCGCGGTGGCGTCCCACGGGCGCCCCCGCCCCCGCACGCGCAGGGGCCGGTCACCCCGTCCGGGTGACCGGCCCCTTCCCGCGGCGCGGGAGGATCACCGCCGGTGCTGCGAGTCCGCCACCGTCACCTCGACGCGCTGGAACTCCTTCAGCTCGCTGTAGCCGGTGGTGGCCATCGCGCGGCGCAGGGCGCCGAAGAGGTTCATCGAGCCGTCGGGCGTGTGGGACGGGCCGGTGAGGATCTCCTCCAGGGTGCCGACCGTGCCGAGGTCGACCTTCTTGCCGCGCGGCAGTTCCTCGTTGACCGCCTCCATGCCCCAGTGGTTGCCCCTGCCCGGGCCGTCGGTCGCGCGGGCGAGCGGGGAGCCCATCATCACCGCGTCGGCTCCGCAGGCGATCGCCTTGGGCAGGTCGCCGGACCAGCCGACGCCGCCGTCCGCGATCACGTGCACGTACCGGCCGCCGGACTCGTCCATGTAGTCGCGGCGGGCGGCGGCCACGTCGGCGACCGCGGTGGCCATCGGGACCTGGATGCCGAGCACGTTGCGCGTGGTGTGCGCGGCGCCGCCGCCGAAGCCGACCAGCACGCCGGCCGCGCCGGTGCGCATCAGGTGCAGGGCCGCCGTGTAGGTGGCGCAGCCGCCGACGATCACGGGCACGTCGAGTTCGTAGATGAACTGCTTCAGGTTCAGCGGCTCGTGCGAGGAGGAGACGTGCTCCGCCGAGACCGTCGTACCGCGGATGACGAAGATGTCCACGCCCGCGTCGACGACGGCCTTGGAGAACTGGGCGGTGCGCTGCGGGGAGAGCGCGGCGGCGGTGACCACGCCCGCGTCGCGCACCTCCTTGATGCGCTGCCCGATCAGCTCCTCCTTGACGGGAGCGGTGTAGATCTCCTGGAGGCGGCGGGTGGCCGCCTCGGCGGGCAGTCCGACGATCTCGTCCAGCAGCGGCTGCGGGTCCTCGTAGCGCGTCCACAGGCCCTCGAGGTTCAGCACGCCGAGGCCGCCGAGCTCACCGATGCGGATCGCCGTGGCCGGCGAGACCACCGAGTCCATGGGAGCGGCCAGGAACGGCAGCTCGAACCGGTAGGCGTCGATCTGCCAGGCGATCGAGACCTCCTTCGGGTCCCGCGTACGGCGGCTGGGGACGACCGCGATGTCGTCGAAGGCGTACGCCCGGCGGCCGCGCTTGCCGCGCCCGATCTCGATCTCAGTCACGTCTGTGGCCTTTCCCTGATGCGTTGCAGCGCCTTCCAGTATCCCCGACGGCCGCGGCGGACACCGCCCCGGACGACGGCGAGGGCGGTCCCGGAGTCACCGGGACCGCCCTTCGCGGGAGCACGGCACGCGCGGGCGTGTCCCCGCGCGCGCGTCGCCGCCGCTCCTGCGCGCTACCGCTCGCCGCGGTTCACTGCTTGCTGTAGTTCGGCGCCTCGACCGTCATCTGGATGTCGTGGGGGTGGCTCTCCTTCAGGCCCGCCGAGGTGATCCGCACGAAGCGGCCCTTGGACTCCATCTCCTCGATGGTGGCGGCGCCCACGTAGCCCATGGTCTGCCGCAGGCCGCCGACGAGCTGGTGCAGCACGTTGGAGAGCGGGCCGCGGTAGGGCACCTGGCCCTCGACGCCCTCGGGGACGAGCTTGTCGTCGGAGGCCACGTCCGCCTGGAAGTAGCGGTCCTTCGAGTACGACCTGCCCTGGCCGCGCGACTGCATGGCGCCCAGGGAGCCCATGCCGCGGTACGACTTGAACTGCTTGCCGTTGATGAACATCAGCTCGCCCGGCGACTCCTCGCAGCCCGCCAGCAGGCTGCCCAGCATCACCGTGTCGGCGCCGGCGGCGAGGGCCTTGCCGATGTCGCCGGAGTACTGCAGACCGCCGTCGCCGATCACCGGGATGCCGGCCGGACGGGCCGCGAGGGAGGCCTCGTAGATGGCCGTGACCTGCGGGACGCCGATGCCGGCGACCACGCGCGTGGTGCAGATGGAGCCCGGGCCGACGCCCACCTTGATGCCGTCCACACCGGCGTCGATCAGCGCCTGCGCCCCGTCGCGGGTGGCGACGTTGCCGCCGATCACGTCGACGCCCACGCTCGACTTGATCTTGGACATCCAGTTGAGGGCGTTGCGGTTGTGGCCGTGCGAGGTGTCGACGACCAGGAAGTCCACCCCGGCCTCGGCGAGCGCCTGGGCCCGCTCCAGGGCCTCCGGGCTGGCGCCCACCGCGGCACCGACGAGCAGACGGCCCTCGGCGTCCTTGGCGGCGTTCGGGTACTGCTCCGCCTTCACGAAGTCCTTGACGGTGATCAGGCCCTTGAGCACGCCCTCGTCGTCGACCAGCGGAAGCTTCTCGATCTTGTGGCGGCGCAGCAGCCCCATGGCGTCGGGGCCGGAGATGCCGACCGTGCCGGTCACCAGCGGCATGGGGGTCATGACCTCGCGCACCTGGCGGGAGCGGTCGGTCTCGAAGGCCATGTCGCGGTTGGTGACGATGCCGAGCAGCTTGCCGTTGCCGTCGGTCACCGGGACGCCGCTGATGCGGAACTTGGCGCACAGGGCGTCGGCCTCGGCGAGCGTCGCGTCCGGGTGCACCGTGATCGGGTCCGTGACCATCCCGGACTCGGACCGCTTCACCAGGTCGACCTGGTTGACCTGGTCCTCGATCGAGAGGTTGCGGTGCAGCACGCCGACGCCGCCCTGGCGGGCCATCGCGATCGCCATGCGCGACTCGGTGACCTTGTCCATGGCGGCGGACAGCAGCGGGATGTTGACCCGCACGTTGCGGGAGATGCGGGACGAGGTGTCGACCGCGTTGGGGAGCACTTCCGACGCGCCCGGCAGCAGCAGCACGTCGTCGTAGGTCAGCCCGAGTGTCGCGAATTTACCGGGCACTCCGTCGACGTTGGCAGTCATGACACCTTCCCCAAATGGCCTTGATCGGTGCGGATGTCCATGCTAACGGGAAGCGGAGGCGTCTCATTCCACGATCATGCACGGCTCCGGGCTTCGTATGTTCGTACGGGCGTACCTCCCGCCCGTTCAACAGCTGGGGGGCGGGGCGCCGGCGGTCACTGTTCCGCCAGCGCGCGCAGCCGGTTCAGCGCACGGTGCTGGGCCACCCGGACCGCGCCGGGTGACATACCCAACATCTGTCCGGTCTCCTCCGCGGTGAGGCCCACGGCGATGCGCAGCAGCAGCAGCTCCCGCTGGTTCTCGGGCAGGTTGGCCAGCAGCTTCTTGGCCCACTCGGCATCGCTGCTGAGCAGGGCGCGCTCCTCCGGGCCGAGGGAGTCGTCGGGGCGCTCGGGCATCTCGTCGGAGGGCACCGCCGTGGAGCCGGGGTGCCGCATCGCCGCGCGCTGCAGGTCGGCGACCTTGTGCGCGGCGATGGCGAAGACGAACGCCTCGAAGGGCCGCCCGGTGTCCTTGTACCGGGGCAGTGCGAGGAGCACCGCGACGCAGACCTCCTGGGCCAGGTCCTCGACGAAGTGCCGGGCGTCACCCGGGAGCCGGGACAGGCGGGTGCGGCAGTAGCGCAGCGCCAGGGGGTGGACGTGGGCCAGCAGGTCGTGCGTGGCCTGCTCGTCCCCGTCGACGGCGCGGTGGACGAGCGCCCCGATCGCCCCCCGGGCAGTGCCCGCCTCGTCGTCGCGCATCGGTCCATGGTGCCCTGCGGATCCCGGGTCCGCGGCACCGCGTCCCGTGTTGTGCACCGAAGCGTTATGAGCAGGTGCGCCGGAACTCATCCCCTGCGCCCTCCCCTCCCGCTCGACCGACTCGTCCCCGAGGAACTCCACACCTCAAGGATGCGTCATCCGCGGCGAAACAAGCAGGGGGCACCCTCCGGCCACCGCCGGTGCCCGGGTGGGCCGGGTCGCCGGCGCTCCTTCCGCGGGGCGCGCGGCCGGCCCCGGGAGCCGTCGTCCGGACCGGTCCGGGTCCGCGCGGCCGGGGGTCCGCCCCGCCGTGCCGCGGCTCGCGTCCGGGCGGGCGGCCCGCGCCGGCGGGGCCGCCCGCGGCCGGGTCCGCTCCGCGCGTGCGCGCCCCGGGCGGAGGCGTCGCCCCGCAGGTGTCCGGCCCGGGCGGCGGCGTCCGCGTGCCCCCGCCCGCCGGCCGCCGTCCGGCGCCGTGCGCCGGGGCCGGTCCGGTCCGGGGGACGGGCCCGGGGCCCGCCCGGTGGATCCCGTCGCGGACACGGGGGGCGGCACGCCCCTCCGCCGCGTCGTCGCCGGTCGCCGACCGCCCCGAGCCCTCGGCGGACCCGAGCGGCTCCGGCGAGGGGGGAACCCCGCCGCGCCGGCTCCCTCCTCCGCCTCGCGGCCGGACGCACCGGTCCCCGTTCACCCGCGCTGACAAGGCACCGTGGCCTTCCTGCGACCTGATCCGCCGGCCGGGCCCTAGCGCACGAGGCCCCATCGGAAACCGAGCGCCACCGCGTGGGCCCGGTCCGAGGCGCCGAGCTTCTTGAACAGCCGCCGCGCGTGCGTCTTGACGGTGTCCTCGGAGAGGAACAGCTCCCGGCCGATCTCGGCGTTGGAGCGGCCGTGGCTCATGCCTTCGAGGACCTGGATCTCCCGCGCGGTGAGCGTGGGCGCGGCGCCCATCTCGGCGGAGCGCAGCCGGCGCGGGGCGAGCCGCCAGGTCGGGTCGGCGAGGGCCTGCGTGACCGTGGCGCGCAGTTCCGCGCGGGACGCGTCCTTGTGCAGGTAGCCGCGGGCACCGGCGGCCACCGCGAGCGCCACGCCGTCGAGGTCCTCGGCGACGGTGAGCATGATGATGCGCGCTCCGGGGTCGGCGGACAGCAGCCGCCGGACGGTCTCGACGCCGCCCAGGCCGGGCATGCGTACATCCATCAGAATCAGATCCGAGCGATCGGCTCCCCAGCGGCGGAGGACTTCCTCGCCGTTGGCGGCCGTCGTCACGCGCTCGACGCCGGGCACGGTCGCGACCGCGCGGCGGAGCGCCTCTCGGGCGAGCGGGGAGTCGTCGCAGACGAGGACGGAAGTCATGGCCGCCCTCCGCAGCTGATGCGCGTCACCTTGAGCCTCCAGGCTGGTACGAAATCGTCACCTGTGCGGTCGACCGTCTCGGACGCCTGCCCGAGCGCTTGTTCCTTCAACCGCCTCGCACTCTCAACGACGGTCACTCGAAAGAGTTACGGGGCCGTCTGCCATCTTCGGCACTCTACGTGAGGAGTCGGACACGAAGCGGGCACGCGCGGCGGACCCGCGAACTTTCGCCGCAACCCGTGCCCCATTCAGCCCCTTTTCTTCCCCTTCGTTGGTGTCTGCGGCTAGATTCGCAATGAGTCATATTTTCATCTCCTTGGATCGTAGTTGTACGGTCGTGGACACCGGATCCGCCCAGAACGGCTACAAGGGGTCACGCAATGGCAGATTTCTCCCGCCTTCCCGGACCGAACGCGGACCTGTGGGACTGGCAGCTCCTTGCTGCGTGCCGCGGGGTGGACAGCTCGCTCTTCTTCCACCCGGAGGGCGAGCGGGGCGCGGCTCGCAGCGCCCGTGAGAACTCGGCCAAAGAGGTCTGCATGAGGTGCCCGGTGCGCGCCGAGTGCGCCGCCCACGCGCTGGCGGTACGCGAGCCGTACGGCGTGTGGGGCGGACTGACCGAGGACGAGCGCGAGGAACTGATGGGACGGGCGCGCAACAGGCTGGTGTCGGCGTCGGCGGCCGGCGGGCACGCCGCTTCGAGCACCTGAAGGAACGTTTCTGTAGAACCCGGGGCACGTGCACGTGCCCTTGCAGGACCCGGGGCACGTGCGCGTGCCCCCGCCCTTTCCCGCCCCGGTCACCGGCCGTCACGCGGGGGCGGATCCGCCGTTCCCGGTCCGGGCTACCGGCCCGCCGCCCGCGCCAGCTGGTCCAGCGTCGCGGAGACCGCCGGCACCTGCGCGAGGTCGGGAAGGGTGAGAGCGACGATCTCCCGCCGCACGGCGGGCTCCAGGGCGACGGTGCGCACCCCCCTGGGACGTACGGACTCGACGGCGAGCTGCGGCAGGACGGCGACCCCGAGCCCGGCCCCGACCAGACCGGCGACCGCCGGGTAGTCGTCGGTCGCGAAGTCGATGCGGGGGGTGAAGCCGGCCGTCTCGCACACCTCGACCAACTGGCCCCGGCAGCGCGGACAGCCGGCGATCCACGGCTCGTCGGCGAGTTCGCCGATGGCGACGGACTCCGCGTGCGCGAGCCGGTGCCGCTCGGGCACGAGCCCCACGAGCCGGTCCGTCAGCAGCGGCCGTACGACGAGGTCGTCCCACTCCCCGGCGCCCGCCGCCCCCGCGTAGCGGAAGGCGAGCGCCACGTCGCAGTCCCCCTCGCGCAGCATCTCGACGGAGCGGGGCGGCTCGGCCTCCTCCAGGGAGACCCGGGTGCCGGGGTGGGCGCCGCGCAGGGCGGCGAGGGCCGTCGGGACGAGCGTGGAGCTGCCGCTGGGGAAGGAGACCAGCCGGACCCGGCCCGCGCGCAGCCCGGCGATCGCGGCGACCTCCTCCTCGGCGGCGGTGAGCCCGGCGAGGATCCCGGCCGCGTGCCGCACCAGCGCCTCACCGGCCTGCGTCAGCCGCATCTCACGGCCGCTGCGGACGAGCAGGGGGGTGCCGGCGGAGGCCTCCAGGGCCTTCATCTGCTGGCTGACGGCGGGCTGGGTGCAGCCCAGTTCGCGCGCCGCGGCGGAGAAGGAACCGGTGGTGGCCACGGCGCGCAGCACGCGCAGGTGACGGGCTTCGATCACCCTTCGAGGATAAGCCTCCCTTTGACGCGGCGGCGAATACCGCGTCGACGCTTTGATCCTCATCGCCTACCGTGCGCGCATGAAGCTTCTGTCCGTGAATCTGGGTCGCCCCCGGGCCGTGCCGTACACCGGCCACCCCGAGGGCCTGACCGGCATCGACAAGCGGCCCGTGGACGGGCCGGTGCGGGTGGCGGCGCCGGGACCGAAGGGGGTCGGGGCGAGCGGGCTGGCCGGGGACGCCGTGTGCGAGACGCGGCACCACGGCGGGGACGACCAGGCCGTGTACGCCATGGCCCGCGAGGACCTCGACGCGTGGGAGCGCACGCTGGGGCGTCCGCTGCGGAACGGCCTGTTCGGCGAGAACCTCACCACCGAGGGCGTCGACGTGTCCGGCGCCCTGATCGGCGAGCGCTGGGCCGTCGGGGCCGAGGCGGTGCTGGAGGTCACCTCCGGGCGCATTCCCTGCCGCACCTTCCAGGGCCATCTGGGTGAGAGGGGCTGGGTGAAGCGGTTCACGGAGCGGGGCGCCCCGGGCGCGTACCTGCGGGTGATCCGGCCCGGTGAGATACGGGCGGGCGACGCGGTGCGGATCGTGCACCGGCCGGACCACGAGGTGACGGTCGCGCTGCAGTTCCGGGCGGTCACGACCGACCGCGCGCTGCTGCCCCGGCTGCTGGCGGCGGGCGGGGCGCTGCACCCGGAGGCGCGGGCGGCGGCACGGGCGTACGTGGAGAAGCACGGGGCCCGCGCGCAGAGTTGACGGGGAGTCCGGTGCGCCGGGCGCCGCACGAGGTGCGGTGCCACGTGGTGGAGGTGAACGGCGCGGCCCCGCCGCCGGCCCTGCGGGGCCGGCGGACACGGTGTTCCCGCCGCACGCACGACGAGGGGGCCGGCGCGCGTTTCACGGGACCGGCCGGTTCCCCGCACCCCCCGCACGGCGGAGCCACAGAGCGGACGGTTCCCCTCCGGGTAACTACTCTTGCGGCATGACAACGGCTCTGATTACGGGATCGACGGCGGGGATCGGTGCCGCGTTCGCGCGGCGGCTGGCGGCCGACGGACACGATCTGGTGCTGGTGGCCCGCGACACCGGCCGACTGCGGGAACAGGCGACCGAACTGCACGACCGCCACGGCATCGAGGCGGAGGTGCTGACGGCCGACCTGGCCCAGGACCGGGGCATCGAGGCGGTGGCCGCCCGGCTCGGCGACCGCAAGAACCCCGTCGACCTGCTGATCAACAACGCCGGCTTCGGCAACAAGGGCCGGTACCTCGACGTCCCCATGGCCGACGAGCTGAGGATGCTCAAGGTGCACTGCGAGGCGGTGCTCCGGCTGACCTCGGCGGCGGCGGAGGCGATGCGGGAGCGCGGGCGCGGGGGTGTCGTGAACGTCGCCTCGACCGCGGCGTTCCTGCCGCGCGGGACCTACGGGGCGTCCAAGGCGTGGGTCGTGCAGTTCACCCAGGGCGCGGCGCAGGACCTGGCGGGCAACGGCGTACGCCTGATGGCGCTGTGCCCGGGGTTCGTGCGCACCGAGTTCCACGAGCGGGCCGGGATGAGGACGGACAGCATCCCGAACTGGATGTGGCTGGACGCGGACAGGGTCGCCGAGGCGGCCCTCGCGGACCTGGCCCGGGGCAAGTCGCTGTCGATCCCGGACCCCCGGTACAAGGCGCTGATGGGAGCGGCGAAGCTGCTCCCGCGGGGCGCGCTGGGCGGGCTCTCCTCGCGGACGGGGCGGAAGTACGGCCCTCAGTGAGGGGAAGCACGGCCCCCGGCGAGGGCCGGGGCGGACGCCGCCGGGTCCGGGCCGTCCGCCCCGCCCTCCTCAGCGCGCCCGCATCGATCCTTCCGGGCACATCCCCATCCCCCGTGACACCGGGGGAGGAGTCCGCCGAGCGCCCCCTCCCCCGGCCTACTTGACGAACCTGCCGTCGCCGAGCACGACGTGCGGCCTGCTGTTCACCGCGTCCGACGCCCACTCCAGGACGGAGACGCTGATCGTGACGGCACCCGCTCCGGTCACGTCCTCGGAGACGTCGTGCACCTCTCCGGCCCGCAGGGTGAGGCTGGTGAGGGTCGTCCCGTCACGGCGCTCGACGCCGACGTGGGCGACGTAGTCCGGCAGCGTCTCCTCGTCGAGTCCGACGGTCGCCCGGAAACCCGTCAGGCCGGCGGGGACGTTGAACGTGAGGCGTTTGACCGCCTTGTTGAAGACCACCGGCGTGAACACGATGCTCCTGGTGAGGGCGATGCCCCCGAGCCGGGAGGGTCTCTCCCTCACGTTGTTCCCGTATCCCCCGACGGGGCCGATGTCGGTGAGGTGCCGCACGCGGACGTCGGGCGTCACCCCGTCGGCGTCACCGGGCCCGGGGCCGAGCGCGGAGTTCTCGTCGCCGTCGCCGCCGACGGCGCCGTCCTCGTCCGGGGTGCCGTCGCCGGACAGCGACCCGGCCGGGGGCGCAGCGTCCGGGGGAGCCGGTGTCCCGGCCCTCTCCGTCGCCTCGTCGCACACGGCACCGTCCACACAGACCTTTCCGTCCCGGCCGGCCCGTGCGTCGATGTTGTTGGTGTCGCCGCAGGCGGCGGCCACGCACACGAGCAGGCACACGAGAACGGACCGGATCGCCGCTCCTCTCCGGCTCCGCCTTCTCGACACGTCCCTCACGTCCGCTCCCCCGGCGGAACGGACCGTCGCGTGCGCGAGCGTCTCCGCGTCCGGGAATTCCCCCGTCCCCTCATTCCCCTCATCCCCCTCTTCCTCTTTTTCGATCGAATTCGCCGTCGGAATTCCCGCCCCGTCCCTTTCCGGGGAATGCGACGGGGACGGCGGACCACCGCGCCGGACCCCGCCCGCGCGGTGGTCCGTCACCGCTCAGCACTTCGCGTCGATGCAGACGGTGCCGTCCCGGCCGGTCTTCTGGTCCACGCTGTTCGTGTCCGACTTCAGCAGGCCGGTGATGACCGCGGCGACGATCACCGCCACCGCCCCGGCGATACCGACGATGATCTTGATCTTGTGATCGGTGGTCCATCCCGCCATGTGCCCCGCCTTTCCGCGCCGAAGGGAGGTCGATGGTGACACACGGGCAGGGGTGATCATCGGGGAACGAGGCGGGCGCACGACGCTGTGGCCCGCCCGTTACAGAAGCGCCGTTCAAGGGGCGCTTGCGTGACGCCCTCGCCCACGGCTCCTCGCATTGAATTCGCACCTTTCTTCATATGGCGCACACCCATGCGAATTTCCGTGGTCCGCCCCGCTCGCCACGGCTGAGGGGGAGAACGGTGCGGGCGGCCCCGGGCGCGGGCCCGGTGGTCGTCGGCGGGGTGCTCAGCCCTCCGGCGCCGCCGGGGACGGGGGTGCGGGAAGGGGACTGATGCCGGATTCGAAGTGGGCGCGGAGGTAGACGCGGGTGCGCTGCGGCGTGCACTCGTGTGCGTACAGGCTGACGCAGAGCTCGACGGACGAGCCGTGCCCACCGGAGACGTCGGGCGCCCCGGTGGCCTCGGCGGAGCCGGGGCAGACGTCGCCGTAGCGCACGCCGTCCCCGAACGTCTCGGGCTCCGGGAGCCCGGGGTGCGCGAAGTCGTGGGGAGGGACGCCGGTCGATGCGGAGGCCGGTGCGAGCCACCTGCCCTCCGGCGGATGCTCCTCCAGGCAGGCCTCCGCCTCCGCCCTGGTCGGGGTGAAGGTGAGGAGGCCCGTGTCGAGGCGGGAGGTGACCTCGTACGCGGCCTGCGGGGGCCGGGCCGTGGCCGGGATCTCGAGACCCATCCGCCCGCTCATCCACTCCGGCGTGATCCCCTCGGCCCACCGCGCGCCCGCCGCCTGTTCCGTCACGCGGTCACCGGCGCCGTCCAGCCCCTCGAGGAGCCATCCCGTCGCGGCCACGGCGCCCGGGAGGGCCAGCACGCCGGCGGTCACGCCGGCGACGAGCCACCGGCGGCGGCCACCACCGCCGCCCCCGGCACCGCTCGTGCCCTGCTCGGGTGCCCGGCAGGGGTTCACGTCGTTCACCGGCCGTCCGCCCTCCCCGGCGTCCTGCCGGTCGTACGGTCCTGCTGCTGTCCGCCACGTCGAACTCCTGGGCGAGGCCCACCCGGTGCGGCTTGGCCGTCTGCCCGTCGGGGACCTCCGGCGGGCCGATGCCGACGCCCTTGCCCTCGTCCCAGTCGTAGCGGTCCCAGACGTTCGCCTGGTAGTCGACGCCGATCCCGGGATTGCCGTGCGCGTCCGGAACGGCCGTCACCGCACCGGTGACGCCGGTGTCGGCGCCCCCCACCGCGTAGAACCAGTTGGGGTCCTCCTCCCGGGAGAAGGAGAAGCCCTTGGACCGCTTCGCCTCGACCGGGAAGGCGACCGGCTTCCCGCCGTTCTTCCCGAACTCCCCGAGGGCCTGCTCGCGCCGGTCGTCCTGGTTCAGCCGGACCATGTCGTCGGCGTACGCCTCGAAGGAGGGGACGTCCGCCGGCATCTTGTCCACGGGCGGGTTCACGGGACTGCCGCTGTTCCCCAGGTAGTGCGCCATGTGGCGGGACGCGTCCGTCACGCCCTTCCAGTCGGCGCCCTCCGCCGGCAGTTCCCTCTTCTGCTCGGTGGCCCACTCGTCGGATCCCGGTGACTCGGACCCGTGCCTCCCCGAGCCGGCGCCCGCCGCGATCTGCGGCATGGTGGGGCCCGGGATGCCCGCTGTCATCAGGTCGTCCTTCCGCGCCTGCCAGAGCCGTGCCCGTGCCCCGGGGCTCGGTGACTCCCACAGGCGCCGCAGTTCGGCCCGCTGCTGCGGGTCCGCGTCCCCGCCGAGCCCGGCCAGTTCCCCCGCTCGCGGCGGTTGTTCCTCGTCGAGTGACGTGCACTCGGCGTGCCCGGCGTTGCGCGGGTCGTTGCCGTGGCTCTTGCGCAGCGCGCGCACGGCCGCCGCGTCCGCCTCGGCGGCGTGCCGGACGATCCCGGTGAGGGTGTCCGCGTACCCCTGCATGCGGTCCTTGGCGCGCTGGTCGAAGAGCCCTTTCACCCCGTGGTCCGAGTAGGCATGCAGCTCGACCGCCCGGGCCTCCGGCTCCGCGTACCGCCGGAAGAAGCCCGGATACCGCGCCCTCGCCACCTCCCCCCCTCACGGCCACCAGCACCCCCGTGCCCCCACCTCCCGGCCCACCGCGTCGACCAGTTCCGGCCGGGGGTCCGCCACCCCTGTTCCACCGACGCGATCTGCGCCTCGCCGTAGCCGACCCGTTCGCCCGACTGCGCCTGGGTCAGCCCCGCGGCCTCCCGCAGCGGCTTCACCCGGCGGACGAAGCAGGGCGGGGACTCCCCGCTGGAATCGGCGCCCGCGCCGTCCACGCCCGCACCCGAGTCCGCTCCCGGCTCCACCGCACCCGTACCCCTCCGCACATCCGTCCACCGGTCACCCGTGCTCGCACCGTAGGACGCCTTTGTGCCAACCACGCCGGAACCGAAAGGAGTTGCGCCGGCAGAGCGAACGAGCAGGTCACCTCGTCCCGGATGCCACCGCCCGCGCCCAGCGGTTGAGCGTCTCGCTCCTGTCGTCGTAGGTGAGCCAGGTGCCGTCGCCGAGCGGACGTACGTCGCCGTCGACGGGGCCCGCCGGGTATCTGACCACCCCGCGTATGCGCAGGGTGCGGGCGTCGAGCAGCCAGTGGCGGGCCCGCTCCGGATACCTGTCGGAGTCGACCGTCGAGGCGATGACGGTGTCGGCGTCGACGAAGCCGCAGCCGTAGTCCCAGTGGGTCTCGTCGCCGTCCCCGCCGTCCCCGCCGTCCCCGTCGTCCCCGTCGTCGACTGGGCCGGGCTCCCGCTCGGCGAGCACCGTGCCGTCCAGGGCGTGCAGCCGCAGGTCCGCTCCGTAGTGCTCGACCGTCAGGAAGCCGGGGTGCCCCGGGTGGACGTCCGTCAGGATGCGGTCCAGACCCTCGTTCACGTCCCAACCGGTCAGCTTCTCGCCGTCCCAGCGCGCCCAGTGGAGCAGGATGCCGTCCTGCCCCATGCCGATGCTCAGCCCCATGTGGACGCCGTCCGGGTGGGAGAGGTGGTTCGAGCCGGCCGCCGCGCTCTCCAGCGGCAGCCACGCCAGCTCCCGTCCGTCGCGGGCGTCCAGGACCACCCAGCGCTCCTGCCAACCGCCCGGCTCCGGCTCCGCCACGACGTGCGCCCACACGAGCCGGCCGTCGTCCGAGACCCGGCAGGAGCCGTGCTCCAGCCCCCGGCACACCTCCTGCTCGTCGCCCGTGTGCGGGTGATCGAGCTCGGGACCCCAGCAGCCGTGCCGGTACTCCCACAGCATCTCCCCTCCCGCCCCCACGGCCCGTACCGCGCGCTGCCCCGAGAACACCGCGAAGGTGCCGTCCGGGCTCACCGAGTGAACGCCGTGGTCCCACCCGGGCCAGGGAAGGGGGAAGACGAGCGCCGGCGCGCGCTCCCCCGCGAACAGCTCACGGAGGTCGTAGACCTCCAGCTCGTGCCCGTTCAGGAGGAGGGCGCGGCACGGGCCGCCCTCACGGCTTTCCAGCGCGAAGCCGTTGACCAGCGCGCGTCCGCCCGGCAGCCTCACCGAGTCGCGCAGTTGTGCGGTGATCGACATGGCCCGAAGCTAACGGACCCCGCTGACAGCGCGGTCGCACTTCACGAAACCCTTCCTCGCCCGACGCGTCCGCACGCGCACGCTCCGTGCGGTACCGTCGCCCTCGTCACCACGCCTTCCGCCTGCCGCGCCGGGCACCGACGAAGGCGGCCCCGCGACGGCTGCAACCGTCCGCGAGGGCCTGACCACCGGTGGAAGCAGGGGCTTCCACCGTGATTCACCGGCACCTTGTCGCGCCCCCGTGCGCCTTCACGCGGTTCTCCCACGAGCTGATCCGGCGCCCCGCCCCCGTCCGCCCGTCCGGCCGACTGGCCGCCCTCCGGGAGCGCGAGGGCGACCACGTCCGGGCGACGCCGTTCCGTCCGACCGGCGACGGGACCCGGTGCCGCCGCCGCCTCGGCCCACCGGCACCCGCACACCCGGGAGCGCCTGCTCCAGCAGGTCCGGGCCACGGCCGACGCGGCAGGCGAGACCGACCCGGGGCAGCTCCGCGGCGGGGACTCCACCGCCGTTCGCGCCCTTCGGCACGCGTCCGGTGCCCGGAGCGGTCCACCGCCTACAACCTTCGCGGCCCGTCGCGTGTCAGAGACGCTGCGATGTGGTGAAGGGGTGAGGACCCCCGTACGACCTGGTCACAGGAGTGGCATACGATGCGCGCAACTCTCATAAAGATCACGTAAGAGGATGTACACGTCATGACCATCCGTGTTCCGTACCGTTCCCTTCGCGGCATATCCGCCGTCGTCGCCCTGCTCGCGATCGGCGCGGTGGGGTGCTCGGACGTCTCCGACGCCGTCGACAGCGCCAAGGACGGCGCGAAGAAGGTGGCCCGCCAGCGTTCGGTGTTCTCGCTGGACGTCGGCGACTGCTACAACCCGAACGGCAAGGCCGAGGGGGAGGCGTACACCGTCGAGATCGTGCCCTGCGACGAGGCGCACGAGGGCCAGGTCGTCGGCGAGTTCGCGATCGACGAGGGCAAGGAGTACCCCGGCGACGACGGTGTCTCGGCGATCGCGGACGAACGCTGCCCGGTCGAGGCGCAGAAGTACGCCCCGGACACCTGGGCGCTCCCCCAGGGCGTCAGCCTCTTCTACTACACCCCGACCAAGGAGAGCTGGGCGACGGGTGACCGCGCGGTGAGCTGCACCTACACCTCGGAGAAGGGCACGTTCAAGGGCTCGCTGGACACCTCGGAGTCCCTCGAGCCCGAGCAGGTCGCGTACCTCACGGGTTCGAACGCGGTGTACGACGCCCTGTGGGCCAACCAGTCCGAGAAGGACACCGTCGAGGACGACCTGGCCGGCTACAAGGCGCAGGCCGAGGCCGTCGCGGACGCCCTCGACGCACACGTGAAGAGCCTGGAGGGCATCGAGGGCGCCGAGGTCGGCAAGCTCCGCGCGACGCTGGTGAAGGCGGCCGGGGACTGGAAGAAGGCCGCGAACGCCGCCGACGCCGAAGCGTTCTACGTCGCCTACGACCCGGCGTTCGACGGCATCGACCCGAACAAGTCGGTCGCCGCCCGCAAGGAGCTGGGCCTGGCCACCACCGTCCCGGCCGACGAGGCCGAGGTCTGGGCGGGCTGACGTCCCGTCGGGCGGGCGGGGCCGGGTCCGTCGAGGGCCCGGCCCCGCTTCCCGCGAGCCCGGCCCGATCCAAACGAAAGGCCCTAATCGCCTCCCCCTCCTCCGCCGCCGTCACCGCCGCCGTCGCCACCGCCGCCTCCACCGTCGCCGGCGTCCCCCCCGTCGCCGCCCCAGCCGTCGCCGCCGCCGGGCTCGTTGTCCTCCCGGCCCTTGCCGAGGTTGCTGAACCAGGGGCGGTCCCAGGCCTCGTCGTCCACGTCCTCGCCCTCCTCGCGGGAGCGGTGCACGGGGCGGAACCGGGCCAGGCCCGTGGTGTCCCCGAGGCCGAAGGACACGGCGACGGCGTGGGCCACGACGGCGTCCAGGGGGTCGGTGCCCTCGTGGTGCACGGCGGCCAGCGGCAGCAGCACCGTGTCCGGTGCGGGGTCCGGCCGGCGCGAGGGGCGGGTCAGCAGGGCGACGCGCCGGTCGTCGCGCAGCAGCCGCGAACTCCTCGCGTCCTCGCGCCGCAGCGTCCACCGCCGGTCGGGCAGGTGGATCTCGACGCGGCTCTTGGACTTGCGGCGCTTCTTCTTCAGGACGAGCCGCGCGGGAACGTCGCCGACGGTCAGCAGCAGGCCGCCGCCCGGGTCGTCCGCGTCGGGGTCGAAGCCGTCCGGCGCCCTGAGCCGTACGGCGGGGGCGTGCGGCCCCCAGACGTCCACGCGGACCAGGTTCCGGTCCACGGCGACGGCGACCGGTCCGGCGGGGCCCGGCGCGTACCGGCGGGCGATCCACAGCGGCACGCCCTCCGCGCGGGCCCGCTCGGCGTGGGCGGCCACCGCGTCCGGGCCGCCGCACCCGCGGACCGCCAGCTCGCCGAGGGCGCGGGCGAACTCGGCGGCCCGGTGCACCTTCAGGGGCCTGGTGGTGCCGGTCACCCGGGTGACCGGGACGGCCCCCCGGCCCTCCGCCAGCTCTGCCAGGGGGCGTTCCGTGCCGCCGCCGCCGAGCCAGCGCCCCCGCAGGAACGCCTCGGCCATGGCGGCGAGGTTCAGCTCCCGCAGCGGTGTCGCCCGGCCGCCCCGGCGCAACCGCTCCTCGGTGAGCTCCACGGTCCGCGCCAGCGGGTTCCACGACTTCTCCTCGTAGAGCACCCGGCTCATCGCCGCCCCCTCCTGCTTCCTGCCGTCCGTACTGCGGGCCCCACCTTCACACACCGTGTCCGGGCGGCGGGACGGCGGGGCGGCGGAAAGCGGTGGAGGGGCCGCGGCCCGCCCTGTTACGGTCCGGGGGCCGGCCGCGGGACTCCGGCGCGACTTCCGGAACCTGCCTCTGAAGCAACGATTCGCAGCTCGCGCCCCCATTCCCCGGCCGGCGTCCGCACCCAGGGGGAGGGAACCGGATGGACTCGTACGCGGACCTCGTCGCGGCC
The DNA here is from genome assembly GCF_055574875.1 of Streptomyces sp. NPDC034670. Taxonomy (NCBI): domain Bacteria; kingdom Bacillati; phylum Actinomycetota; class Actinomycetes; order Kitasatosporales; family Streptomycetaceae; genus Streptomyces; species Streptomyces sp. NPDC034670. The sequence continues at coordinate 70,805 of NZ_JBVITR010000028.1, forward strand.
GAGGACGTCCTGCTCTTCGTCAACGCGGCGATCACCTCGACCGGCCAGCGCGAGTTCCACGGCGACGCGGACGAGCAGCGGCTCTCCCTGGACTTCCTCCACGCGTACGTGCTGGGGAACTACCGCGACCTGTACGCCGGGGTGCTCGCGCTCGACATCAACGACCACAACGCGGTCCTCGTCGTCCGGCGGCTGCTGGAGACCGCCGGTGAGGCCACCGCCGGACAGCGCCGCCGCGAGGGCCGTCTGATCGCGTGCCGGCTGGCGGCGCTGCCGCCGCACCGCGTGTACGGGCTGTTCGACGCCCTGCGCCGGGCCGGGGTGAACAACCGCCGCTGCCGCGCGATCATGCGCGACTGGCTGTCCGCCCGGCCGGACCCGGCGTTCGACGCCGTGAAGTACCGCGGCGGCCTCAAGCGGGCCCTGCGCCACGCGCACCTGGCCCCCGCCACCGAGGAGCTGGGGGCGTTCCTGTTCGCGCCGTCGGCCCGCAGGCGCTACGCGACCCCCCTCCTGGAGACGTGGCGCCGGGCGCACCACGAGCAGGCCGCCCTGTACGAGCTGCCCTACACGGTCGCCGAGGGCTTCGCCGCCCGGCACGGCATCCCCCGGGAGGTGTTCCTGGAGCGCGTCGCCCCGCGGATGACCCGCCTGGAGACCCTGCGGCTGCAGGACTGCGCGCACCGGCACGGGGCCGCGCGGGTGCGGGCGGACCTGGCCGGGATGCCGCTGACCCGGCTGGCGGCCTACGTGCTCTCGCTGCCGGCCGGGGACCGCCTGCGCCGGCGCGCCGAGCTGACCCGTGCCCTGGAGGCGGCCGCCGGCCGGGTGGCCGGCCCCCACCGGGGGAGCTGGGGCGAGGTCACCGCCGTCCTGGACGACAGCTTCTCCGCCTCCGGCTCGGCGCACAAGCGCCGCCGGCCGCTGGCGGTGGCCCTGGCCTGCCACTACCTGCTCGCGGCCCTCGCCGGCCGCTACACCGGGCTGTGGACGTCCGGGCGGACCGACGCGCTGCTCGTCCGCCCGTACGGGCCGACGCCGCTGGGCCGGCGGATCCTCGACGCGCTGGAGACCGCCCCGTCCCGGCTGGTGATCGTCTCCGACGGCTGGGACAACGCGCCCCCCGGCCTGGCCGCCGAGGTGCTGCGCGTCTGGCGGACCCGGCTCGACCCCGGGCGCCGCACCGGCGTCGTGCACGTCAACCCCGTCCACGACGCGGCCGGCCTCGACGTGCGCCGGCTGTCCCCGACGGTGCCCACCGTGGGCATCCGCGACGCCGAGGACCTTCCCGCGCTGGTGGAACTGGCCCAGTTCGCGGAGGGCCGGACCGGCCTGGCCGAACTGACCGCCTATCTGGACGCCCGCGCGGCCCGGATGCTGAGCGACCACGACCGGGAGCGTGCGCGATGACCCCACCGGACCCGGCCCGGCCGGACCCGACGCGGCCGAGCCCGGCCCGACTGGACCTGACCGGGCTGGAGACCCGCCCCTCCCAGGTCTGGGGCGCCGTCCGCCTGGTGCCGCTCGTGCGCGACGAACCCGTCGAGGACCTCCGTCTGCACGCGCGGCTGTACGGCGACGCGACGGTTCCGGTCGAGGTCCGCCCGCGCCGCGCCCACGTCTCCTACGTCCCGCACGGATTCGTCGCCACCTGGACCGGCGACGGCACGCCGGCGGCCGCCTACGGCACCCAGATGCCCACCGACGGCGACGCGGCCCCCCTCGCCACGGCGGGCCTGCGCTTCCACCGCAGGACGGCCCGCCGCGAGGCCAAGCGCCGGTTGCGGTTCCTCCCCCTGCACCTGGCGCTGGAGGGCTACCTGGCCCTGCACTTCGGCGGCCCCTCGATCGCCTGGGAGGAGTGGTCGCAGCGCGCGGTCCGCCAGGGGCTCTCCCCGCGCACGGAGGAGGCGTACCTGGGCACCGAGGTGCGCGGGCTCGCCGACGCGCTGCGCGTCTTCGAGATCCACCCCGGTCAGTGCGGCGTGCTGCTGTACGTCGCCGACGCGCTCGCCGCCGCGTTCGCGCTCCCGCACCCCGACGACTACCGCGTCCTCCACCCGACCCTCCTGCGGGACCTGTTCGGGGAGCTGATCCACCACTACGCCACGCTGATGCCGCCGGTGCCGGACTTCCGGGCCCGCGTCGACGACGCGCGGATCCGCTCCCTGGCCGGGCTGCGCGCGGCGGCCGCCGAGCAGGAGGACGCCTGGGCGCGTTTCCACGACACGGCCATGGCCGGCGGCCTGCTGGACCACGCGTACACCTGGCGGACGGTCCACCGGGCGGGACGCTTCACCCTCTCCCGCTTCCGGCCGGCCTTCCGCCCCAAGCAGGAGAACCACATCGGCGAGGCCATCACCGACGAGGGGGGCGGGGTCGTCTACCTCAAGACGTTCCGGTTGTCGGAGGGCCAGGTCCGCCGCGGTCACCTCCTCGACCGGCTCGCCGCCCACGACTGGCACCTGGCGGACACCGCGGCCGGCCTCGGCGTCACCGAGGCCCAGCTGGGCCTGCGGCTGGACGCCGCCGGCTTCGGCCACCTGCTCCGCCGGGACGTCCTGGACGGGTACCGCAGCCGGTGACGCCCGGCGGGCTGCCGGGCCGGCGGTCCCCACCGTCCGCCGGCCCGCCGCCGGGCACCCGCCCGCCGCCGCCCCGGCGGAGCGCCGTCGTGGAGGTGACGCGCCCGGCCGGCGGGGTGCCGCCGCGGGGCCTTCGGGGCGTGCCGCCCTCCCCGGCCGGGCACGACGGGTCCCGCTCCCGCGCCCCCGCCTCCCGGACGGTGTTCCCGTTCCGCTTCGCGTCCTCGCCGCGCGGCGCCCGGCCCCCCCGTCCGAGAGCCGTCTGAACAGCAACTGAAGCCTGGAAAAACCCAGTTGTAGCGCTCCCGCGCGCTTGGCAGACTCGCCCCGCCGATTGAAGGGTTCATGTCGGCGCAAGGGAACTCCGTCTCTGCAAGGGGTACGTGCATGAAACTCACCGCTCCCGGACGCGTCCTCGGTCGCGCCGCCGCCGTCCTCGCGCTGGCCCTGGGCCTCGCCACCGGCTCCACCGGCCTGCTGCCCGCGACCGAGGCGCACGCGCAGCCGGTCGCCGAGGGATCCTTCGGCTTCAGCGGCGACGAGGGCGACTGGGTCAGCGGCGGCCGGTCCTACGCCTACTCGACCTCGTCCCAGGACCGCCTGAACGTTTCCGCCGACGCCGGGAACAGCGTCGTCTCCCTCTCCGTGGACGGGGTCAACGGCGACTGGTGGTACCTCGACCTCGCCGCCCCCTCCGGCACGGCCCTCAAGCCGGGCACGTACACCGGGGCCACCCGCCACCCCTTCAACGAGCCGACCGAGCCCGGTCTCTCCCTCAGCGGCAACGGCCGCGGCTGCAACACCCTCACCGGCGAGTTCACCATCTCCGCGGTGGAGTTCGGCCCGCAGGGGTACGTGCGGAAGCTCGACGCCACCTTCGTGCAGCACTGCGAGGGAGGCTCCGCCGCCGCCCGCGGTGAGGTGCACATCGACAACCCGGCCCCGCCGGCCGAGCTCGACCTCGGTCTCGCCGTCGCGCTGAAGGGCACCGCGAGCGCCCTCAACGGCAAGGCCACCGTGCACGGCACGGTGAGCTGCAACAAGCCGGTCCAGGTGAACGTGGCCGGTGACGTCACCCAGGTGAAGCGGCGGGACCTGATCCGCGGTTCCTACTCCACGTCGGTGTCCTGCGTCCCGGGCGCGCCGGTCGAGTGGACCGCGACGGCCACGCCCACCGGATTCGTGCCGTTCCAGCGCGGCGACGTGGAGGTCGAGGCGCGGGCGACGGCCACGGACCCGGACTACGGCAAGCCGGTGACGGTCGCGGAGACCACGGCGGTGCGCCTGACCCGCGGCTGACCGGCCGACAGGAACGGGACGGCGGGCCCGGAACGCCGGACCCGGACGCCGGACCCGGAACGGCGGAGACCCGGCACCCCCGAGGGGTGCCGGGTCTCCGGCTGCGAGCGGGTCGCTCAGTGGGCGTGGCCGTGGCCGTGGCCCGCGGCGGCCGGCTCCTCTTCTTCCTTCTTCTCGACGACCAGGGTCTCGGTCGTCAGCAGCAGGGAGGCGATGGAGGCGGCGTTCTCCAGGGCGGAGCGGGTCACCTTGACCGGGTCGATGACGCCGGCCTTGATCAGGTCGCCGTACTCGCCGGTGGCGGCGTTGTAGCCGCTGCCCTTCTCGAGCTCCTTGACCTTGGAGACGATGACGTAGCCCTCGACGCCCGCGTTCTCCGCGATCCAGCGCAGCGGCTCGACGACGGCGTTGCGGACGACCGCGACACCGGTGGCCTCGTCGCCGGACTTGTCGAGGTTGCCCTCGAGGACCTTGGAGGCGTGGACCAGCGAGGAGCCACCACCGGAGACGATGCCCTCCTCGACCGCGGCGCGGGTCGCGGAGATGGCGTCCTCCAGGCGGTGCTTCTTCTCCTTCAGCTCCACCTCGGTGGCGGCGCCGACCTTGATCACGCACACGCCGCCGGCCAGCTTCGCGAGGCGCTCCTGGAGCTTCTCGCGGTCCCAGTCGGAGTCGGTGGTCTCGATCTCGGCCTTGATCTGGCCGACGCGGCCCTCGACGTCCTCCTTCTTGCCGGCACCGTCGACGATCGTGGTGTCGTCCTTGGTGACGGTGACGCGGCGGGCGGAGCCGAGCACGTCCAGGCCGACCTGGTCGAGCTTGAGGCCGACCTCCTCGGAGACGACCGTGGCGCCGGTGAGGACGGCCATGTCCTGCAGCATCGCCTTGCGGCGGTCGCCGAAGCCGGGGGCCTTGACGGCGACGGCGTTGAAGGTGCCGCGGATCTTGTTGACGACCAGGGTCGACAGGGCCTCGCCCTCGACGTCCTCGGCGATGATCAGCAGCGGCTTGGAGGCGTTGGCCTGGATGACCTTCTCCAGCAGCGGCAGCAGGTCCGCGATCGCGGAGATCTTGCCCTGCGTGATGAGGATGTAGGGGTCGTCGAGGACGGCCTCCATGCGCTCCTGGTCCGTCACGAAGTACGGCGACAGGTAGCCCTTGTCGAAGGCCATGCCCTCGGTGAAGTCCAGCTCCAGGCCGAAGGTGTTGGACTCCTCGACGGTGATGACGCCGTCCTTGCCGACCTTGTCCATCGCCTCGGCGATGAGCTCGCCGACCTGGCTGTCCTGGGCGGACAGCGCGGCGACGGCGGCGATGTCGGCCTTCTCGTCGATCGGGCGGGCCGAGGCGAGCAGGTCCTCGGAGACCGCGGCGACGGCGGCGTCGATGCCCTTCTTCAGGGCGGCCGGGGAAGCGCCGGCGGCGACGTTCTTCAGACCCTCGCGGACCAGGGCCTGGGCCAGGACGGTGGCGGTGGTGGTGCCGTCACCCGCGATGTCGTTGGTCTTGGTCGCCACCTCCTTCACCAGCTGGGCGCCGAGGTTCTCGTACGGGTCCTCGATCTCGACCTCGCGGGCGATCGTGACACCGTCGTTGGTGATGGTGGGGGCGCCGAACTTCTTGTCGATGACGACGTTGCGGCCCTTGGGGCCGATCGTCACCTTGACCGTGTCGGCAAGCTTGTTGACGCCGCGCTCGAGGGCGCGACGGGCGTCCTCGTCGAACTTCAGGATCTTCGCCATGGCAGCGGGAGCCCTCTCGGAAATCTGGGTGAAATCACTGCGCCCCGGGCGCCCGGCTTCTTATCGGTTGCGGGGACCAGGGGCGCAGTTCGAGCACATCTGCTACGAGGTGACTTACTTCTCGATGATCGCGAGGACGTCGCGGGCCGAGAGGACGAGGTACTCCTCGCCGTTGTACTTCACCTCGGTGCCGCCGTACTTGCTGTACAGCACGACGTCGCCGACCTTCACGTCGAGCTCGACGCGCTTGCCGTCCTCGATGCGGCCCGGGCCGATGGCCAGGACGACGCCCTCCTGGGGCTTCTCCTTGGCGGTGTCCGGAATGACCAGGCCCGAAGCCGTGGTCTGCTCGGCGTCGAGCGGCTGGACCACGATGCGGTCCTCGAGCGGCTTGATGGCAACCTTGGAGCTGGCGGTCGTCACGATCCGACCTCCCCCTTCGGAGATCTCACGGGGTTAACTGTCTGAGGTGGCGACCAGGTCGATCCGTCGTCGCGGGTGCCGGACCTGCCCGTCGCGTAGTTGGCACTCTCCAGGGGGGAGTGCCAGGTCCGAGACTATGACCGCGATTAGCACTCGGTCAAGCGGAGTGCCAATTGCCCGCGGCGCGTCGGCGGTACGGGGGTGTTCTTCGCACGGGTGTGCGGGGGTGGGCGCGGGTGGGTCCGGTGCCGCGGCGACCGTCCCGGAGGCCGCCGCCCCGGGCCCCGCTCCGGCCCGCACGGCCCCGCCCCCGGACCCCCCGTGCCCCACGAGCAGGGGACGCGCTCCCGGACGGGCCGGGGAGCGGGCGGTGCCCGTCGGTGACCGCCGGGCGGGGCCCCGGTACCCGGAAGGCGGCCCCGCCGGCCGCCCGTCCGCGGGCCCCGCCCCTCCGGTCCGCGCGGGGCGGCGGCCGGCGCCTCACAGGTAGTCCTCCAGCCGCCCCACCGCGTACCCCTCGGCCGTGACCTCGTCCAGGAAGCGGCGGATCATGTCCGGCATCGTGCCCTCCCACTCCCCGCGGCCCCGGAAGTGACTGAGGACGATGTCGCCGGGGCGCAGCTCGCGGTCCCCCTCGCGGTACTCCCAGCGGTCGGCGAAGACCTCCTCGTTCCAGAGGGGGACGTGGGTGATGCCGCAGGCCTTCGCGGCGCGCAGGGTGTTCTTGTCGTAGGTGCCGAAGGGCGGGCGGAAGAGGACCGGGCGCTCGCCGTAGCGCTCCTCGATGACGTCCTGCATGCCGCAGATCTCGCGCTTCTGGCGGGCGTAGGACAGGCCGCGCAGGGCGGGGTGGCGCAGGGTGTGGTTGTGCAGGGCGACGCCCCGGTCCTGCATCTCCTTGAAGTAGCCGTAGTCCTCCTTGACGAGGTAGTCGCTGAGGAAGGCGCTGTACGGGATCCTCAGCTCGCTCATCATCCGCAGGAACCGCGGGTCCTTCTCGGCGCCGTCGTCGATGGTGAGGAAGACGACCTTCTCCTCGGTGGGGACGGTGGTGAAGACCGGGGGCAGGCCCAGCCGGCGGTGGCCGTCGACCTCGAAGCCCTCGCGGGTGGTGATCCGCGGCTTCTTCCGCGGGGCCGCGGGAGCGGTCCGGGGCACCTTCTTCAGCCCCCAGCGCTTCGCGGCGGCGACCCGCGCGGCGTGTGCCGCGCGCAGTTTCGTGGCGTAGGAGTCGAGGGCGCGGGCCGGGGGCGCCTCCCGGGGCTGCTGGCCGCCCGCCGGCGGAGCCTCGGCACCGCCCTCGTCCCGGCCGCAGGCGGAGAAGAGGGTGGCGAGCGCGAGCACGGCGAGGCCGATCCGCACACCGCCCGGCGACCGGCCACCGGACCGTTTTTTGTCATTTTGTACTACTACTCGCATGGAGCCGGATCCTCGCAGTCCGTCGCCCGCGCCCCGGCCCGACACCGCGGCCGGAGGCACACGGTCCACCGACTGGCCCACAATGAGCCGGTGAACGACCTCGCCCCGCTCCTCACCCCCGAAGGCCGCGCCCTCCTCGACGAGGTGCGCGACACCGACCCGGCGCACGAACTCGCCGTCGCGACCCGGCTGCGCCGCGACCACCCCGCCGAGCTGGTCTCGGCGGCGCTCGGCCAGGCGCGGCTGCGGCAGCGGGCGGTGGCGAAGTTCGGGGCCGAGGACGCCCGGCGGATGTTCTTCACCCCGAACGGGGTGGAGCAGTCCACCCGCGGGAGCGTGGCGACGCACCGCGCCGAGTGCCTCCGGGCGATGGGGGTGCGGTCCGTCGCCGACCTGTGCTGCGGGATCGGCGGTGACGCGATCGCGTTCGCCCGCGCCGGGATCCGGGTCCTGGCCGTCGACCGGGACCCGCTGACCTGCGAGGCGGCCCGCGTCAACGCCGACGCGCTCGGTCTCGCCGACCTGATCGAGGTGCGTGAGGCCGACGTGACGGAGGTGGACACGGCCGGATGCGACGCCGTGTTCGTCGACCCGGCCCGGCGCTCCTCCGGGCGCGGCCGGATCTTCGACCCGGAGGCCTACTCCCCTCCCCTGTCCTGGGCCGTGTCCGCCGCGCTCCGGGCGCCGCTCGGCCTGCTGAAGATCGCACCCGGCATTCCGCACGAGGCGATCCCCGCGGAGGCGACGGCCGAGTGGGTCTCGGACGGCGGGGACGTGAAGGAGGCCGTGCTGTGGTTCGGCCCGCGTGTGACGCCGGGGGCGCGGCGGGCGACGCTGCTGCCCGCCGATGCCGGCATCCACGCGACACCGGACACCGCGCTCCCGGACCCCGGGGTCCGACCGGTCGGGCGGTACCTGTACGAGCCGGACGGAGCCGTCATCCGCGCCCACCTGGTCGCCGAGGTGGCCGCGGACCTGGAGGGCGGGCTGATCGACCCGACCATCGCCTACGTCACCTCCGACGAACTGCACAGCACGCCGTACGCCACCGCCTACGAGATCACCGACCGCCTGCCCTTCAACGCCAAGAGGCTGAAGGCACTGCTGCGGGAGCGGCGGGTCGGCACCCTGACCGTCAAGAAGCGCGGCTCGGCGGTGGAGCCGGAGGAGCTGCGGCGCAGGGTCCTGCCCAAGCCGCACGGCACCGCGTCCGTCACGGTGTTCCTGACCCGCGTCGGCGGCGCCCCGACGATGCTGCTCGGGCACCCGGTGCGGTGAGACCGGCGGGGGCGGGGCGACGCACGCCGGGCCGGGTCCGGCCCGCCGCCCCCGGTCCCGTCGTCCCCGGTTCCACCACCCCCGGCGCTCCGTCGCAGGCAGGCGCACGTGCCCGGCCGGTGACGGGAAACACCCCCGGAACGGTTCTCCCCGGAGTCCGGGGACCCCCGGAGTTCCCCGGACTCCGGGGAACTCCGGACTCCGGGAATTCCGGGCCCGCCCTCCCGGGCCCCCCGAAATTTTCGAACCGCTGCGGCCGGCTCCACCGGGCGGATGCCCGTCCCCGTCGGCGCCGCGGGGTCACGTCCCCGCCGGCGTCCCCGTGCTGCTGCGCACCACCAGGCTCGTCGCCAGCTCCACCCGGGTCGCCGCCGGCTGCTCCCCCCTGCCGAGGTCGAGGACCAGCCTGGCCGCCGCCTCCGCCATCTCCGTCAGCGGCTGCCGCACGGTCGTCAGCGGCGGCCCCACCCAGCGGGCCACCGGCAGGTCGTCGAACCCGACCACGCTCAGGTCCTCGGGGATCCGCAGCCCCAGCTCGCGCGCCGCCTCGTACAGCCCGAGGGCCTGGAGGTCGTTGCCGGCGAAGACGGCGGTGGGCCGGTCCTCCCGGCCCAGCAGGGCGAGGCCCTGCCGGTAGCCGGCCTCGTGGTGGAAGTCGCCCGTCACGATCAGGGCGGGGTCCACCGGCAGCCCGGCGGTCTCCAGGGCGGCGCGGTAGCCGTCGACGCGGGCGCGGCTGCACATCATCCGCGAGGGTCCGCTGATCGCCCCGATCCGGGTGTGGCCCAGGTCGATCAGGTGCCGGGTGGCGGCGAGCCCGCCCTGCCAGTTGGTCGCGCCGATGGAGGGCACGTCGATGCCCGGGTCCCCGGCCGGGTCCATCACCACGAACGGGATGGAGCGGCTGGTCAGCAGCGCCCGTCCGGACTCGTCGAGGCCGGACAGGACGAGGATGACGCCGTGCGGGCGGCGCGCGGCGACCTGGTCGGCCCAGGTGCGCCCCGGCGTGAGCCGCCCCGCGCTCTCGGAGAGCACGACGCTGAGCCCCGCGTCCCGGGCCACGTTCTCCACGCCCCGGATGACCTCCATCGCCCAGGCGCTCTCCAGCTCGTGGAAGACCAGGTCGATCAGGGGCGAGCGGGACGCCTCGGCGCGGCGGCGCCGGTAGCCGTGGGAGCGCAGCAGCTCCTCCACCCGGCTGCGGGTGGCGGGGGCGACGTCGGCACGCCCGTTCAGCACCTTCGAAACAGTCGGCGCGGAGACGCCGGCCTCGCGGGCGATTTCGGCGAGGGTCGCGGTCTGCGTGCCGCGCCCTCGTGTCCGGGTTTCAGCGGGCTGCGGGGAAGTCATGGCGGCGATCGTATCCCCGTGGGCCCCCTCGACGAAGACTTCCGGGCACCACGAAATCCCAAAACATTCGGCAGACCGGCCGAAACATGCGGCCGGTCGCCCCGTCCGTCGGGGGCGGAACGACGGCCGCCCGCCCGCTCGGCCGTGACCCGTCGGGAACCCGCCGGACCGGGGAGCGGGCGCGGGGGCCCGGGACCCGAGGGATGAGCGCCCGCGCCCTCCCGTCCGGAGCCCGCGCGACCGGGCGGGCGGGCGCCCGGGCGGGCGGCCGGACCCGCCCCCGGGCGGTCCTTACTCCGCCGCCACCGACTCGAACCGCCACCGGTGCACCGCCCGGGTGACCAGCTCCCCGTCCGGCTCCGGCAGTTCGGGGAGGTCCGCGTCGTACGGGGCGTCCCACCAGGTGACGACCAGGACCCGGTCCTGCGGGGCCCGGAAGGTCTCCCGGCGCAGCGGCTCGCCGGCGAGTTCCTGCGCCCGCGCCCAGGCCAGCAGTTCCCCGCCCCGGCCCGTCGCGGCCCGGGCCTCCCACATCAGCGCGACCGTCACGGGTACAGGTTCTCCTTGCTCACCTCGTGCACGTGGTCGTGCGCGTGACCGGGGACGTGCGGGTCCGTCACCGGCAGCGAGGAGTCCGCCGACAGGTCCCAGCCGGAGGCCGGGCGGTTGCGGGCGACCATCTCCGCGCCCAGCGCCGCCACCATCGCGCCGTTGTCCGTGCACAGCTTGGGCCGCGGCACGCGCAGCCGGATGCCGGCCGCCTCGCAGCGCTCCCGGGCGAGGGCCCGCAGCCGGGAGTTGGCGGCCACCCCGCCGCCGATCATCAGGTGGTCGACGCCCTCGTCCTTGCAGGCGCGCACGGCCTTGCGGGTGAGCACGTCGACGACCGCCTCCTGGAAGGAGGCCGCCACGTCGCGCACCGGCACCTCCTCCCCGGCCGCCCGCTTCGCCTCGATCCAGCGGGCCACGGCCGTCTTCAGGCCGGAGAAGGAGAAGTCGTACGCCGGGTCGCGCGGCCCGGTCAGACCGCGCGGGAACGCGATCGCCTCCGGGTCGCCCTCCTGCGCGTACCGGTCGATGACCGGGCCGCCGGGGAAGCCGAGGTCCAGCACGCGGGCGATCTTGTCGAAGGCCTCGCCGGCCGCGTCGTCGATGGTGGCGCCCATCGGGCGGACGTCGGAGGTGATGTCCGAGGAGAGCAGCAGCGAGGAGTGCCCGCCGGACACCAGCAGCGCCATCGTCGGCTCCGGGAGCGCCCCGTGCTCCAGCTGGTCGACGCAGATGTGCGAGGCGAGGTGGTTGACGCCGTACAGGGGCTTGCCGAGGGCGTAGGCGTACGCCTTGGCCGCCGAGACGCCGACCAGCAGCGCGCCGGCGAGGCCGGGGCCGGCGGTGACGGCGACGCCGTCCAGGTCGCGCGCGCTCACCCCCGCCTCCTTCAGCGCGCGGTCGATCGTCGGCACCATCGCCTCCAGGTGCGCCCGGGAGGCGACCTCCGGGACGACGCCGCCGAAGCGGGCGTGCTCGTCGACGCTGGAGGCGACGGCGTCCGCCAGCAGGGTGGTGCCGCGGACGATGCCGACGCCGGTCTCGTCGCAGGAGGTCTCGATCCCCAGTACCAGGGGTTCGTCAGCCATGGGTCTCGGTTCCTTGTACGCCGTTCACGGAGGGGACGGGATTCACGGGGGTCACGGGCTTCACGGGCTTCACGGGTTCACGTGCTTCACGGGTTCGCGGGATCCACCGGGTTCACAGGGGTGGACGGGTCGGTCAGCCGCATCACCAGGGCGTCCACGTTCCCCGGCTGGTAGTAGCCGCGCCTGACCCCGATGGTCTCGAAGCCGAAGCGCTCGTAGAGCTTCCGGGCGCGGACGTTGTCGATCCGGCACTCCAGCAGCACCTCGGCGCACTCGAAGGCGGTCGCCGCCCGCAGCAGGTCGGTCAGCAGCCGCGAGCCGAGGCCGGTGCTCCAGTGGTCGCGGGCGACGGCGATGGTCTGGACGTCGGCCACCGGGGCCTCGGAGGCGCCGCCGGGCGCCGCACCGGAGCCGTCGCCGGACGCCGTCCCGGAGGCGGCGAGCCCCGCGTATCCGACGATCCGGTCGCCCTCCTGGGCGACGACGTAGCGCCGGGTCGCCCCGGGCCCGCGCGCGTGGGCCAGCTCGGACCAGAACATCCCCCGCGACCAGGCGTCGTCGGGGAACAGCTCCCGCTCCAGTTCCAGCACGGCTTCGATGTCCCACCAGCGCATCTCGCGCAGCACGAGGGTCTCGGATCCGGTCACTTGGGGGTGACCACCTTGTAGTTCCGGGGGACCTGGGCATCGGGCCGGCGCAGGTACATCGGCCGGGGCGCGGGCAGTTCCCCGCCCGCCGCGAGCCGCTCGGCGGCCAGCCGGGCCAGGGCGGCGGCCGACACGTGCTCGGGCTCGTGCGCCCGGGGGAAGGTCTCGGGGTACAGCAGCGCGCCCGCGCCGACCGCGGGCAGGCCCTCGACCTGTCCGGCGATGTCGGCGGGCCGGTCCACGGCCGGGTCGGTGAGGCGGGTGCGGGAGTCGGCGTAGCGCGCCCAGTAGACCTCCTTGCGGCGGGCGTCGGTCGCCACGACGAAGGGGGTCTCCAGGTCGGCCGCGTAGGCGAGGCCGTCCAGCGTGCACACACCGTGCACGGGGACGCCGAGCGCGAGCCCGAAGGTGTCCGCGGTCATCAGGCCGACGCGCAGCCCGGTGTACGGGCCCGGGCCGGTGCCGACGACGATCCCGGTGACGGCGTCCAGCTTCAGGCCGGCCTCGGCGAGCACCCGGTCGATCGCCGGGAGCAGCAGCTCACCGTGGCGGCGGGCGTCCACCTGGCTCGACGAGGCGATGACGTTGCGGCCGTCGTGCAGCGCGACGGTGACGGCGGGGGTGGCGGTATCCAGAGCGAGCAAGAGCACGCAAACAGCCTACGGCTCCCGCGCCCCGGCCACGGCCGCGACGGCCGACCGGTCACGTGCTGCCACGGTCGCGCCGGCATGCGTGTCACTATGCGCACGGGAAGTGACGGAACGTTGCGGAACGGAACAGGGGTGACGGCGGTGGCAGGCAGCAGCTCGGCGGTCGTGGCGGGACTCACCGCGGCGGCCCTCGTCACGGTCGGCTTCCTCGGCCACCGGGCGGCGGCCGACGTCCCGGCCGAGCTGCGCCGCCCGGGCGCCGACGCGCGGGCCGCCCCCGGGACGCCGCGGGACGAGCCCCGCCCCACGGCCCTGCCCGGCCGGTCCGGCGAGGGCGTCCGGGTCGTGTACTCCCTCGGCGGCGACCGGGTGTGGCTGGTCGAGGGCGACGGCGGCGTCGGGCGCACCTTCCGGGTCACCCCCGGCACGGTGGATCCCGCGCCGGGCACCTACCGGGTCACGTCCCGGTCCCGGCGCGTCATCGGGTCGGACGGCGTCCCGGTCGAACACGTCGTCCGCTTCGCGTCCGTCGACGGCACGCCGATCGGCTTCAGCGCGGCGGTCGACGGCTCGGCCCCGGTCCTCGACCCGGGGAAACGGACGGGTGGCGTCCGCGAGAGCCGTGCCGACGGCGCGGCGATGTGGCGGTTCGCGACGATCGGCCGCGAGGTCGTCGTCGTCCCGTGACCGCCGGACCGGGACCGGCCCGGCGGCCACGCCGGCTACGCGGCCTCGCGGTGACCGCGGTGACCGCGGTGACCGCGGTGGTCGTGGTCGTCGCGGCCCGTCGCCGGCTCGGTGTGCCGGGGCTCGGGGGCGCGGGGCGGGGTGGAGATCGCGGCGGCCGCGGCGCAGGCGGCGAGCAGGTCGCGCATCGGCACCCCGGAAAGCGGCTGCTGCTGCGGCTGTGCGGGCCGGCGGGTGCTCCGGTCGGCCGACATGGGCGCCTCCTGGGGTCGGGGGCGGACGCAGTTAGGTAGACCTAACCACGGGCTGGACACCATGTGACCACGCCCGGGACGCCGAACGCAACATTTTGCCGACGGCCTGTCGGGACGTTCCGGCCGGAACGCCCGCCCGCGACGCGTCGGGGCGGTCCGGAAGCGGTCCGGGGCCGGCGCGTGCGGCCCGGCGCGCGCTCCGGCGCACGCCTCAGGCCGTCAGCGCGCCCAGGTCGGTGTCCCTCCAGCGCTCGCCCAGCCCGGTGAGCGTGACGTGCCGCGCCTCGTCCGCGGTGTCGCCGACCGCGCGGTGGATGACGAGCAGGAGGCGGTCCTCGGTCAGCTCCTCGACCTTGCCCTCGCCCCACTCCACGACGACCACCGACTCGGGCAGCGAGACGTCGAGGTCGAGGTCCTCCATCTCGTCGAGTCCGCCGGACAGCCGGTACGCGTCGACGTGGACCAGCGGCGGGCCGTCGCCCAGGGACGGGTGCACCCGGGCGATCACGAACGTCGGGGAGGTGACCGCCCCCCGGACGCCGAGTCCCTCGCCGAGCCCTCGGGTCAGGGTCGTCTTGCCCGCGCCGAGCTCGCCCGAGAGCATCACGAGGTCCCCCGCGCGCAGCAGGCCGGCGAGCCGGCGGCCGAGCGCGCGCATCTGCTCGGGCGAGGTGACGGTCAGCTCGGCGGTGTTGTCCGTGACCGGCCGGGACGACTGCGGCTCAGCCGGGTCCCGCGGTGTCGCTGGTGCTTCCATAACCGCTCACGGTAGTACCCGCCGGCACCGCGCCCGCACGGACGAGCAGGTCGGCGAGGCGGTCGGTGACCACCTCCGGGTGCTCCAGGATCACCAGGTGCCCGGCGTCCGGCACCAGCACCAGCTCTGCGTCCGGCAGCAGATCGGCGATCGCCTCGCTGTGCTCGCTGGGCGTCACCAGGTCCCGCACCCCGGCCAGCACCAGCACCGGCAGACCGGCGAAGTGGGCGAGGGCCTCGGTCTTGTCGTGGTCGTTGAACGCCGGGTAGTACTCGGCGACCACGTCGATCGGCGTGCTCTCGATCATCCGCTCGGCGAACCGGGCGACGGCCGGGTCCACGTCCCGGGTCGCGAACGAGTACCGCTTGATGATCCCGGCGAACAGGTCCGCGGTGGCCCGGCGTCCCCTCTCCACCAGCTCGGCCCGCTGCCCGAGCGCCCTCAGCACCCCCGGCAGCACCCGCCGCACCGCGTTGACCCCGGCCACCGGCAGCCCGAAGTTGACCTCGCCGAGCCGTCCCGACGACGTGCCCACCAGGGCCACGGCGACGACCCGCTCGCGGACCAGCTCGGGGTACAGGCCGGCGAAGGCCATCATGGTCATCCCGCCCATGGAGTGCCCGACCAGCACGATCGGTCCCTCCGGCGCCGCCGCGTCGACGACGGCCCTCAGGTCCCGCCCCAGCTGCTCGATGGTGACCGGCTCGCCCCGTTCCACCTGGGCCGCGCCCCGCCCCGAGCGGCCGTGACTGCGCTGGTCCCAGTGCACGGTCCGCACGACGCCCCGCAGCGCGGCCCGCTGGAAGTGCCAGGAGTCCTGGTTGAGGCAGTAGCCGTGGCTGAAGACGACGGTGACCGGCGCCGGGGGCCTGCGGCCGAACAGCCGGCGGCGGCGCCCGGGCGCGGCGGCGCCGGGGTCCGGGTCGAGGTCGTCGACCTCGTAGTACAGCTCGGTGCCGTCGTCGGCGTACGCCTTGCCGGGCGTGCCGCGCAGCGCGCCGTACGGTCCCGCGGAGTCGAGGACGAGCCGGGCCTTGCGGCGCATGCCCCGGCCGATCGTCATCCGTTCTATCGCGACGCCGGCGGCCGCTCCGGTGGCGAGCACGCCCAGCGCCGCGCCGGCGATGCCGGTCGCCCGGCGCCAGCCCCCGGACGCCCCGGTGGAGGCGGCGGCCGCCGCCGTGGCCGCGGCCGTGACGGCCTGCGCACTGCTCTCGCTCACGTACCCCTCCTCACCGGGCCGTCGGCCGGGACGGACGCCCGCGTCCCCGCGCGGCCCACCCCTCCTGCCCCTCTTTCCCCCGGGTTCCCCCCCGGGCCTCCCCACGGACTCCCCCCACGGGCTTTCCCCGGGCCCGCCGCGGACGCGTGCGCGCCCGCGGGTCGCGCCGGCCGGTTCACGCCGGCGGGCTCACGTCGCCGCGTTCACGTGGACGCGCGGCACACGGCTCCCGATCCGGGTGACGATCTCGTACGCGATGGTGCCCGCGGCCTGCGCCCAGTCCTCGGCGGTGGGCTCGCCGCGGTCACCGGGCCCGAAGAGGACCACCTCGGCCCCCGGCTCCGGCTCGTCCCCGCCCAGGTCGACGACGAACTGGTCCATCGCGACCCGCCCCGCGACCGTGCGCCACTTGCCCTCGACCAGGACGGGGCCGGCGGAGGAGGCGTGGCGCGGGATGCCGTCCGCGTAGCCGAGGGGGACGAGGCCCAGGGTGGTCGCGCCCGGGGTGACGTAGTGGTGGCCGTAGCTGACGCCGTGGCCGCCCGGGACGTGCTTCACCAGGGACAGGGCGGCCGACAGCGTCATCGCCGGGCGCAGTCCGAGGTCGGCCGGGGTGCCGATCTGGGGGCTGGGCGAGACCCCGTACAGCGCGATGCCGGGGCGGACGAGGTCGAAGTGGGTCTCGGGGAGGGTGAGGGTGGCGGGCGAGTTGGCGATGTGCCGCACCTCGGGACGCACCCCCTGCCCCTCGGCGTACGCCGCCATCTCCCGGAAGCGGGCGAGCTGGGCCGCGATGGAGGGGTGCCCCGGTTCGTCGGCGCAGGCGAAGTGGGACCACAGCCCGGTGACGCGCAGCAGCCCTTCGGCCTCGGCGCGCAGCGCCCCGGCGACCAGCTCCGCCCAGTCGCCGGGCTGGCAGCCGCCGCGCCCGAGTCCGGTGTCGGCCTTGAGCTGCACCCGCGCGGTCCGTCCGGCGAGGCGGGCGGCCTCGCGGACCTCCTCCAGCGCCCACGTCCCGCCGACGGACACGTCGAGGTCGGCCTCGACCGCCTCCCGCCACGGCCCGCCGGGTGTCCACAGCCAGCACAGGATCCGCACGTCGGCGGGCACCCCGGCGCCGGGCGCGCGCAGCGCGAGCGCCTCCTGCGGCGTGGCCGTGCCCAGCCAGGTCGCCCCGGCCTCGACAGCCGCCCGGGCGCACTCCGCCGCGCCGTGCCCGTATCCGTCGGCCTTGACCACGGCCATGAGAGCGGCGCCGGGCGCGCGCTCCCGCAGGGCGCGCACATTGGCCCGCACGGCGGCCAGGTCGATCTCGGCACGGGCCCGCAGGTGCGCGGTCCGCTGGGCAACTGTCTCGTTCATTCCGCACAGTCTCGCAGAGGGGGGCCGCGCCCCTGGTCCACCGGGGCCGTCCCGACGGCCCCGCCCCGCGCGCCCGGCGGGGCGGGAGCGCGGGGCGGCGTGCGCCGGACCGGGACCGGGTTCCGGCCTCCTCCACCGCCGTGACCTGGGACGACGCGCCGCGACGGGGCCGGCGCGCCCCGCCTGCGGGAGACACCGGCCGAGGACCGCGTCACACTCCCCGGCCTCCCCCGTCCCCCCGGCCTCCCCGGCCGTCGGCGTCACCGGCCGCACGGTCCGCCCCTGCCGCACGCCCGCGCCGGCCGCACGGTCCGCGCGGGCCGCACCGTTCACGCCGGCCGCACGGTCCGCGCCGCGCCTCCGGGTCCGGGTCCAGGTCCGGGTCCGGCAGCCGCCGGGTCGGCCGGGTCACCGCCCCGCCACCGCGCTCCGGCGCCTTTCCGCCCGCGCCGCGCCGCGCGGCGTCCCCCTCACCCCCGCACGACGTCCCGCCAGGCCGCCGCGATCTCCTCCGCCGCGTCATGCGCCCCCATCGGTGCCCCGTCCGCCGCGAAGCGGCCCGCCAGGCCGTGCAGGTACGCCGCCGCGCTCCCCGCGTCCACGGCCGACAGGCCCGCCGCCAGCAGCGACCCCGCGAGGCCCGACAGCACGTCCCCGCTGCCCGCCGTGGCCAGCCAGGGCGTCCCGGTCGGGTTCACCCGTACGGGCCCGCCGTCCGCGTCGGCGACCAGGGTCGTCGAGCCCTTGAGCAGCACGGTCGCCCCGTACCGCGCCGCCAGTTCCCGCACCGCGGACAGCCGGGCGCTCTCGACCTCGTCCCGCCGGGCGCCGAGCAGCGCGGCGGCCTCCCCGGCGTGCGGGGTCATCAGGGTCGGCGCCCGGCGTGCCCGGACCGCCGACCGCTCGGCCAGCCGCAGCCCGTCCGCGTCGATCAGCACCGGTACGTCCGCCGCCAGCACCTCGGCGACGGTCGCCGCGTCGTCCCCGGCCCCCGGTCCGACCACCCAGGCCTGCACCCGTCCCGCGCGCTCCGGTCCCCGGTCCGACACCAGCGTCTCGGGGAAGCGGGCGAGCACGGCCCGTCCGGCGGGGCCGACGTACCGCACGGCCCCCGCGCCGCCGCGCAGCGCCCCCGCCACCGCGAGCACCGCGGCCCCCGGGTAGCGGTCGGACCCGGCCGCGATGCCGACGACGCCCCGCCGGTACTTGTCGCTCTCGGCGGCCGGCACCGGCAGCAGCCGGGCCACGTCCGCGTGCTGCAGCGCCTCCAGCACGGGCTCCGCCGGCAGCTCCGGCCCGATCCCGATGTCGACCAGCCGCACCGTCCCCGCGTGCTCCCGCGCCGGATCGATCAGCAGGCCCGGCTTGTGCGTCCCGAACGTCACCGTGAGATCGGCCCGGACCGCCGTGCCCCGCACCTCCCCGGTGTCGGCGTCGACCCCGCTCGGCAGGTCCACGGCGACCACCGCGGCCCGCGCCCGTGCGGCGGCCTCGGCCAGCGGTTCCGCCTCCGGCCGCAGTCCGCCCTTCCCGCCGATCCCGACGATGCCGTCGAGGACGAGGTCGGCCCGCCCGATCAGCTCCTCGGCCGCCTCCGCGCCCACCGCCCGTCCGCCCGCCCGGCGCAGCGCCGCGAGCCCCGCGGCGTGGGCGCGCTCCGGCGCGAGCAGCACCGCGCTCACCCCCGCGCCGCGCCGGGCCAGCCGGGCACCGGCGTACAGGGCGTCACCGCCGTTGTCCCCGCTGCCGACCAGCAGGACGACCCGGCTGCCGTACACCCGCCCGAGCAGGTCCGCGCAGGCCGCGGCGAGCCCGGCGGCGGCGCGTTGCATCAGCGCCCCCTCCGGCAGCCGTGCCCTCAGTGCCCGTTCCGCCGTCCTGACCGTCTCCACGTCGTAAGCAGTCCGCATGCGTCCGAGTCTCCCGCAGGCGGCCGCTCGACTCCCGTACCGCCGGACCCGGTCTCCCCCGTGCGTCGCGGGCCGGCCGCGGGCCGGTCGCGGCCATTGACGTCACTGGCATGCCCTTGCCAAACTCTCCGCCCCCCACAGGATGAATCGATTCAGTCGAATCGGTTCGACGACGGAAGCAGAGGACCCATGGGACGCAGAGCCGCACTCCTCGCCACAGCCGGTGCCACCGCGCTCCTCACCACGGCCGGCACCCTGACGGCCCCCGCCACCGCCGCCGGCGCGCGCACCGCCGCCCCGGCCCCCGCCCGGGCCGCCGCCTGCGGCGACGGCTCCTACCAGGCGGAGGCCGTGCAGAGCGGCGGCACCTGGACCGCCCGGCGCGGCGGCAGCACCGTGTACACCGGAACCGACCTGCGCGCGGCCGTCCAGGCGGCGGTCAACAGCCTGTCCCCCGGCCGCACCAGCAAGGAGCGGGTGGTGGTCCGCGGCTCGGGCTCGATCTCCGCCGGTTCGCGCATCTCGCTGCCCAGCTACACCGCGCTCGACGTCTGCGGCACCATCCACGTCACCGGCGGCGGCTCCGGCGACCAGGCCCCGGTCTACTCCCGCGGCACCCGGGACATCGAGGTCCAGAACCTGAACGTCACCGGCACCCCGCTGTACGGCATCTTCCTGCGCAACGTGCAGAACGTGGTCCTCGGCCGGATCGACATGCGCCTGTCCTCCGGCCTCGGGGTCCGCATCGACAACCGCGGCGACACCAGCCAGTGGACACGCAACGTCCGCATCGACAGCGTCTACGTCTCCGGCGCCTCCAGCCACGCCGTGGAGACGTACGGCGTCGACGGCCTCACCGTCGGCACGGTGACCGCCCGCGACGTGGGCGAGTCGGGCCTGCTGCTGAACCAGACCGTCAACGCCACGGTCTCCCGGGTGGACGCGGAGAACGCGGGCACCGGCACCGGTTACGCCGCCTTCCGCATGGCCAACCGCAACGGACGGATCGGCAGTTCCTACGCCACCAACATCCGCGTCGGCGAGGTCGTCGCGCGCGGCGGCGGACGCGGCGTGTTCTGCGTCTCCGAGAGCGGCGGGGCGACGATCGACCGGGTGACGCTCTCGAACACCGGCAACAACGCGATCCTGATCGAGAACTGCTACAACGTGAACCTCGCCGCCCAGAGCGGCACGGTCACGGGCGGCGGCGAGATCCGCCTGGCGGCCCGCTCGGAGTTCCCGAACAACCGGGACATCACCCTCCAGAACCTGACGGTGACGAACTCGTCGATCCGGGAGAGCCCCTGCGGCGAGAACACGACGTTCCGCAACAACCGCCTGGTGAACAGCAGTCAGTCGATCTGCTAGTTCCGCCGGTTCCGTCGGCACGGCACCGCGCGGGGTGCGCCGCCGTGCGCCGCGCCCCGCGCGGGTGCGCTCCTCGTCCGCTCCCGTCTCAGTCGGTGGTGAGCATGCCCGCCCGCAGCCGCTTCAGGATG
>NZ_JBVITR010000029.1:0-25025 GCF_055574875.1 Streptomyces sp. NPDC034670
ACCCCCCCCCCCCCCCCCCCCCACCCCCCCCCCCCCCCCCCCCCCCCCCCCCCCCCGGGGGGGGGGGTGTTTCCCCCCCCCCCCCCCCCCCCCCCCCCCCCACCAAGATCTTCATGAGTCTTCTAGGCGTCGATGCGGGACCGGTCCAGGGTCGCCGCGGAGCTGGAGATGAACTCCTTGCGGGGGGCGACGTCGTTGCCCATGAGCAGGTCGAAGATCTGCTCGGCGGCCTCCAGGTCGGTGAGGTTGATCCGGCGCAGGGTGCGGTGGCGCGGGTCCATGGTCGTCTCGGCCAGCTGGTCGGCGTCCATCTCGCCGAGGCCCTTGTACCGCTGGATCGAGTCCTTGTACCGGATGCCCTTGCTCTGGAACTCCATGAGCTTGTCGCGCAGCTCCCGGTCCGAGTACGTGTAGACGTACTTCTCCTGGCCCCGCTTGGGCTGGATCAGCTCGATGCGGTGCAGCGGGGGCACCGCGGCGAACACCCGGCCCGCCTCGACCATGGGCCGCATGTAGCGGTGGAACAGCGTCAGGAGCAGGGTGCGGATGTGGGAGCCGTCCACATCCGCGTCGGTCATCATGATGATCTTTCCGTAGCGGGCCGCGTCGATGTCGAAGGTCCGTCCCGACCCCGCTCCTATGACCTGGATGATCGCACCGCACTCGGCGTTCTTCAGCATGTCCGTCACGGAGGACTTCTGAACGTTGAGGATCTTCCCGCGGATCGGCAGCAGCGCCTGGAACTCCGAGTTCCGGGCGAGTTTCGCCGTACCGAGCGCGGAGTCGCCCTCGACGATGAACAGCTCGCTGCGGTCGACGTCGTCGCTGCGGCAGTCGGCCAGCTTGGCGGGCAGCGTGGAGGACTCCAGAGCCGTCTTGCGGCGCTGCGCGTCCTTGTGCTGGCGGGCCGCGATACGGGTGCGGGCCGCGGCGACGGCCTTCTCCAGGACGACGCGCGCCTGCTGGGCGGCGTCCCGCTTGGTGGAGGTCAGGAAGGCCTTGAGCTCGCGGGAGACGACGGTGTTCACGATGCGGCGGGCCGCCGAGGTGCCGAGGACCTCCTTGGTCTGGCCCTCGAACTGCGGCTCGGCCAGGCGGACCGTGACCACCGCCGTGAGGCCCTCCAGGGCGTCGTCCTTGACGATGTCGTCCTCGGCCACGCGCAGCATCTTCTTCGCGCGCAGCACCTCGTTCATCGTCTTGGCGACGGCCTGCTCGAAGCCGGCGACGTGGGTGCCGCCCTTGGGGGTGGCGATGATGTTGACGAACGACCTGACCGTCGTGTCGTAGCCGGTCCCCCAGCGGAGCGCGACGTCGACCCCGAGCTCGCGGGTGACCTCGGTGGGCGTCATCTGACCGCGTTCGTCGAGGACGGGGACGGTCTCCTTGAAGGTGCCCTGCCCGGTGAACCGGAGGGTGTCGCAGACGGGCCTGTCGGCGGCCAGGAACTCGCAGAACTCGCTGATGCCGCCGTCGAAGCGGAAGGACTCCTCGCCCTTGCTGCCCCCCTCGCCGAGCCCGTACTCGTCACGGACGACGATGGTCAGGCCGGGCACCAGGAACGCGGTCTGGCGGGCCCGCTGGTGCAGGGTCTCCAGGGAGAGCTTGGCGTCCTTGAGGAAGATCTGGCGGTCGGCCCAGTAGCGCACGCGCGTGCCGCTGCGGCTCTTCGGGATCTTCTTGACCTTGCGCAGCCCGTTCCCGGCCTCGAACTTCGCGTCCGGACCCAGCGCGGCGAAGGCTCCCGGGACACCGCGCCGGAAGCTGATCGCGTGGGTGTGCCCACCGCGGTCCACCTCGACGTCGAGCCGCGCGGACAGGGCGTTGACGACGGAGGCGCCGACGCCGTGCAGACCGCCGGAGGCGGCGTACGAGCCGCCGCCGAACTTGCCGCCCGCGTGCAGCTTGGTCATGACGACCTCGACGCCGGACAGGCCGGTCTTGGGCTCGACGTCGACCGGGATGCCGCGGCCGTTGTCCCGGACCTCCACCGACCCGTCGTCGTGGAGGACCACCTCGATGTGGTCGCAGTAGCCTCCGAGGGCCTCGTCCACGGAGTTGTCGATGATCTCCCAGAGGCAGTGCATCAGACCGCGGCTGTCGGTCGATCCGATGTACATGCCGGGGCGCTTCCGCACGGCCTCGAGCCCCTCGAGGACGAGCAGGTGCCGCGCGGTGTAGTTGGAACCGTCCCGGTCTGCTCCTGCCAGCAGCGCTGTGGACGGCACGGACGTCTCGGCGGTCACGCGGTTCGCTCCTCGCTGAATTTCAGGTGGGGCCCTCGTGGGTAAGGGCGCGCCTTCGGTTGTCGGTGAGAGGGTACAGAGGCCTGGTAGAGCCGTTGTAACGCCACCCTCGCCCGAGTCCACCCTAGTCGAGGATCGCATGTCTGTTCGATCGCTCGATGGGGTGAAGCACACATCACGTTCCCTTGGAGGCATGAACCATTTAGGCTCCGGGCACGTCCTCATGAACAACCGGCAACCCCGCCGGGAGGGCGGACCATCCATAAGAACGCGAATCCGTACGACACATCAGACACGCACTACGGCACATTCGCCGCCAACCGGCAGCACCCAGCCGTCTCGGAAGATTTTTTTCGAAGAGAAGCCGCGAGCGGGAACGTTTGGGGCTGGTTGGATGTTGACCCTGGTACGACAGCTCGTCGAGCTAGAGAAGAGGCGACGTGACTACTGTTCTGACCCCCGCGAGCCCGCTGACGGCCGCCGATCGCTGCGACCGCTGCGGCGCCCAGGCATACCTGCGCGTCGTCCTGCTGAGCGGCGGAGAACTGCTCTTCTGCGCCCACCACGGGCGCAAGTTCGAGCCGGAACTCAAGAAGATCGCCGCCGAGATACAGGACGAGACGGAGCGACTGACCGCCCCCCGGGCGGCCGCTCCCGACGAAGAGCGCTGACGCCTCACGTCCGACGACGAGCCAGCCCGGCACAGGCCGGCATCGGGCGGCCGCCCCCTCATTTCCGGGAGCCGGCCGCCCGGCTCGTCGGACACCTTCCACGGCCCCCTCGGCCGACCTCCACGGCCCCCTCGGCCGGACCGAGCGGCCTACTCGAGGACCCGCTCGATGGTGGACACCCGCGTGTACACCCCGGGGCTGCCCGCCCAGCCGCAGCCCGCGCCCCAGGACACGAGGCCTATCAGCCGCCCCTGGGCCACCAGCGGCCCGCCGCTGTCCCCCTGGCAGGCGTCCCGGCCCCCTGCCGTCTCTCCCGCGCACAGCATCGTCCCGGCGCGGTACGTTCCGCCGGGTCCCCCCGGATACGCCTGCTCACACAGCGTGTCGGGCTGCACACGCACGCGCGCCGCGTGCAGACTGCCCGCGTAGCTGCCGGAGCCCGTGGTGTCCCCCCACCCGTAGACGGTGGCTCCGGCACCCGCCCGGTACGCGGGGTCGCCCGCCCCCGCCATCTCGATGACCGCACTCGGGGGAAGCGGCTCGGCCAGGGTGAGCACGGCGAAGTCGCCGGAGTTGGTGGCACCGTCGTAGTCCGGATTCACCCGGGTCTCGCGCACCGCGATCTCCTGGCCCCGGTCCGAGAGCAGGTCCGTGCGCCCCGTGATGACCCTGAGGTCGGGTATCCGGTCCGGTGACACCCCCAGCACCTCCTGGCCCATGCAGTGGGCCGCCGTGAGCACGGTGGTCCGGCCGACCGCCACGCCCCCGCAGAACTGACCGGCTCGTGTACCCCCGAAACGGTCACGGCTGGACAGCGCCACGACCCACGGACTTTCCGCCACATCGACCGGGAAGCCGCCGACGACGATGCTGTCGGCGGCCGCCGGAGCGGCCGCGGCCACCGGCAGGACGGTCATGGCGGCCGCGAGAACCAGAGGCCGGGCCAGGGCCCGGACGAGACGACGACGCATGCGCGCTCCTCACACTGGGGTGATCGTGGAACACCCAGAGTGATCCGCTCCCCCGCGGGACGCACCCGCGCGCAGCACGAAGGCCCGGCCCCCGGGAACGGAACGGGGGCCGGGCCTTCGTGGACACCGTCGTCCGGCCGCCGCGCGCGGCGGCCGGACCTCAGTCGAGGTAGTCGCGCAGCACCTGGGAACGCGACGGGTGGCGCAGCTTCGACATGGTCTTGGACTCGATCTGGCGGATGCGCTCGCGCGTGACGCCGTACACCTTGCCGATCTCGTCGAGGGTCTTCGGCTGACCGTCGGTGAGACCGAAACGCATGGAGACGACGCCCGCCTCACGCTCGGACAGGGTGTCGAGGACGGAGTGGAGCTGCTCCTGCAGGAGCGTGAAGCTGACCGCGTCGGCCGGGACGACCGCCTCGGAGTCCTCGATGAGGTCGCCGAACTCGCTGTCGCCGTCCTCGCCCAGCGGGGTGTGCAGCGAGATGGGCTCGCGGCCGTACTTCTGGACCTCGATGACCTTCTCCGGGGTCATGTCGAGCTCCTTGGCCAGCTCCTCCGGGGTGGGCTCGCGGCCCAGGTCCTGGAGCATCTGGCGCTGCACGCGCGCAAGCTTGTTGATGACCTCGACCATGTGCACCGGGATACGGATGGTGCGGGCCTGGTCGGCCATCGCGCGGGTGATCGCCTGACGGATCCACCAGGTGGCGTACGTGGAGAACTTGTAGCCCTTGGTGTAGTCGAACTTCTCCACCGCGCGGATCAGACCGAGGTTGCCCTCCTGGATGAGGTCCAGGAAGAGCATGCCGCGGCCGGTGTAGCGCTTGGCCAGGGAGACCACCAGGCGGAGGTTGGCCTCCAGGAGGTGGTTCTTGGCGCGGCGCCCGTCCTCGGCGATGATCTCCAGCTCGCGCTTGAGCTTCGGCGCGAGCTTGTCGGAGTTGGCCAGCTTGTCCTCGGCGAACAGACCCGCCTCGATGCGCTTGGCGAGCTCGACCTCCTGCTCGGCGTTGAGCAGGGGCACCTTGCCGATCTGCTTGAGGTAGTCCTTGACCGGGTCGGCGGTGGCGCCGGCGGCGGCGACCTGCTGGGCGGGCGCGTCGTCCTCGTCCTCGTCGGAGAGCACGAAACCGGCGCTCTCCGCGCCCTCGGGCTCCTCCGCGACCTTGGTGTCCTCGAGGACCTCGTCGTCGACCAGCTCGACGTCGTCCTTCTTGGCGGCGGTCTTCTTGGCGGCGGTCTTCTTCGCCGTGGTCTTCTTCGCCGCCGCCTTCTTGGCGGTGGTCTTCTTGGCAGCCGCCTTCTTGGCGGGCGCCTCCTCCTCGACGGCGGGATCGCCGGCGGGGGCCGCGGGCGTGGCGGTGGCGGTGGCCTTCCGGGTGGTCGCCGTCTTGGCCGCGACCGTCTTGGTGGCGGTGCGCTTGGCGGGACTCTTCGCTGCGACGCTCTTGCGGGTGCGCTTGGGCTCTGCGGCACTGACCATCAGCGTCACACCCTCTTCCTCGAGGATCTGATTGAGGCTGCGCAGTACGTTCTTCCACTGAGTGGCCGGAATCTGGTCAGCTTCGAAGGCCCGACGCACGTCATCGCCGGCGATCTGCCCCTCAGCCTTTCCCCGCTCAATGAGCGCCATGACAGAGACGGACTCGGCGATCTCCGGCGGGAGCGTACGGGATGTGCTGGCCGACACGAACAACCTCTCGGAACGTTGGAAAACGGCTTCCGGCCCCGTCCACGGGGGACAGGAGCCGACCGCCGGCTTGGGGATGGGCCGACGGTGCGGGCGGGGGCCGGGAGATGCACAGCGCCTTCAAGGGCGTCCGTATTCCTCCGCGGCTGTCACCTCTTAGGTCATCGTGTTCTCCCCGGGAGCGTTACGCCCATTCCGCGTGTCCCGAGTCACATCCCGTAAGCATTCAGAAGCCGTCAGGAAGGGGCAAAAACTTTCATTCGGGGCGGAGGCGGCACCTCTTCGGGCCTCGCGCCCTCCTTCTCGTCGTCGGACCCCGCAGGATCGTCGACGATCCCGCGGGGTCCGACGGGGGCGGCTCGTCGGCGGGCGCTGCCACAGGAGGGGGATGGCAGACCGGACCGCGCCGCCCGCGGAACGCGTCAGTGCTCGCGCGGAGCGGGCACCACGCGTTCGACTTCGGGGTGGAGCGTGAGGAGCTGGCGCATGGCGGCCTCGGCCGCCGCACCGTCGCCGTCGGCGAGCGCGTCGACGATCCTGCCGTGGTGCGCCAACGACGCCTCGTACGGCCGTTCACAGCCCGTGACCGGGCCGCCCGACACCTGCAGCGCCGAGGACACGATCCCGGAGAGGTGCTCCAGCATGCGGTTGCCCGCGGCCTGGATGAGCAGCGAGTGGAACTCGGAATCGGCACGGGCGAACGTGAGCGCGTCACCCTGCCCCACCGCGTGCCCCATGATCTCCACCATGTCGGACAGGCGCTGCTGGACGTCCTCGCGCCCGTGGCCGGCCGCCAGGCGGGCGGCGAGCGGCTCGATCGTCCAGCGCAGCTCGCTGAGCTCACGGCGCTGGTCGTCGCGCTGCGGCCCGAAGGCCCGCCACTCGATGATGTCCGGATCGAGCAGGTTCCAGTCGCTGACGGGGCGCACCCGCGTGCCCACGTTCGGGCGCGCGCTGACCAGGCCCTTGGCTTCCAGGACACGGAGCGATTCGCGGACGACGGTGCGGGAGACCTCGAAGCGCTGGCCGATCTCCTCGGGCACCAGCGGACGGTCGGCACCCAGGTCGCCGGAAACGATCATCTGACCCAACTGCTGGACGAGTTGGCCGTGCAGCCCGCGCCCACGGCTGCCCGCGGCGCGCCGGCTCACGCGGCCCAGCTCCGAGTCCGCCCCCTCCCAGGCAGGGGCTCCGCCGCGGTCGACGGCGGGCGCCTCGCCGTAGGGGTAGTGGTCGAGTTCGCCCGGGCTCGTGAGGCCGGAGTCTGCGGAGCGGGCGGCGGTCATCATGGTGTGCGCAAGGGTACTCACGCATCTTTTGTCGGCGCCGTCCCCAACTCCCTTGAGGGCTTTGGTGAAAAGCACACGAAAGGGTGATCGCTCACCCCGTCGTAATTGACGCCTTATCGGAAGGAAACGGGCCATACCCGGGAAGTTGCTGCCATAAACGCATCAATGTGCACATAAACGGTCATTATCGGGCCTTGTTCCGCAGGATCGTGGGCAGATAGGCGCGGAGCAACACCGTCGGTGACAACACCAGCGCACTGCCCACGGGTTGGGCAACCCCCGCAGCACCGCCTCCGGACGACGCTCGCCTCCGAAAGGCCGCCGGAGCGACGGACCTTCCCGCGCCCGCGCCGGAAATCCGGTCGCGGCGCACGTCGACGGCCCGTCCACCACCTCGTGCACGAGGGGTGTGGCGGGAACGGGCACGACGGCGACCGCGGCGGATCCGGCAGCGGCGGACCGGAAGAAGCCCGCGGCCAGGACATAGGCACAGGCACAGGCACAGGCACAGCCCGTCACGGGCCCGATCCGGCCGGTACCCGGCGGAAGCCGTACCGACGCCCCTGGCGCGGCGGATCTCATGACGAAGAGGGTGGAGGGGACCGGGGGGCAGGCCGGTCGGAGAAAGGAGGCGGAGGCACCGCCCGGGTGTCCAAGGCGCGGTCGGGCCGGCTTCCGAGTGCTGCGGCGGAACGGCGGACCACCCCGCCGCAGGGCCTCCGGCTCCTGCCGGCCGGAGAGTTGCGGAGGCGGGCGGGCCACCGTCGGCCGGAGCGCCGACGGGACGAGCCGGCAACGCCCGCACCGGTCCCATGTCTCCGATTCGGTCGGCGTGTTGGTGCACGACGATGCCGTGCCGGAACGCGATCCCGCCGAGCTCCGCACAGGTACCGTCCTGGACGCGGAGGCGGTTGCCGCCTTCCGGCACGACCCGCACGGAGCGCCGCGCGGTGCGAACCTCCTTCGCGTGCGGCACGGAGAGGCGCGCGGCGCGCGGACTGCGGACGGCGACGCGGGGACGCAGCCGGGTGCGCCAAGAACCCGGAGTCGGCCGTCGCGCACGGAACGGTGCCCCCTGGTCCGCGTGCGCCCGGAGCATGCCGTGGAGCCGTCGGCCCTCGCGGACGGGGCCCGCGCGGGCCCGTCGAGCACGAGCGCGGCGGATCGGCCGACGGCGCGCGGGCCGGTCCGGGCCTGCGGTCCGTGCCGCGCGACAGGGTGCCGATGCGTTCACCCCGCGGATCCACCAGCCCCACCCCTTCGAGGACTTCACCGACGCGGCGAACTACGGCGCCCGCGGCGGCACCCGGGATGCGGGGACGCCGCGGACCGTCCGGGCGGGACGGCCCGGCGCACCGCCCGGCACAACGCCGACCTCACGGCAGGAATGCGCGATGCGGTGCGGCGGGCGTCCTGTGGACCGGGTGCTCCCCTGCCCCGGTTGGAGTTCGAGCGTGAGTCCGAGCACGGCCGCCTGCCCGCGCGGCCGCGCTCTTCGCGTCAGACCTCGGGGCGCAGCATCGGAGGGTTGAGCAGGGTGGCTCCGCCGGCCCGGAAGAGCTGGGCGGGACGACCGCCCTGGCGGGTGGTCGTCCCGCCGGTGGGCACCAGGAAGCCCGGCGTGCCGGTCACCTTGCGGTGGAAGTTGCGCGGGTCGAGCGCCACGCCCCACACCGCCTCGTAGACACGGCGCAGCTCGCCGACGGTGAACTCCGGCGGGCAGAAGGCCGTCGCCAGCGACGAATACTCGATCTTGGATCGGGCGCGCTCCACGCCGTCCGCCAGGATCTGGGTGTGGTCGAAGGCGAGCGGCGCGACCGGTTCTCCGTCCCTGCCGTAACCGCCCTGCTGGAGCAGTTCCTCGACCGGCGCCCAGCGGGCGTTGCTGGCGTCACCGCCCGCCCTGGGCGCGGGCAGGTCGGGGGCCAGGGCCAGGTGTGCGACGCTGACGACACGCATCCTGGGGTCGCGCTCGGGGTCGCCGTAGGTGGCGAGCTGCTCCAGATGAGCACCGTTGTCCTGGGCGGGGGCGGCCGGGTCGTGCACACGCAGCCCCGTCTCCTCGGCCAGTTCCCGCGCCGCCGCCTGCGCCAGGTCCTCGTCGGCCCGTACGAAGCCGCCGGGAAGGGCCCAGCGCCCCTGGAAGGGCGGCTCTCCCCGGCGCACCGCCAGCGCGCACAGGGCATGACGGCGCACGGTCAGCACGACCAGGTCCACGGTGACGGCGAAGGGCGGAAAGGCTGACGGATCGTAGGGCATGCGGCGATCATAGTCGTCTCCCTGACGATAAACACTCCCTTCACCGACCGCACCGACGGCTGTTCCGCCCCGGACGGCACGCCCTGCCGGTCATCCGGCCGGCACATCCTGCCGGTCATCCGGCGGCACCGCGTCCCGCCCGGTCGTGCTCCCGGCCGGAGCCCACCGGCTCCCCACTCCGTCCGCGGCGGGGCCGGACCGGCCGCCTCCCGGCCCCGCCGCCCCGGTCACCGGCTCTCCCCGTCCTCTCCCCGTTCGCTCACTCGCCCCCTCCGCCGCCCCGGCCGTCGGTCCGTGCGCCTCCCCGCGAAGCGCCGCGACGGCGTGCGGTGTCCGGCCTCGCCGTGCCCGGGCGTGCGCCGCCCGGACGCGTACGGTCCCCGGCTCCGGGACGCGCGCCCCCGGCCGACGCGCGCGGACGCGGAACCCCGGCGCTCCGGCGGACCCCTTCCGTCCGCACCCGGAGAGGGGAACGGTCGCCCGGGCCGGAGGCACGCGTGCGGCGCCGGTGGCGCGAGGAGGCCTCCCCCGGACCGGGGGCCGCGCATTCGGATGCGGCCCGTCCGGACGCAGTGGGCCGGGGACCCACGGGGTCCGCGTCCCCGGGCACGCATCCGCCGGCCCCGCCGGTGTCCGCGGCCGGTCCGCCGGAGGCGGCCTGCCCCCGTTCCTCGCGCTCCTCGCGCAGGCAGCGGCGGATCGATTCCGGGTCGAGCCCTTCGTTGCAGGCCTGGTGCAGGAGACGGGCGAAGAGGTAATCGGGGTCGGCGCCCAGGGCCATGGCGAGCGCCTCCCGGGCCTCCAGCTCGTCGCCCGTGGACCAGGCGACCCAGCCGGCGAGGGTGAGGGGCGCGGCCGCGTGTTCGCCGTACGCCCCCACACAACGGCGCGCCAGGGCCCGCCACAACCGGAGGGCGGTACCCGCCTCGTCCCCCTCCATCCACTCGGCCGCGCGGTCGCGCGTCGTGCGGTCCTGCAGGCCGAGAATCAGCGTCGCGGCCTCGTCGTGTCCGATCAGTGCGTCGTCCCGCAGGTCCGCCGGGAGCGCGCCGGTGACGGGCGGAGCGCCGGCGAGACGGCCCATGACCCGCTCGGCGAGCCCCAGCGTCTCCTCGGCGACCTCGTGCCGCCCCGCCGCGTCGAGGATCCGGGGGATCAGTGCCGCACCGGCGGCGTCCAGGGCGGCCTCCTGTGCGAGGGCGGCGGAGTGCTCCCACGGCAGGAGCCTGGCGCGCAGCTCACGCAGGGTGCCGCGGACCTGGATCCCCGCGTAGGTGGCAGCGGCGGCCAGCACCGAGGTCCCGGGCAGGCCCATCGTCGTCCCCTCGGCCGGGCAGCAGCCCTCGTTGTCGCAGCAGTAGGACCAGAAACGGCCGTCCGAGACGCACAGGGCCTCCACCACCGGGACGTCGAGGGCCCCGCACTCCAGGCGCAGCGCGTGGGCGAGCGGCGCCAGCCGCTCCTTGACCTGCCGGCCGGATTCGCCCTCGGCCGGTTCGCGGCAGAGGAAGACGACCATCTGCTCGGGCCGGGCGCCTCGGCGTTCGCCGCCCGTCACCAGGCCGTGGGCCAGCTGCCGGGCGGCGGGGGGCCAGTCGTCCGGTTTCACGGGGATGCCGAGCCGGGCGCGGCCGCCGAACCGGCCCCGCCCGTCCCTGTCGTGCAGGGCGACCAGCACGATGCTGTCCTCGGGGCGGTACCCGAGCAGGTAGGGCAGCGCGTCGGCGAGCTCGGCCGGAGTGCGCAGGGTGACCTGCTGCGCGTCGCCGTGGTGGTCGTACGCGGCGCCGGTGATGTCCGCGGCGCGCGGTGCGCCGCCCGTCTCGTCGTCGTGCCCGCGGGAACCGGTGGATCCGGTGCGGTCCGCGGGCCCTTCGCGCTCCGGGAGGCCGGCGTGCTCGCGCCCGTCGTGCCCGAGGATGTCGCCGCTTTCGGAGGATCCGGTCGTTTCGCTGTGGTTCGTCATGGGATGACGATCTCGCGGAATTCAGGACTCCGCTTTTTCCTGTGGATAAGTCCGATCAGGGACACGTCACGAACGGCGGGCGCGCCCGGCGGGGCGGCGGGCCGTCCGGCGGCCGCCGCCCCGCCGGACACGGACGAGCGCGGACGGGACAGACGGGGGCGCGCCCCGTCGCCCCGCCGTGCCCGGACCGGCGGTTCAGCGGTGATGGACGGCCAGGGGGCGGCCGTCGACCTCGTGCACCCGGACCGGGGTGTCGAAGATCCGGCTGAGGAGGTCGGGGTCCATCAGCTCGTCCGGGGTGCCGTGGGCGACGATCGCGCCGTCCCGCAGGGCGATGACGCGGTCGGAGTAGCCGGCCGCGATGTTGATGTCGTGCACGACCAGGACCACGGTCTTGTTCAGTTCGTCGGCGGCTGAGCGCAGCTGCTCCATCATCCGGACCGCGTGCTTGATGTCGAGGTTGTTCAGCGGCTCGTCGAGCAGCGCGTAGCGGGTGTCCTGGGCCAGCACCATGGCGACGTAGGCGCGCTGCCGCTGGCCTCCGGAGAGCTGGTCGAGGTAGCGGCCGGCCAGGTCGCCCAGGTCGAGGAAGTCCAGGGCCCGGTCGATGTGCCCGTGGTCCTCGGCTGTGAGCCGTCCCCGGCTGTGCGGGAACCTGCCGAAGGCCACGAGTTCCCGCACGGTGACCCGGGCGGTGAAGTGGTTGTCCTGGCGCAGGACGGCCAGCCGCCGGGCCACCTCGGCCGACGGCGTGCGGTGCACGTCCGTGCCGTCCAGCAGCACCGTGCCGGAGGTGGGGGTGGCCAGTCGGCCGAGCAGGGTGAGCAGCGTCGACTTGCCCGCGCCGTTCGGCCCGATCAGCGAGGTGATGCCGCCCTCCTCGATGCGGCCGCTCACCGGGCCGAGGACCGTGCGGTCCCCGTAGGACTTGACCAGGTCACGGAACTCGATCACAGGGTGCCCTTCTTGAGCAGGTAGGCCAGGAAGACCACGCCGCCGAGGAACTCGATGACGGTGGTGAGCATGCCGGACGCGTACACGATGTGCTCCATCGTGAACTGCCCGACGAGCAGGGTGAGCAGGCCCATCAGGAAGGCCATCGGCAGGACGACGGCGTGCCGGTGGGTCCCCGAGAACTGGTAGGCGAGCAGCGCCGCGGTGAACCCGAAGAAGGTCATCGGACCGACCAGCGCCGTCGACATCGCGACCATCAGCGCGACCACGACCAGCGCGCCGGTCAGCTCCCCGCGGTGGTTCAGGCCCAGTCCGGTGGCCGCGTCCCGGCCCAGCAGCAGCACGTCGAGCCGGTGCCGCCGCCGCCACAGGTAGAGGCCGGCCGCGGCGCACACGGCGAAGGCGAACGGGAGGTGCTCCGCCCCCACCGACCCGAGGCGGCCGAACAGCCGCGCGGAGAGCACGTCGTAGTCCGCGGGCGCGAGCATGCGCTGGAGGAACAGCGACAGGCTCTCGAAGGCCACCCCCAGCACCACACCGGCCAGCAACAGCACGTGGAGATTGCCGGTGGGGCCGCTGAACAGCCAGCGGAACAGCAGCGTCGTGAAGGCGACCATCAGCACCGTCTGCACGACCAGCTTCGCGAGCCCGTCGGTCGCGGCCAGTACGGTGCCGCCGAAGAGGAACACCATCAGCGTCTGCATCAAGGTGTAGACGGCGTCGAAGCCCATCAGGGACGGGGTGAGGATCCGGTTGTGGGTGACGGTCTGGAACACGACCGTTCCCACGCCCTGGGCGAAGGCCGCCACGACCATGGCGCCGACCAGGGTCAGCCGCCGCTCGATCGCGAAATCGAACGACCCCTTGACGAAGAGGAACAGGAAGCAGAGCGCGGCCACCACGACGGCGGCGCCGGCCACGAGGAGGCGTACGCGCGGATCCGGGCCGCGCCGGCGCTCCTCCTCCGGGGCACCCGGCGCCGGTCGCGGGCGACGGCCCGGGGCCGCCGGGCCGGGGGCGCCGGGGCCGGCCGGCACCCGAACGGCTGCGGAATCAGGCATGGACGGCTCCCCCTCGTGCGAACCGGCGCAGGATCAGGCTCAGGAAGACGACGGCCCCCACGGCACCGAGGATCACCGAGGCGGGAATCTCCAGCGGGGCGACGACGGTGCGGCCGATCAGGTCGCACACCGTCAGCAGGGCGACACCGCCCAGCACCGCCCAGGGCAGGTTGGAACGCACGTCGTCGCCGCGCACCATGGAGACCAGGTTGGGCACCACCAGGCCGAGGAACGGCAGGAAGCCGACCACGACGGAGGTCACGCCGGTGGCCAGCGCCACCATCGCCAGGCCCAGGTACAGGACCCGGCGGTAGGACAGGCCCAGGCTCACCGCCATGTCCCGGCCCAGGCCGGCGATGGTGATCCGGTCGGCCACCACGTACAGCACGGCGACCAGCGCGCCGACCACCCACAGCGGCTCGTAGGTGCCCTTGACCACTGAGCTGAAGCCGCCGGAGCGCCAGGCCGACAGCGTCTGCATGAGGTCGGTGGAGGAGGCGATGTAGGTGGTGACCGCGCCGACCACGGCACCCAGCATGATGCCGACGATCGGCACGATCACCTGGGAGCGCAGTGCGAGCCTGCCGAGCAGGCTCAGGAAGAGCACGGACCCGACGAAGGCGAACACCGCGGCGCACGCCATCTTCACCAGCACCGGAGCACCCGGCGCCACCAGGGTGAGCAGCAGCACGCCCAGCGCCGACCATTCGGCCGTGCCGGTGGTGGTCGGCTCGACGAAACGATTCTGCACCAGCATCTGCATGATCACCCCGGAGACCGCCATGGCGGCCGCGGCCAGGACGAGCGCCAGGGTGCGGGGCACCCTGGAGATCAGGAACATCCGCCGTGCCTCGGGGTCGTGCAGCAGGGAGTGCAGATCGATGTCGTAACCGCCGGTCAGCAGTGACGCCACCACCAGTCCCAGGACGACCGCCACGGCGCAGGGCAGGGCGAGCCGACGCAGCATGCGCACCTCCGCTCGGGTCCGTGTAGGAGTGGTCCGGGACTACTCGGCGGCCTTGGCGAACGCCTCGGCGACCAGCTTGAAGCTCGCCGTGTAGGCCTGGGCGCCTTCGGTCACGTAGAAGTCCGTGGGCAGGTGGACGATCTGGTCCTCGGTCATGAACGTGACGTTCTTCCAGGCGTCCTGCCCCTCCACCAGGCTCTTGGCCGGGGTGGGCGCGTCGCCCTCGCCCTTGAAGACCGCGGCGTCGCGGTCCATCACGATCATCCAGTCGGGGTTCAGCTCGGCGATGGTCTCGGGCGCCAGACCGGAGTCGTTGTGGACCGCGGTCTCCTCCTGGCCCTCGGCGGAGAGCACGTTCTTCAGGTTCAGCGGCTCGGCCAGCCGGCCGATGCGGCTCGCACCGTTGTCGATCTTGCCGCCGCTGGCGACGGCCAGGAAGACGGTCTCGCCGCCGGTCGCCTCGACGGCGGCCTTCTCGGCCGCCTCCAGCTCGTCGACGATCTTCGCGGCCTCCCGCTCCTTGCCGAAGAGCTCACCCAGCTGCTCGGTCTGCGTCTTCAGCGAGGCGACGTACCCGCCCTCGGCCTCGTCGGAGGGGGAGATGTCGATGGTCGGCGCGATCTTCTCCAACTCGTCCTGCTGCTCGCCGAAGCGGTAACCGCCGATGATCAGGTCGGGTTCGGCGGCGTTCAGCTCCTCCAGCTTCGGTTCGCGGTGCGTGCCGACGTCCGCGATGGAGGCGTCGTTCTTCCAGTCGTCGAACCCGGTGGCCGGCAGCAGCCCCTTGGGCGCGGCGACCGGCTTGACGCCCAGGGCCTTCAGGGTGGCGAAGGAGGTGTTGTCCAGTGCGGCGACCCGCTCGGGGTTCTTCGCGACCTTCTTCTCGCCGAGGTTGGTGGTCAGGGTGACCTGCTCCGCGCCCGCGGCGCCGTCCGCCTTCCCGGAGTCGGCGCCGGAGGAACAGGCCGCCAGCAGGGCCACGGAGCCGACGACGGCGCCGAGGGCGATCAGCGGGCGGGCGGGACGGGACGAACGGGGCCGGGACTGAGACATGATCTTGCTTTCTGGTCATGGACGCCGGCGGACGGCGCGGAGGCACAGCACGGACCTGAGGACGGCCGGGCACGGCAGAGTCACCGGCGACGAACCGGTGACCTGCGGGAATAAGGATAGCCTTACCTAAATGATTGGCTGCAGGGGCCATGCACTCTCCGCCGGGCCCCTCCGGCCCCGCCGAGGAGGCCACCGAGCGGCTTCCGCGCGGACAAGGGCCCGGCAGCCCTCAAGAGGCTCAGGAGCAAAGGGTGTTGGGAGGGTGTCAGCCCGCCGTGGCGAGCACCAGCGGCAGGACCCGGTCGGCCCCCGCCCGCCTCAGCAGGCGAGCGGTGACGGCGAGGGTCCAGCCGGAGTCCGTGCAGTCGTCCACGAGCAGGACGGGCCCGGGGGCACCGGCCAGGGCGCCGGCCAGTTCCCCGGGGACGGCGAAGGCTCCGGACAGCGCCCGGAGGCGCTGGGCCGAGTTGCTCCGCCGGGCCGCCTGCGCGCCGCTCGGTCCCGTGTACGCCAAGGTGCCCAGGAAGGGCAGGCGCCCGATGTCCGCCACTCCCCGCGCCAGGGACTCCACCAGCAGGGGGCGGGTCAGGGACGGTACGGCGACGACGCCCACCGGCCGGGCGGGGGCGTCCGGGCCGTTCGACGCCCAGCCCTCCGCGGAGCGCGCCCAGTCGGCGAGGACCGTCACCGCCGCCCGCAGGACGTCGTCGGGGACCGGCCCGTCGGGCGCGCCCTCGGCCAGCAGCGGGCGCAGCCGGTTGCCCCACCCGATGTCCGAGAGCCGTCCCAGGGCACGCCCGGTGGAGCACTGCTCCGTGACCGGGATGCGGCCCTTGAGGTCCACGCCGAGCGCGGGCATCCCCGTCGGCCACATCCGGCGCGGCTCGACCGTCACCCCCGGGCGGTCCAGCTCCTTCGCCGCCCCCGTCAGCCCCTCCGCCGAGACCGAGGGGTCCGCCCAGGCGCCCGCGCAGTTGTCGCAGCGGCCGCACGGGGCCGCCTCCTCGTCGTCCAGCTGCCGGCGCAGGAACTCCATCCTGCACCGGTCCGTGCTCACGTAGTCGCGCATGGCCTGCTGCTCGGCGGCACGCTGCCGCGCCACCCTGGCGTAGCGCTCGGCGTCGTACACCCAGTCGGCTCCCGTGGCCGTCCAGCCGCCCTTCACCCGCTTGACCGCGCCGTCGACGTCGAGCACCTTCAGCATCGTCTCCAGACGGGTGCGCCGAAGGTCCACCATCGCCTCCAGGGCCGGTACGGACAGGGGCCGCCCCGCACCGGCGAGAGCCGAGAGGGTCTGGCGGACCTGTGCCTCGGGCGGGAAGGCGGTGTCGGCGAAGTACCGCCAGATCGCCTCGTCCTCCTTGCCCGGCAGCAGCAGCACATCGGCGTGGGCCACCCCGCGGCCCGCCCGCCCCACCTGCTGGTAGTAGGCGATCGGCGAGGACGGCGAACCGAGGTGGACCACGAAGCCCAGGTCCGGCTTGTCGAACCCCATGCCCAGCGCCGACGTCGCCACCAGTGCCTTGACCCGGTTCTCCAGGAGGTCGGCCTCGGCCTGCATCCGGTCGGCGTTCTCCGTGCGCCCCGTGTAGGGGGCCACCCGGAAACCGCGCTGCCGCAGGAAGGCGGTGGTCTCCTCGGCCGCGGCCACCGTCAGCGTGTAGACGATCCCGGAGCCCGGCAGCTCGTCCAGGTGCTCGGCGAGCCAGGCCAGGCGGTGCGCGGCGTCCGGCAGCCGGACGACTCCGAGTCGCAGGCTCTCCCTCTCCAGCGGCCCCCGCAGCACCAGGGCCTCGCCGGCACCGGTACCCAGCTGCTCGGCCACGTCCGCGGTGACCCGCGCGTTGGCGGTCGCCGTCGTCGCGAGCACCGGCACGCCGGGGGCGAGTTCGGCGAGCATCGCCCGCAGCCGGCGGTAGTCGGGGCGGAAGTCGTGTCCCCAGTCGGAGATGCAGTGCGCCTCGTCGACCACCAGCAGGCCGGTCGTGGCCGCGAGCTTGGGCAGCATCTGATCGCGGAACTCCACGGAGTTGAGGCGTTCCGGGCTGATGAGGAGGACGTCGGTCTCGCCGCGCTCGACCTCCTCGTGGATGGCGTCCCACTCCTCCGGGTTGGCCGAGTTGATGGTGCGCGCCCTGATACCGGCCCGCGCCGCCGACTCGACCTGGTTGCGCATCAACGCCAGCAGCGGCGAGACGATCACCGTCGGACCGGAGCCGCGCCGGCGCAGCAGAGCGGTGGCCACGAAGTACACCGCCGACTTGCCCCAGCCCGTGCGCTGCACCACCAGGGCCCGCCGGCGCTCCTCCACCAGGGCCGCCACCGCCCGCCACTGATCCTCCCGCAACCGCGCCGAACCCTCCGGGGCGCCGACGAGCTCGGCGAGGATGGCATCGGCTTCGGTGCGGAGCTCCAGGTCGTCCATGCCCCCATGCAACCCGACGGCACGGACAATCGGCCACCTCACCCTGCGTGACGACCTGCTCGCGGACGCCCCTGCGGAACGCGCCCTGTGGAAATCCGCCCTCCCATGACGTACGAACGTGTCGTGTCCCGGCGTACGAACGTGTCGTGATCGAACGACGCGTGCGCGGCCCGAGTGGCAGCGTGTGCGGATATAAGCCGCACTTCACCAGATAGCGGACCGCCGCCCCAATTGCTCGTTGCCGCATCCAAGTTCGACAGGAAGAATCGAAGTCCGCACCCGCACGGCTCGTCCGCCGATCAGGTAGGGCTCCGTTGCGCGCGCTCCCCCGAATCCGACCCCGCCCGCAGTATGGGCGTAGCCGAAGGGAGAACCGTGACCTTCGGATTCGCTCCGTCCTCGGCGGCATCGCTGTCGACGCCCGCCGCTTCCGCCACCCGCGTGCTCGAACCCGCGGAGTGGGCCGCCGCGGGCATCCCGCTGCTGCGCAACCCGCGCGAGGTGGTCAGCGGACTGCACGCCCGGCATCACCCCGGGCTCGCGACCGCGGTGGTCGCCGTGCTCGACCCGGACGAGCGGCTGCGGGCGAGCGCCTCGTTCGCCCGCGGCCCCGCCCCCGCGGACGGCTGGATGCTCCGCAACGTACTGCTGGCCCAGTTGCGCCGGGTCATCCCGCACGACCTCCGGCGCCGCACACCGGTGCGCACCGCCGTGCTGCTCTACTGCCGCGACGGCGACGCACGGTGGACCGAGGAGGACGGCGCGTGGATGTGGGGGCTGCGGGACGCCTGCACCCTGCACGGGCTGCGCTGCGGGGCGTACATCACCCTCACCCGCGACGGCTGGCAGGTGCTCGGTGAGGGCCGCGGAGGGCGCCACCCCAGCGCCGGCTCGGCGCCGGAGCCGTTCGCCACGTCCGAGGCGCCGCCCCGGACACCGCGCACCGGCGGTGCCCCGTCGGAGGTCCTGCGTCGCGCGGCGGCACGCTGACGCCGCGCACGGGCCGCCGGCGTCTCCGGCCCGTTCCCCGGAGCGGGCCGGGCCGCGGAAGGGAACGGCGCGTCCGTACGGCGCCCGGCCCGGCGCGGGACGGCACGGCCGCGCGCATCGGCCCGGCCGGTCCTGCGTACGCCGGGACCCGAGCGTGCGGGCGCCGCGGCCGCGGCGCTCGCGTCACCCCTCGGCGTCCGCCCGGGCTTCGTGACGCCCGCTCAGACGCCCGCGCCGAGCACCGAGTTGATCCGCTGCGGGTCGCCGCACACGATCAGCAGGGCACCGGCCCTGGCATGGGCCACCGACAGGGCGGAGGCCGCCGTGTCGTGGGAGCCGCCGTTGACGGCGACCACCACCACGGGCCGCGCGCCGGCACGCTCCGCGATGCCGGCGTCCGTGTAGAAGACGTCGTCACCGGCATCGTGCTGGGCCCAGTAGGAGGCCTCGCCGAAGGACAGTTCGTGGGTGGCCCACGGGTGCGGCTCACCGGTGGTGATCACCAGCACGTCGCCGGGGGCGCGACCCGAGTCCAGCAGCAGGTCCACGGCCTCCTCGGCGGCGTCGAGCGCCCCTTGGGCCGAGGCCGGGATCAACTGGATCTGCGGAGTGGCTCCGGCGGGCGCCGCCGGGCCCGAAGGGCCGGGCTTGGCCGGGGCGGCCGTGTCGCGCGGCGCGCGTTGCGCCGGCGGCGCGGGCCGCGGCGGACCGGGACGACCGGGACGCGACGGAGCCGCAGGGCGGGGACCGGGGACGGGGCGAGGGGTCGGCGCGGTGCGGCCACTGGCCGGAGTGGCGCGGGGACCCTGGGCACTCTCGTGAATCTGAGGCTCCTCGGGAATGAGAGGCATGAGCTGATTTTTATCAAACACTGGTACGGCTCGCGCCGCCGGGTGGCACATGAGTGCGAGCGGAACGGTCAGAAATCGAAGCCGAGCTGACCTTCGATCCCCGGAACGCCTCCGCCCGCCCCGCCGCGGACCTTCTTGAGGTGCCGCCACCGGGGCAGCGCATCAAGATACGCCCACGACAGCCGGTGGTGCGGGGTGGGGCCCCGAACCTCCAGCGCGGCCTTGTGCACGGGCGACGGATACCCGGCGTTGTCCGCGAAACCGAAGTCTGCATGGTCGGCACCCAGTTCGGCCATCATTTTGTCGCGCTGGACCTTGGCGATCACCGAAGCCGCCGCGACCGCCACGCACGACTGGTCGCCCTTGATCACCGTACGGACCTTCCAGGGCGCGCCGAGGTAGTCGTGCTTGCCGTCGAGTATCACCGCGTCGGGCCGGGCCGGCAGCGCCTCCAGCGCACGCACCGCCGCCAGCCGCAGCGCGGCCGTCATCCCGAGGTCGTCGATCTCGTCCGGGAACGCGTGCCCGAGCGCGTACGACGTCACCCAACTCCGCAGTGTCTCGGCGAGTTCGGCGCGCCGCTTGACGGTGAGGAGCTTGGAGTCGGTGAGCCCCTCGGGAGGCCGACGCAGTCCGGTGACCGCCGCGCAGACGGTGACGGGTCCGGCCCACGCGCCGCGCCCCACCTCGTCGACACCGGCAATGATCTTCGCCCCGGTCGTGGCGCGGAGAGAGCGCTCGACGGTGTGAGTGGGTGGTTCGTACGGCATGGCGCCCATAGCGTACGCCGCCCGGAACGGCCCGCGACACCCCGGCTCCCCGAGCGGCACCCCGCTCCGGCGGATCCCCGGTCAGGAGCCGTCCGGCCGCAGCAGCGGAATCATCAACTGGTCGATCATCTCCTCCAGGTCGGCATCCGCCCATTCGCTTCCGCACATCTTGGAGCGGTACATCATCATCGCGGGAATGGCGTCGAAGACATATCCGTTCGCGGCGTCGGGGCGCACCTCTCCCCGCTCGACACCTCGCTCGATCACTTCGTGCAACATTCTGAGCGTCGGCTCCACGACCCCTTCGAAGATCACGCCGTGGAAGCGCTCGGCCTGCGCGGTGTCGCACTCGTGAACCACCGCACGCACCGCCAGGCCCGACCGGGAGAACATCGTCATCCGCGCGGCGGACGAGGGCTGGCGGGACGGCGTGACCATCGGCTCGTTCGCGGCCGCCGTGGTGCTGCTGGCGGCCTTCGCGCTGATCGAGTCCCGGGCCAGGGAGCCGATCACCCCGTTGCGGATGTTCGCCGACCGCAACCGCTCGGGCACCTATGCGATCATGCTCAGCCTGGCAGCGGCGATGTTCGGCATGTTCTTCTACATCGTTCTCTTCGTGCAGAACGTGCTCGGGTACAGCCCGATCGAGGCCGGTCTCGCCTTCCTGCCGGTGACGGTCGTGATCGCGCTCGGGGCCGGCCTGTCGCAGCGGTTCCTGCCCGTCCTCGGACCCAAGCCGTTCATGCTCATCGGGTCGGCGCTCGCCGCGACCGGACCGGCCTGGCAGACGCTGATCGATTCCGGCAGCTCCTACGTGGGCGGCATCCTCGGCCCGATGCTGGTCTTCGGCTTCGGCATGGGCCTGAACTTCGTGACGCTGACGCTCACCGCGGTCTCCGGGGTGGCCCAGCACGAGGCCGGCGCGGCGTCCGGGCTGCTCAACGCGACCCAGCAGGTGGGCGGGTCGGTGGGACTGGCCCTCCTGACGACGGTGTTCGGCACGGCCAGCAGGGACGAGGCGCAGAAGCAGGTCCCGGGCTTCCTCGCGGAAGGAACACCGGAGCAGAAGGCCGAGTTCGCACAGACGCGGCAACTGCCCGCCCCCTGGGGGGACGAGGTGCTCGCACAGGGCATATCGGCGGCCTTCGTCCCGGCTGCGGCGATGGCCGTACTGGCCCTGGCCACCGCCTGGCTGGTGGTCCGGGTCCGCAGGAGCGACCTGGAGGCCCTCTCCGGCTCGGCCGGTCCGGGCATCGGCTGACGGGGTAACACCGCGGGCCCGGCCCGGCAGCTCACCGACGGAGGTCCCGAGGACCGGTCGGAGAGCGCCGGGCCGGGTCCCGTCCGACCGGCGCCGGACGGACCGGAGGCGGTGCCCGAAGCACCGGCACCGCCGCCCGGGCGCCCCGGCCGGGGCGCCGGACCTCATCACCGCGGCCCTCAGGGCGAGCAGCACGGCGAACAGCCCCCTCACGGTCACCCCCGACGGCACTCTTCGACGACTCTTCCGGCGATCCGCCCGCGCGTACCGGATCTCACGGATCACACAGCGGATGCCCCGACAACGCGCGGCGGTCACGGAGAGTTCCCGGTGTGTACGGAGAGTTCCCGACGGCGGGGTTCGCCCTGCCCGCCCCGTGGTTCACCGGCACCCTTCGGGCGACTCCCGGCCCGGGCCGGCCCGGCCGACCCGCCCTCAGGCCGCGGCCGGCACCCAGTCCGGCAGCGGCTCGGTCCGGTCGGTCCACTCGGCGGGCGGTGCTCCCGCCTTCCCGGCGGCGACCACCCCGCCCACGATGGCGCAGGTCGTGTCGACGTCCCCGCCCACCTGCGCGGTCGTCCAGAAGGCCCGCTCGTAGTCACCCAGTGCCCGGGCGGCCGACCACAGCGCGAACGGCACGGTGTCATGGGCCGTGGTGCGCCGCCCGCAGCCCAGCACGGCGGCGACGGTCGTCGCGTCCCCGTAGTCGAGCATGTCCCGGGCACGGCGCAGCCCAGCGCCGACCGCGCTCCTGGCGGGCACCA
Organism: Streptomyces sp. NPDC034670; assembly: GCF_055574875.1. Classification (NCBI taxonomy): domain Bacteria; kingdom Bacillati; phylum Actinomycetota; class Actinomycetes; order Kitasatosporales; family Streptomycetaceae; genus Streptomyces; species Streptomyces sp. NPDC034670. Next base: position 22,189 of record NZ_JBVITR010000029.1, read on the forward strand.
GTGCGACGACCCCGTCGAGAAGGGCTTCCGCGCCGGGCGGCCCGCCCGGCGCGGCGGCGAGCGCGGCCGCCGCGGCGACCGCCATGGCACCGACCACGGCCTCGCGGTGCTGGTGGGTGGGGTAGGCCGAGATCTCCGCCTGGTGGGTGGCCTGTTCCGGATCGTCCGCGTACCAGGCGCCCAGCGGAGCGATCCGCATCGCGGCGCCGTTGCCCCAGGAACCCTGTCCGTTGAAGAGGGCGGCGGCGAGCTCGCGCCAGTCGCCCCCTTCCCGGACCAGTCTCAGCAGCCGGCCGACGGCGGGACCGTACCCCCGGTCGAAGTCCTGGTGGTCGGCGAAGGACCGGGCGAGGGCGTCCTGGTCGATCCGGTGGTGGGCGGCCAGGACGGCCACCACGGAACAGGCCATCTCGGTGTCGTCGGTCCACTGCCAGGGCCCGTCGGGCGGCTCGCGGCGCTTGAGCAGCGGGTAGTTCACCGGAACGAAGAACTGCGAGCCGAGCGCGTCCCCCACCGACAGCCCGCGCAGGCTGCCCAGGGCGCGAGCCAGGCGCCCGGCGGAAGCGGAAGGGGAATCAGCGGTCATCGCCCTGCCACTCTATCCGGTGATCCCGTACGGTTCCGGGTCCCGCCAGCGCTCGAAGGGCCGGTCGAGGGTGTACTTGCCGTCCTCCCCCAGGACGAGCATCCGCGTCTCGGCGTTCCCCGGGTTCGACAGCGACTCGAACTCCGCCACGGTCCAGTGGAACCAGCGCATGCAGAACAGCCGCATGGCCAGCCCGTGCGTGACGATCAGGACGTTCGGCGGATGGTCGGGGGCCTCGAAGCTGCGGAACAGGCTCTCCAGGAAGCCGTCGACCCGGTCGTAGACGTCGGCTCCGGACTCGCCCTGGGCGAAGCGGTAGAAGAAGTGACCGTAGGCGTCCCGGTAGGCCTTCTGCAGCCGCACCTCCTCGCAGTCCTGCCAGTTGCCCCAGTCCTGCTCGCGCAGCCGCGGCTCCTCGCGCACCCGTATGAGCCCCGGATCGAGGCCGAAGGCCTTCAGCGTCTGGTGCGTCCGGCGGTAGGGGGAGACGTAGACGCTGACGCGTTCACGGCCGAACAGTTCCCGCAACCGCTTGCCCGTCTCCTCCGCCTGCCGCCAGCCCCGCTCGGTCAGGGCCAGGGCGTGGTCGGGTTCGCGCTCGTAGACGGAGTCGTCGACATTGCCCGTCGATTCGCCGTGCCGGACAAGGACGATGCGCCGTGGTCGTGCCATGCCGAAACCCTAGATCGGGTGACGGCCCGAGGGGCAATCGTGCGGGTCCCTTACGGCGTAGGTCACACCGGTCCCGCACCAGGGCGCGTCCCCGGTGCGTCCGGTGATCAGACCGTCCAGGCCGGCTCCATGTCCACGACGTCTCCCGTGAGGGCCACGACGTCGGCCTCCGTCTGCGCCCGCAGGGCGAGGCGTTCCACCCTCTCGGTGCGGTACTTGCCGTGCTCGGCCGCGGACTGCCACATCGACAGCACCAGGAACTCGTTCCCGGGCGCCTCGCCGAACAGTCCGCGCACCATCCCGGGCGAGCCGGCCATCGCCGGGTTCCAGACCTTCTCCTGCATCAGCACGAAGTGCTCCGCCCGCTCTTCACGGACCCGGCACAGTGCCGCCCTGAGCAGGTCGGCGTCGGTGAAGCGCGGTTCGAAACCGGTCTTCACGTCGAAGCGGTGGTCGAAGAGCCTGACCTGGGCGTCCTTGAAGGTGCCCGACTGGGCCGAGGCGAGCCGGTCGTGGGAGCGCGCCATGAAGGAGTCGTAGAAGGCGCGGCTCTCCCAGAAGGAGAAGACGTGCGCCACGTCCGGCCGCCCCCGGCTCCAGCCCCCGCCCTGCCCGCGAAACCCCGGCTCCCCCAGAAGCCCCGCCCATTTCCGCTGCCCCCGCTCGAACCCGCGGCGGTCCACCACGGTGCAGCGAATCCACTTGACCAGCACTGCGCCATCGTAAGGCCAGGGGGCGTGGCGCCGGTCACCCTCGGGTGGCCTGCTTCCCCCCGTGCGTCACCGCGTGCGTGGCAGGATGGACAACCCGCCGGGACCGCCCGGCGTTCGGGGTGAGCGGCAGGACGGTCGCGGGGAAGGGGAAGACTGGTGAACGGCCTCAGCAAGGGCATCCGCAAGGTCGAGATCGCACTGCGGTGGGACCCGAGTCCCTCGGGGGAGCCGTCGACCGACCTGGATCTCGTCGCCGCGCCCTACCCGGCGAGCGACCCGCACGGCGACCCCGCCTACGTGGTGCACTTCGACAGCCGCTCCCCCGACGGCACCATCACGCTCAACCGGGACAGCAAGGACGGCCAGGGCTTCGGCTTCGACGAGGTCATGACGCTGGAGCTGGACCGGCTCGACGCGCGGTACGCGAGGGTGGTGGTCGGCGTCGTCGTCCAGCAGCACCGGACACGGCGCACGTTCTCCGGTGTGGGCAACCCGGGTCTGCGCATCCGCGAGGGGTACACCGTCCTGGCCGAGGACGACTTCGGCGGTGTCCCGGGGGCCACGGCGGCGACGGTCGCGGAGTTCGTCCGCGACGGCTCCGGAGCCTGGACCTTCCGTCCCGGCGTCCAGGGCTTCGAGGGCGATCCGGAGGCCTTCGCCCGCACGATGGGAGCGCCGCGCCGGCCGTGAACCGGGACGGGCGGCGGGGCCCGGCCGGTCCGCCTCCGCCCACCGGCCGGGCCCCGTGCGCGCCGCGCCGGCCGGTCACGGCACCGAGGGGGGGGGGGGGGGGGGGGGGGGGGGGGGGGGGGGGGGGAGGGGGGCTCGGGGGGGGGAGGGGGGGGGGGGGGGGGGGGGAGGGGAGA
>NZ_JBVITR010000029.1:25035-30454 GCF_055574875.1 Streptomyces sp. NPDC034670
GGGGGTCGGGGGTCTCCCCTCTCCCCCCCCCCCCCCACCGGCATGCCTCCCTCACCCCCCTCACGCCCGGCCAGGAAAACCCGGCCGGCCCGCCCCCCCCCCCCCCCCCCCCCCCCCTCGCGCGTCCGCTCATCCCCGGGCAGTGCCCGGACGCGTCAGCTGCAGCCGCTGGTCGAGCCGCAGCCCTCGCAGATGTAGCAGGAACCGGCCCGCTGCATCTTCGTGCCGCAGGAGAAGCACAGCGGGGCGTCGGCCTGGATGCCCAGCTGCATCTCGACCAGCTCGGCGCTGGTGTGGGCCTGCTTCGGGGCGGGCTTGGCCGCCTCGGTCTCGGCCTTCGGCGTGACGACCGCCTTCAGTTCCTGGGCCCGCGGCGCCGACTGGGCCAGGCCCTCGACGTCGACCTCTTCGTCGAGGGACGGCTCGTACGAACCGGTCTCCAGGTGGCGCTGGCGCTCCTCCGCGGAGTGGATGCCCAGGGCGGAGCGCGTCTCGAAGGGCAGGAAGTCCAGCGCCAGGCGGCGGAAGATGTAGTCGACGATCGACTGCGCCATCCGCACGTCCGGGTCGTCCGTCATGCCGGCCGGCTCGAAGCGCATGTTGGTGAACTTCGAGACGTAGGTCTCCAGCGGCACGCCGTACTGGAGGCCGACCGAGACGGCGATGGAGAAGGCGTCCATCATGCCCGCGAGCGTCGAGCCCTGCTTGGACATCTTCAGGAAGACCTCGCCGAGCCCGTCGTCCGGGTAGGAGTTGGCGGTCATGTACCCCTCGGCGCCGCCGACCGTGAAGGAGGTGGTGATGCCGGGACGTCCCTTCGGGAGGCGCTTGCGGACCGGGCGGTACTCGACCACCTTCTCGACCGCGGTACGGATCGTCTCCTCGGCCTTCTCGGTGATCTCGGCCTTCTTCTCGTCCTTCTTCTTGGCGGAGAGCGGCTGGCCGACCTTGCAGTTGTCGCGGTAGATGGCGAGCGCCTTGACGCCCAGCTTCCAGGCCTCGAAGTAGATCTCCTCGACCTCCTCGACGGTCGCCGTCTCCGGCATGTTGACCGTCTTGGAGATGGCGCCGGAGATCCAGGGCTGGATCGCGGCCATCATGCGGACGTGGCCCATCGGGGAGATGGCGCGCTCGCCCATGGCGCAGTCGAACACCTCGTAGTGCTCGTGCTTGAGGCCGGGGGCGTCGATCACGTTGCCGTGCTCGGCGATGTGGGCGACGATCGCCTCGATCTGCTCCTCCTGGTAGCCCAGGCGGCGCAGGGCCTGCGGGACGGTGCCGTTGACGATCTGCATCGAGCCGCCGCCGACCAGCTTCTTGAACTTGACCAGCGCGAGGTCGGGCTCGACACCGGTGGTGTCGCAGGACATCGCCAGGCCGATCGTCCCGGTCGGGGCGAGCACGGACGCCTGGGAGTTGCGGAAGCCGTTCCTCTCGCCGAGGCGCAGCACGTCCTGCCACGCCTCGGTGGCGGCGGCCCACACCGGGGTGTCCAGGTCGTCCATGCGCACGGCGGTGCCGTTGGCGTCGGCGTGCTGCTTCATGACGCGCTGGTGCGCGTCGGCGTTGCGGGCGTAGCCGTCGTACGGGCCGACGATCGCGGCGAGCTCGGCGGAACGCCGGTAGGCCGTGCCGGTCATCAGGGAGGTGATCGCGCCGGCGAGGGCGCGGCCGCCGTCGGAGTCGTAGGCGTGGCCGGTCGCCATCAGCAGGGCGCCGAGGTTGGCGTAGCCGATGCCGAGCTGGCGGAAGGCGCGGGTGTTCTCACCGATCTTCTGGGTCGGGAAGTCCGCGAAGCAGATCGAGATGTCCATCGCGGTGATGACCAGCTCGACGACCTTCTGGAAGCGCTCGGTCTCGAAGGCCTGGTTGCCCTTGCCGTCGTCCTGGAGGAACTTCATCAGGTTCAGCGAGGCCAGGTTGCAGGACGTGTTGTCCAGGTGCATGTACTCGCTGCACGGGTTCGACGCGGTGATCCGGCCGGACTCGGGGCAGGTGTGCCAGTTGTTGATGGTGTCGTCGTACTGGATGCCGGGGTCGGCGCAGGCCCAGGCGGCCTCGGCGATCTTGCGGAAGAGTCCCTTGGCGTCGACCTCCTCGATGACCTCGCCGGTCATCCGGGCGCGCAGGCCGAACTGGCCGCCCTGCTCGACCGCCTTCATGAACTCGTCGTTGACGCGGACCGAGTTGTTGGCGTTCTGGTACTGGACGGACGTGATGTCGTCGCCGCCCAGGTCCATGTCGAAGCCGGCGTCGCGCAGGACGCGGATCTTCTCCTCTTCCTTGACCTTGGTCTGGATGAAGTCCTCGATGTCCGGGTGGTCCACGTCGAGGACGACCATCTTGGCGGCGCGGCGGGTGGCACCGCCGGACTTGATCGTTCCGGCGGAGGCGTCGGCTCCGCGCATGAAGGAGACCGGACCGGAGGCGTTGCCGCCGGAGGAGAGCAGTTCCTTGGAGGAGCGGATCCGGGAGAGGTTCAGGCCGGCGCCGGAACCGCCCTTGAAGATCATGCCCTCTTCCTTGTACCAGTCGAGGATCGACTCCATGGAGTCGTCGACGGACAGGATGAAGCAGGCGGAGACCTGCTGCGGCTGGGACGTGCCCACGTTGAACCAGACGGGGCTGTTGAAGCTGAAGATCTGGTGCAGGAGGGCGTACGCCAGCTCGTGCTCGAAGATCTCGGCGTCGGCGGGCGAGGCGAAGTACTTGTGGTCCTCACCGGCCTTCCGGTACGTCTTCACGATGCGGTCGATCAGCTGCTTGAGGCTGGTCTCGCGCTGCGGGGTGCCCACGGCACCGCGGAAGTACTTGCTGGTGACGATGTTGACCGCGTTCACCGACCAGAAGTCGGGGAACTCGACACCACGCTGCTCGAAGTTGACCGAGCCGTCGCGCCAGTTGGTCATGACGACGTCACGGCGTTCCCAGGCCACCTCGTCGTAGGGGTGGACTCCGGGGGTGGTGTGGATGCGCTCCACACGCAGTCCCTTGCCGGCCTTGTTGCCCTTGGCTCGGGAACTCCGTGCCGGACCGCTCGCCGTCTCTGTCATGCCGCCTCCCTGTACAGGCTGAAACGCCCTGAAGTGCCCCGTTGTTTCCGTGGCACGGTGTTCTGTCTGATGCTGCGGGTGCCCACTCGCCTGCCCGCAGCAGGTCTTCTCATCGCCGCCGCCCGGCCGCTCCCCGTACCTGGCGTCCGGGGCCGGCCCGCCGGTCAGTCGGCGGCGCGGGCGGGCTCGGGGGCCTGAACGGCCCCTGTGGACCCGCTGTCGTCTTCCTGGCCCTGTGCGACGGCTCCTCCGCGGTCCCCGTCGTCCGCGGCGGATCGCTCCGCCCGCCGGAGCTCCGCGATCGCGGCCTCGAAGTCCTCGAGCGAGTCGAACGCCCGGTAGACGGAGGCGAACCGCAGGTAAGCGACGAGGTCGAGCTCCTGCAACGGGCCGAGTATGGCCAGCCCCACGTCATGGGTGGTCAGCTCGGCACTTCCGGTGGCCCGCACCGCCTCCTCGACGCGCTGGCCGAGCTGGGCGAGCGCGTCCTCGGTGACGGGCCGTCCCTGGCAGGCCTTGCGCACACCGTTGATGACCTTGGTGCGGCTGAAGGGCTCGGTGACTCCGGACCGCTTGACCACCATGAGCGAGCACGTCTCCACGGTCGTGAACCGACGGGAGCAGTCGGGGCACTGGCGGCGTCTGCGGATCGACGTGCCGTCGTCGGTCGTACGGCTGTCGACGACACGGCTGTCGGGGTGCCTGCAGAAGGGGCAGTGCATGAACTCCCAACCCTCCTCACAGCAGACTCAATAGCCCCGTCGGGCCTCAGGGGCCTCACGAAGCAGCACCAGCATAGGCGATCTCCGAAGCCCTTCAGACCGGGGGACCACAACTTCTGGGCCGCTGTGGCAATCCAACCACTAGATGTGGGGATTGGCTCATACACGCACGTCCCGCACGCGTGTCGCACGCACCGGGCCGCACACGGGGTGCCCGGCCGCCTCCGCAGTACCCGGACACGCCCGTTCGAATCCCCTCCGGGGCCGCCGGACGCGCCGCACGCCGGCGCCGCTCATGGGGAGATGCCGTGCACGGGGAGGGGAGGGGCGGTGCGGCTCCCGGGGAAAGCCGGAGCCGTTCCCCCGGCCACGGGACGCCCGGTGGCAGACTGGGGCCCGCCGGCGCGAGGCCCTCGCCTCGGCGGTGAAGGGTACAACAAGGGACCCGTTCGTCCGGCGGGAGGCATGGCGGCCGATACACCCGGACAGGAGATCACACACAGCAATTCGCGGATTTTCACTCGAACGTGTGTTTGGCGCAACCTTTCGAAAGCATCTACCGTTGTGCTGCAGGGAGACCATCGAGAGGGGCCGACGTGACCACCACCGCAGACAGTGCCGCCATCACTGCCCAGGACCGCTCCCAGGGCCGGCTCGAACCGGTGCACACGAGGAACGAAGCCGTGCACCCCGAGGGACCCAAGCGCTCCCTGCCGGGCCGACCTCCCGGCATCCGGGCGGACAGCTCCGGACTCACCGACCGCCAGCGCAGGGTGATCGAGGTCATCAGGGACTCGGTACAGCGACGCGGCTATCCGCCGTCGATGCGTGAGATCGGACAGGCGGTCGGCCTCTCCAGCACGTCGTCCGTGGCGCACCAGCTGATGGCACTGGAGCGCAAGGGCTTCCTGCGCCGCGACCCGCACCGCCCGCGCGCGTACGAGGTGCGCGGCTCCGACCAGGCCGCCCCCGTGCAGCCCGCGGACACCGCCGGCAAGCCGGCCGCATCCTACGTCCCGCTCGTCGGCCGCATCGCCGCCGGTGGGCCGATCCTCGCGGAGGAGTCCGTCGAGGACGTCTTCCCCCTCCCCCGGCAGCTCGTCGGGGACGGTGAACTGTTCGTGCTGAAGGTCGTGGGCGACTCCATGATCGAAGCCGCGATCTGCGACGGCGACTGGGTCACGGTGCGCCGCCAGCCCGTCGCCGAGAACGGTGACATCGTGGCGGCGATGCTCGACGGCGAGGCGACCGTCAAGCGCTTCAAGCGCGAGGACGGCCACGTCTGGCTCCTCCCGCACAACGCGGCCTACGAGCCGATCCCCGGCGACGACGCGACCATCCTGGGCAAGGTGGTGGCCGTTCTGCGGCGCGTCTGACACACGGCGCGGGACCGGCATCGACCGCCGCCCCGCCCCTCGACCGGACCCCGGGACCCCTGCGCCGGTTCCGGGGTCCTGCGCTGTCCGGCCCCGGTGACAAGCACCGCCGGCGGACGGTGACAGGCTCCGGCCGCCCCGGGGGGGGGGGGGGGGGGGGGGGGGGGGGGGGGGGAGCGGGGGGGTGGGGGGGGGGGGAGGGAGGGGGGGGGGGGGGGGGGGGGGGGGGGGGGGGGGGGGGTGTGGTGGCACACGCACCCACACCGGA
>NZ_JBVITR010000029.1:30464-91314 GCF_055574875.1 Streptomyces sp. NPDC034670
CTCCCCTTCCGGGGAAAAACCGCCGTCCGGGGGCGAGCGAGGCCCCCCGCCCTCTGGGGGGTGCCCCCCCCCCCCCCCCCCCCACCCCGCTCTTCCTACGCTTCCGCCTCGGCTTCGGCCTGCTTCGCCGCCGCGTCGATCGCGGCCAGCGACTTCCTGACCTGGTTGCGGTCCGTGGTGTACCAGAAGTCGGGCAGCGAAGCCTTGAGGTAACTGCCGTAACGAGCCGTCGCCAGCCGCTGGTCCAGCACGGCCACCACACCCCGGTCCCCCGACGCCCGGACGAGACGGCCGGCTCCCTGCGCCATGAGCAGCGCCGCGTGGGTGGCGGCGACCGCCATGAAGCCGTTGCCGCCCGCCTCCTCCACGGCCTTCTGCCGGGCGCTCATCAAGGGGTCGTCCGGGCGCGGGAACGGGATCTTGTCCATGACGACCAGCTGGCAGCTCGGCCCCGGTACGTCGACGCCCTGCCAGAGCGACAGCGTGCCGAAGAGGCAGGTCCTGGGGTCGGCCGCGAAGTTCTTGATCAGTTCCCCGAGCGTCTCCTCACCCTGCAGGAGGATCGGGAACTCGGGGATCCGGGAGCGCAGTTCCTCGGCGGCGAGCTGGGCGGCCCGCATCGAGGAGAACAGCCCCAGGGTGCGACCGCCCGCCGCCTGGATCAGCTCGGTGAGTTCGTCGAGCATGTCCGCGCGGTCGCCGTCACGGGCCGGGCGGGCCAGGTGCCTGGCGACGTACAGGATGCCCTGTCTGGGGTAATCGAACGGCGAGCCGACGTCGACGCCCTTCCACGGAGGGAGGTCCTCGCCTTCGGCGCCTTCGGGACCGAGGCCCAAAGAGGCCCCCACGCCGTTGAAGTCGCCCCCCAGTTTCAGGGTCGCGGACGTCAGGACGACGCAGCGGTCGGCGAAGAGCTTCTCCCGCAGCAGGCCCGAGACGGACATGGGGGCGACGCGCAGGGAGGCGCCGAACCGTTCGTGGCGCTCGTACCAGACGACGTCCCACTCGGAGCCGTTCGTGATCCGTTCCGCCACGTCGTGGACGTTCTCCACGGAGGCCAGCGCCTGCTTGCGGACCGCGTCCTCGTCCTGGACGGACTTGTCGCGGGTGTTCCCGATGGCGGAGATCACGGTCCGGCAGGCGTCGCGCAGCGCCATGAGGGCGTATCCGAGGTCCTCCGGAATCTCCTCCAGCCGGCCCGGAAGCGCCAGCTCCATCAGCCGTTCGAAGCCTTCGGCGGCGGTCTGGAGCTGGTCGGCGGCCTTCTCGTCGACGAGCTTGGCGGCACGGCGCACCGCGCGGTTGACCTGCCCCGGGGTGAGCTCCCCGGTGGCGACTCCGGTGACCCGGGAGACCAGCTCGTGGGCCTCGTCGACGATCAGCACCTCGTGCTGCGGGAGGACCGGCGCGCCCTCGATGGCGTCGATGGCGAGCAGGGCGTGGTTGGTGACGACGACCTCGGCCAGCTTGGCGCGCTCACGGGCCATCTCGGCGAAGCACTCGGCGCCGTAGGCGCACTTCGCGGCGCCCAGGCACTCCCGCGACGACACCGACACCTGGGACCAGGCCCGGTCGGACACGCCGGGCGTGAGGTCGTCCCGGTCGCCGGTCTCCGTCTCGTCCGACCAGTCGCGCAGACGCAGCAGGTCCTGGCCCAGCTTGCTGCTGGGCGCGGCCGCCTCGAACTGGTCGAAGAGGCCCTCCTCCTCGTCCTGCGGCACTCCCTCGTGAAGACGGTGCAGACACAGGTAGTTGGACCTGCCCTTGAGCATCGCGAACTCGGGGCGGCGGCGCAGCAGGGGGTGCAACGCCTCGACCGTGCGCGGCAGATCACGCTCCACGAGCTGGCGCTGCAGGGCCAGGGTGGCCGTCGCCACGACGACTCTCTCCCCGTGCGCGAGCGCGGGCACCAGGTAGCCCAGCGACTTTCCGGTGCCGGTGCCGGCTTGGACCAGCAGGTGGGAGCCGTCGTCGATCGCCTCGGCGACGGCTTCGGCCATGGCCACCTGGCCGGGGCGCTCCGTGCCGCCGACGGCGGCGACGGCAGCGTGCAGGAGTTCGGGGAGTGAGGGCTTCGTCATAGCGCGACCACCCTACGGCCCGGCACCGACATTCGGGCGATCACGCTGAGGTCGGGGGGTGCGGCCAAGACGGGGACTCCTCGGATCGGGGCGGCGGTCACCGGTGGTGGCCCGGTGCCGGCACGCCGGCGGGCACCGGCACCGGAGAGGCCGCCGCGGTGCGGAGGGAGCCGGTACGGCGTGAACGGTGTACCACAGGTGAGAGCGCTGTGACGGAGCGCTACAGGAGATGACGCAGGGACCGCTCCCGCACCATGAGGGCGGCCCGCTTGCCGGGCAGGTCGAGCTCGGCGCAGAAGCGGAAACCGGCGCGCAGGAAGGCGGTGACGGAGGGGACGTTGCGAAGGTCGGGCTCCGCGACGACGCGTGCGGAGGCGGGACGTCTGTCGAGGACGAGATCGGCGACGGCTCTGAGCAGCGTGCCGCCCAGGCCCCGCCCCCGGTCAGCGTCGGCGCCGATGAGGAGGTGGATCCCGGTGTCGTGGGGCCGGGCCGGATAGTGGCGGGCCAACGGGTCGAGATCCGCCCGGTAGATCTCCCAGTAGCTCATCGGCGTGCCGTCCAGCACGCCGACGCACGGAACGCTGCGTCCGTCGCCCGCGAGTTGGGCCCGCACGTGGTCCGCCGTCACGGCCGGCGGTCCGGACAGTTCCCAGAACGCGGCGACGACGGGGTCGTTCATCCACCGTGCGAGGAGCGGCAGGTCGCGTTCGACGCGTACGGGGACGAGCCGGAACAGGCCTGCGGGAGTGCGGACCGGACCCCAGTCACCGATGCGGTCGAGCAGGTCGCGGGGGCGGGCCCGGTCCGGGGGGGCCGCGGGACCGCCGATGGCGGTCGTGTCGGGGAACGGGTGGGCCATCAGGAGTGCAGGGGGTTGGCGATGGTGACGTAGACGGACTGGGTGTCGACCGGGCCGACGAGTTCGTCGAGGCCGTGCAGCCGGGTCAGCATGTTGGCCTTGCACCGCAGGACGGGTGAGTCCAGCAGGCGGGCGGGCAGCGGGCTCCGCGTGCGTGCCGGGCCGGAGGAGACCCCGGCGAGGAAGTGGCGGAAGGCGGCGAGCAGCAGCCGTTCGTCGGCGAGACGCTGGGAGCCGAAGGCCCCGACGAGACCGAACACGTTGTTGACGGCCAGGTAGTACGCGAACCGTTCGTCGGTCACCTCGTCGGAGACGAAGGTGTCGCTGTGCTCACCGATGCCGGGCAGCCGGGCGTCGAGTTCCGCACGGCGGGACTCACGGAAGTAGTAGCCCTGGTTGTCCCGGTAGCGCCCGCCCGCGGGCCAGCCGTCGGCGTCCAGCAGGAGCAGGGTGTTCTGCTGGTGCGCTTCCAGGGCGACGCCGGCCTCTCCGTCGAGCCACAGGACGGGCCGCACCACGTGCTCGAGGTACCGCAGGAACCACTCGGTGGCGACGGCACCGCGGGAGCGTCCCGTACGAGCGGTGAGACGTGTGACGAGTTCCGCCAGCCGGGAGCCCATGACCGGGGCACGCGTGCCCGCGCGGTCCCGGGCGGCGCGGGTGGCGGAACGCGCCGTGGGAGCGGTCTCCGTGCCCGGTCGCGGGTACGGGCGCGGCGAGACCAGTCCGGCGACACAGGCGACGTCGTGGTGGGGCCGGAACGGGTTGTGCCGGATCACCACGTCCAGCCCGGGCACGGGGTCACCGGCCGGCCCGTCCACGGCGAGCCAGGCCGGGTCGCGGACGACGTCGAAGTCCGGGTGCGCGGCCCGCCACTGCCGGGACAGCCCGGTGCGCAGCAGGCGGTGGACCTCGACACCGCGGTGGAGTTCCTTGCGGAGGTTCTCCCTGCGGGAGTTGGTGATGCGCAGGCCCAGCGAGAGCTTGAGCATGGCGGGGGCGTCGCTCCGGTGAACGGTGCGCACGGAGGAGGTGGGGTGCCAGGGCGGGCCGTGGCTGCCGAGGTCGCGGAGCAGCCCGGCGTCCAGCAGGGCGGCGGTCCCGGCACGGTGCCGGATCTCGCGCAGTTGCCAGGGGTGTACGGGGAGAGCCGCGTATCCGTCCGGCAACGGCAGTCCGGTTCCGGCGAGACGTGCGGCGAGGCGGGTCGCGGGAATCCGGCGTCCGCGCTCGGTCCAGGCGGAGTCGGTGGCGAGCAGGGAGGGGGCGACAGCCATCCAGTGGAGGGGGAAGGAGCCGCGCGACTCGGGCGAGTACAGCCGTGCCTCGGTGTCGGAGAGGCCCTCGCGGCTCTTCGGGGCCGGGTGCAGCGGATGGCCGAGGAGGAGGGCCTGTTCCGCCGCGAGGAAGAGATCGGGGGCGTCGGCCGGGTCCTTCCGCCGGGCGGCGAGGAAGGCGCCGGTGCGCCGGAGGGAATCGGCGACGCACGCGGCGAGGTCGGTGGCGTCGCCGGCCTCGGGAGCCAGGGCCCGGGGAAGCCCGGCCCCGGAGGCGGGGACGGGGGCGGGGAGGAGGGGCCCGGGGACGGGGGACGCCGGGTCCGCAGCGGTCGGGCCGGCCGTCGGGCCGGTGGGCGTGCCGGTGGAGCGCGGCGTGTCGGGCAGGCGCTCGGGCCGCGGGCCGGCCGGGCCCGGCCCCCGGATGCCGGCGCTCTCCCTGCCCAGAAGAGCGGCGAGGAGGACGGCGTCGACCGGCGGGGCGGAGTGCGGGGCGTGGTCCAGGCGGGGCGGGCCGAAGCGGTGCCAGCCCGTCGGCGACCAGTACAGGACGGGGACGAGCAGGCAGGTGCCGCCGGCCGGCAGGGGGACGCGCAGCACGCCGCCGTCCGGAGCGGGCAGGCCGGTCTCGCGTACCCAGCAGCGCAGCAGGTTCTCCACCGCCGCGGCCTGGGCCGCCCTGTGCGGGTCGGGGTGCTCCAGGGGATCCGTGCCGGGGTCCCGGAGCAGCCCGTCGCCCGGCGACTCCCTCCCCTGGCGCGGTACCGCGGTGCGGGTCCGCCCGGCAGCGGACCGGGTGTCGTCGGTGCTCGGGCCGCACGGCTGTCCCAGGGTGCGGTCGTCGGGAGCGGGGGTCGGGTGCACGGCGGGTCCTCGTGGAATGGCTCGTGGTCGTGCGGTGTCGGTCCGGGGGCGGTGTCGGCCGTGCTCACCCTGCGGGTGAGGGCCCGTCGCCCGGACGTCCGCCGGGAGGGGCAGCGGGGCGCTCGTGCGCCGCGGTCACGTCATCCCGTCGGCCCGGTGCGGCCTGCGGGGCGACGGGGCTCGCGGTGCGGGCGGCGGGGCGGTTCCGCCCGGCGGTGGGCGAAGCGGTCGCGTGCCGCCGCCCGGAGCGCGTCGGCAAGTCGGTCGAGCACCACACCCGCCTGTTCGTCCGTGGTCGTCAGCGGCGGGAGCAGCCGTACGACGCTCGCGCGGGGGCCGCTCAGGTCGATGATCAGGCCGCGCCGCAGGCACTCCCGTTGCACGGCGGCCGCGAGTCCGGGCGCGGCGGGGCGGGGCCGGCTCCCTCCCGCGGCGTCCGGCGTCCTGGCCGGCCCCGGGCCGGTGGTGCCGCGGTTCCCGTCGTCCTCGCCCTCCGGATCCACCAGCTCGATCCCGATCATCAGCCCCCGCCCCCGCACCTCCCCCACGCAGTCGAGCTCACCCGCGAGTGCCCGGAGCCGGTCCAGCATGCGGGTACCCAGCGCGGCCGCGCGGCCGGCGAGGCCGTTCTCCCGGATGTGGCCGAGGGTCGCCGTGCCCGCGGCCATGGCGAGCTGGTTGCCGGGGAACGTGCCGGTGCGGGTGCCGGGGACACGGACGTCGAGGTCGTCCCGGTGGACCACGACGGCCAGCGGCAGGCCGCCTCCGACGGCGGCGGGCAGCACCATCGCATCGGGTGTGACCCCGCTGTGCTCCACCGCCCAGAAGGCGCCGGTCCGCCCGGCCCCCGTCAGGGTCTCGTCGACGATCAGCGGAACGGACCGGTCGGCCGTCAGACGTCGTATGCGCCGCAGCCAGGCGTCCGGTGCCGGAAGCACTCCGCCGTCGTCCTGCACGGGCTCGACGATCACCCCGGCGGGAAGCGGTACGCCGGTGGCGGGACCGCCGAGGACGGCCTCGACCCGGCGGGCGGCCGGTTCGGCTCCGTGCTCGCCTCCGCCCTCGAAGGGGCAGCGGTAGTCCTGCGGGTAGGGCAGCAGGGTGATCCGCGCATCGGAGGAAGCGGCGCGGACCGCGTCCGGGGAGCCGCCGCCCGGCGTCCGGTGGGCACCGGTGAACGCGAGCACACCGGCGCGACCGGTCGCGGCGCGGACGAGCCGGAGGACCGTCGCCACGGCGTCGGTGCCGTCCGGTGCGCAGAAACGCACGTGTGCGCGGTCGGCGAGGCCCGGGGGCAGTGTGCGGAACAGCTCGGCGACGAAGGCGTCCTTCACCGGGGTCGCCAGGTCGGGGACGTGGAGCGGTGCGCCCGAGTCGATGACCTTGCGGATCGCCTCGAGCACGACGGGGTGGTTGTGCCCGAGGGCGAGCGTTCCGGCGCCGGAGAGGCAGTCGAGATAGCGCCGTCCGTCCGCTCCCTCGATGGTCATTCCGCGCGCTCTCACCGGCACGACCGGCAGGGCACGGGCGCAGGTGCGGGCCGCGGGCTCCCGCACGGGCCGGTCGGCCGGGCCCGCCGTTCCCCGTCCCTCGTGTGTGAATTCCACCACCGTCCTCCGTCCTCCACTGCGCTCTCGCCGGCCACGGGCACGGGTGCGGGGACACCGCGCGGACGGCGGGTCCCACCGCTACCAACCCCGGACCGCCCCCCGGGTTACGGGTTGCCCCGAGATCCCTGCCGTGACGGAACCGTTGCTGTTCCGTCGGGTGTCCCCCACCGCGAGCGCATAGTGTGTGGTGCCGTTCCCGGAGGCCGTGAGAACGCCTGTGAACTGCGCGTGGGTTCAGGTGCGCGCACGGCCGGAGCACCACGTTCGTCCACCTCAGGGGGAGTCAGATATGCGTTCCATACGGCCGTCGTCCACCGCTCGGCGCGAGGGGAGGGCACGGCGCGGAACCTCCCCCGTCCTGACCGCCGTCGCGCTCGCCTCGGCGCTCGCGCTCACCGCCACCGCCTGTGACGCGGGGGGCGCCGACGCGGGGGGCGCCGACGCCTCCGCGACCGCCGCCGACGGCAGGCTCAAGATCCCGGACGACCTCAAGGACCGGCTCAAGGAGCACGGGATCGACATCGACAAGTGGCGGGACGGCGCGTGGAAGGACTGGAGCAAGGACGACTGGCTGCGCGAGGCCAACGAGTTCGTCAACCCGATCATCGAGGACCTGTGGGACCCGGACCGCATGCGGGACGCCGAGGAGCCGGACCAGGAGGTCGACGAGAGCGACATCTCCGGTGACCGGGGTGTGACGGACCCGACACCGAGGCCGGTGCGGGCGCAGACCGTCCCGCCGTCCTACCACGCCAACGCCCCCACGGCCGGCAAGGTCTTCTTCGACTCCCCCGAGGGCACGATGGTCTGCTCCGCGACGGTGGTGCAGGACCCGGCCAACCCCGGCAAGTCCAACATGGTCTGGACGGCCGGTCATTGCGTGCACGCCGGCAAGAAGGGCGGTTGGTACCGCAACATCGCCTTCGTGCCGTCCTACAACGACTCGGGCAAGTCGGCCAAGGAACTCGAGAACGCCACCCAGGAGGAGATCGCCCCGTACGGCGTCTGGTGGGGCGACTGGGCGCAGACCTCGGACCAGTGGATCGAGCAGGGCGGTTCGACGGGCGGTGACGGTGCCGCGTACGACTTCGCCGTCATCCACGTGACGCCGGAGAAGGGCAGCGGCGGCAAGTCGCTGGAGGAGACGGTCGGCGCGGCGCTGCCGGTGGACTTCGACGCTCCCGCCGTGCCGCGGATGAAGGACGTGACCGCGATCGGCTACCCGGCCGCTCCGCCGTACGAGGGCCAGACGCTGTACCGCTGCCAGGACCGGCCGGGCCGGCTGTCCATCGACGCGGCCGACCCGACGATGTACCGCATCGGCTGCAGCATGACCGCCGGCTCGTCCGGTGGTGGCTGGGTCGCGACGGGTCCGGACGGCGAGCCGGTCCTGGTGTCCAACACCTCGATCGGCCCGGTGACCTCGGGCTGGCTGGCCGGTCCGCGGCTGGGTGACGAGGCCAAGGGCGTGTACGACGCGGTCAGCGAGAAGTTCGCCGGGCAGTGACCGGTCCGTCCCTCCCCGTGTGCCGCCGGACATCCGGGGAGGGACACCGCGGCGGTCCCGGGCAGGAGGCGGCGGGCGGCAAACCCGGCGCCACCGCCCCCGGGTCGCCGACGGCAGCGGCGACGGGGGATCCGCGTTCCGTCGGAGCGCGGGCGGGGCCCGCGGTGGTCGTGAGCCGGGTACGCCGAAGGCCCGCCTCCCGCCGTGGGCGGGGGACGGGCCTTCGCACCGGGTGAGGGGTCAGCCGGCCGCTGCCGGGACGTACGGCGTGAGGTCCGCCGCCAGTTCCTCGTGCACCCGCGCCTTGAGCAGGGTGCCCTCCGGGGTGTACTCCTCGGAGATCACCTCGCCCTCGTCGTGGGCACGGGCGATCAGCTTGCCGTGGGTGTACGGCACCAGCGCCTCGATCTCCACCGAGGGGCGGGGCAGCTCGGCGTCGATGAACGCCAGCAGTTGCTCGATGTTCTGACCGGTGCGGGCCGAGACGGCGAGGGACCGCTTCTCCACCCGCAGCAGCCGCTGGAGGGTGAGCGGGTCGGCCGCGTCGGCCTTGTTGATCACGACGATCTCGGGTACGTCGGTGGCGCCGACGTCCCGGATCACCTCGCGCACGGCGGCCAGCTGCTCCTCCGGGTTCGGGTGGGAACCGTCCACGACGTGCAGGATCAGGTCGGAGTCGCCGACCTCCTCCATCGTGGAGCGGAAGGCCTCGACCAGGTGGTGCGGCAGGTGCCGGACGAACCCGACCGTGTCGGCCAGCGTGTACACCCGTCCGCTCGGGGTCTCGGCCCGGCGCACGGTCGGGTCGAGGGTCGCGAACAGGGCGTTCTCGACCAGGACGCCCGCGCCGGTGAGGCGGTTGAGCAGCGAGGACTTGCCCGCGTTGGTGTAGCCCGCGATGGCCACGGACGGCACCTTGTTGCGCCTGCGCTCCTGGCGCTTGACCTCGCGGCCGGTCTTCATCTCCGCGATCTCGCGGCGCATCTTCGCCATCTTCTCGCGGATCCGGCGCCGGTCGGTCTCGATCTTGGTCTCACCGGGACCGCGGGTGGCGAGGCCGCCGCCCTTGCCGCCGCCCATCTGCCGGGACAGCGACTGACCCCAGCCGCGCAGCCGCGGCAGCATGTACTGCATCTGTGCGAGCGAGACCTGCGCCTTGCCCTCACGGGACTTGGCGTGCTGGGCGAAGATGTCCAGGATCAGGGCCGTCCGGTCGATGACCTTGACCTTGACGACGTCCTCGAGGTGGATCAGCTGGCCCGGGCTGAGCTCACCGTCGCAGACGACGGTGTCCGCGCCCGTCTCGAGCACGATGTCGCGCAGTTCCTCGGCCTTGCCGGATCCGATGTAGGTCGCCGCGTCGGGCTTGTCGCGGCGCTGGATCACGCCGTCGAGCACGAGGGCGCCGGCCGTCTCCGCGAGGGCGGCGAGTTCCGCGAGGGAGTTCTCCGCGTCCTGCACGGTTCCCGAGGTCCACACGCCGACGAGCACGACCCGCTCCAGGCGGAGCTGCCGGTACTCGACCTCGGTGACGTCCTCGAGCTCGGTGGAGAGGCCCACGACGCGGCGCAGGGCCGCGCGCTCGGAGCGGTCGAACTGGTCGCCGTCCCGCTCTCCGTCGATCTCGAGGCTCCAGGCGACGTCCTCTTCCATCAGGGCATCGGCCCGAAGACCCTCGGGGTAGGTGTGCGCGAGGCGCTTGGTGTCCTGGGAAGGGGAAGAAGAGGAGGTCATTGGGTCCTTACGTCGATGGGAAACCGTCTGCGGCGACGGAGTGGGCTTCGGCTGTCCGCCGGGCCCCGGGCCCGGCCGGGGGAACCTGTCCGTGGGACCGTTCCGTCACTGTCCTCAACGCACGGGTGCCCCGGGAGATTCCCGTGCCCCGTGCCGTGCGGACCTGACGATGGTCGCACGGCACGACCCGTCTCGCCATCGTGTTATTCCCCGCCCCCGCCCGGTCGATGCGCGGGGGCGCCCGGTCGGTGTACGGACGCGCCCGGCCCGCGGGCGGGCGTCGCGGACCGCTCCGTGGACTTTCCCCGCGGGTCCCCGGGCGTCCGCGGGGTCGTGGCTCCGCGGAGCGGAGGGTCCGGGAAGCGGGCCGGGGCGCGCCCGGCGGAGGCGAGCCGGGCGAGGCCGGCGGCCGTGGCCGTGCCGCCCCGGTGGCGGGTCACCCGGGTGCGCTCCGGTCCCTCGGAGGCGGTGCGGCCGGTCTCCTGGCGCCGGACCCGGAGCACGAGCTGACCGGGGTCTTCGCCGGCCAGGGTCCGAGTGCCGAGCGGGGGACGACGCGCTCCGGGTCCGGCCGGGCCGGGCGAGGCTCCGCGCCGGCCGCCCGCTCCCGGGCGGGACGCGTCAGGCGCCCGGTGCCTGCGACTGCGCCCGGCTCACGTCGTACACGCCGGCCACGTTGCGCATCGCGCGCATGAGGGCGGGCAGCCCCGCGGCGTCCGGCAGCTGCACGGTGTAGGTGTGCCGCACCTGCTGCCGGGTCGGCGGTTCGACGGTGGCGGAGACGATCTCGGCGCCCTCGAGGGCCATGACCTCGGTGAGGTCCGCGAGCAGGTGGGGGCGGACGAACGATTCCGCGACCAGCGTGACCCGGCACTCGGCGCCCTCCCCCCAGCGCACGCCGACCTCCGCGCGCCCGGAGTCCTTCATGCGCGCGACCGCGGCGCACTCGACCCGGTGCACGGTGACGGCTCCCCCGCGCACGGCGAAACCGGTCACCTCGTCGGGCGGCACGGGCGTGCAGCAGCGGGCGAGCCGCACGGCCGCGCCGGGCCGGTCGGCCAGGACCTGGGCGGCGGCGGGACGGCCGGGCGCCGCGGCCGGCGCCGGCGGGGCCTGTGGGGCGGCGGGGTCGCCGGCGGTGGGCCGCGCGGCCGTCGCGGATCGCGTCGGGGCCTGCGCCGCGGGTGCGTCGTCCTGCGCGGGGTGGGCGGCCAGCCACCGCTGGATGGCGATGCGGGCCGCGGGGGTGTGGGCGTGCTCCAGCCACTCCCTGGAGGGCTCCGAGGCGGGGTCCTGGCCCATGAGGAGCTGGACGGTGTCGCCGTCCCTCAGCACGGTGCTCAGCGTCGCCAGGCGGCCGTTGACCCGGGCGCCGATGCACGCGTGCGCGTCCTCGCCGTACTGGGCGTACGCGGCGTCCACGCAGGTCGCCCCCTCGGGCAGGCCGAGCGTGCCGCCGTCGGGGCGGAAGACGGTGATCTCGCGGTCCTGGGCGAGGTCCTCGCGGAGGGTGGACCAGAAGGTGTCGGGGTCGGGCGCGGCCCGCTGCCAGTCCAGCAGCCGCGAGAGCCAGCCGGGCCGGGTGGGGTCGGCGCGCTCGCCGTCGCCCGCGGGCTGTTCCTCCGCCGGGGCCGCGTAGGGGTTGCCGAGGGCGACGACCCCGGCCTCGGCGACCTTGTGCATCTGGTGGGTGCGGATGAGGACTTCGACGACCTGGCCGTCCTCGCGCGCCACGGCGGTGTGCAGCGACTGGTACAGGTTGAACTTCGGTACGGCGATGAAGTCCTTGAACTCCGACACCACGGGCGTCATGCAGGTGTGCAGCTCGCCGAGGACGCCGTAGCAGTCGGCGTCCTCGTTCACCAGCACCAGCAGGCGGCCGAAGTCGGCGCCGCGCAGCCGCCCGCGCTTGCGGGAGACCCGGTGGACGGAGACGAGGTGGCGGGGGCGGATGAGGACGTCGGCGGGGATGTCGGCCTCGCGGAGCACCGTGCGCACGTCGTCGGCGACCTCGGCGAGCGGGTCGTCCGCGCGGGCGGCGTTGCGGGCGACCAGCTCCCGTGTGTGCGCGTACTCCCCGGGGTGGAGGATCGCGAAGACCAGGTCCTCCAGTTCCGTCTTGAGCGCCTGGACCCCGAGGCGCTCGGCGAGGGGGATCAGGACGTCCCGGGTCACCTTGGCGATGCGCTCCTGCTTCTCGGGGCGCATCACTCCGAGGGTGCGCATGTTGTGCAGGCGGTCCGCGAGTTTGATCGACATCACGCGGACGTCGTTGCCGGTGGCGACGAGCATCTTGCGGAAGGTCTCGGGTTCGGCGGCGGCCCCGTAGTCGACCTTCTCCAGTTTGGTGACGCCGTCGACGAGGTAGCGGACCTCCTCGCCGAACTGCTCCCGCACCTGGTCGAGCGTCACCTCCGTGTCCTCGACGGTGTCGTGGAGCAGGGAGGCCGTCAGGGTCGTGGTCTCCGCGCCGAGTTCGGCGAGGATCAGGGTCACGGCGAGCGGGTGGGTGATGTACGGCTCCCCGCTCTTGCGCATCTGGCCGCGGTGGGAGGACTCGGCCAGGAGGTAGGCCCGGCGCAGGGGTTCGAGGTCGGCGTCGGGGTGGTGCGCGCGGTGGGCGTCGACCACGTGGCCGATGGCGTCGGGGAGCCGGTCGCGGGCGGCGGGGCCGAGCAGCGCCGCGCGTCCCAGGCGGCGCAGGTCGAGCCGGGGGCGGGCCCTTCTGCGCGGCCCCGCGGGGGTGACGTGATCAGATGTCACGGGGCCCGGGGTCGCAGGGTTGGCGGCCTCCGCGTTCATGGGCACCTCCGACTGCGTGGACCGGCGGACGGTGTGCCCCAGGGCGGACTCGGGCTCGGAGGCGGCGTTCGCCTCCCCGTCCGGGCCGGTGCTTGATGCTACCGATCCCGACCGGGTGCGGCCGACCGCCTCTCGCCCAGCGTGAAACGGATCACTCTTTCGAGCGAAGGCCCCTCCCGGGGCGGTTTCACGCCACACGTCCGACGGCCCACCGTGATCTCGAAGGGAAAACGGGCTCCGCACCCCGCGGATGCCCGCGTCCGGCCGGGCCGAGGCCGGGACGACGATCCGTCGACCCGATCAACGGAGGGCGCTTTCCAGCCACTCCGCCTCGATCACGCCCTCGGCGACGATCACCGCGGGCCCGGTCATCTCGATCCCGCCGTCGGGCCGTTCGGTGATCACCAGGGTGCCGCCGGGCACGTCCACGGTGTACGTGGCCGGGGTTCCGGTGACGCTCGGGTCGACGCCGTCCCGGCGGGCGGTGGCCACGGCGACCGCGCAGGCGCCCGTGCCGCACGAACGGGTCTCGCCGGCACCGCGCTCGTGCACCCGCAGCGCCACGTGCCGCGGGCCGCGGTCGACCACGAACTCGACGTTCACGCCGTCCGGGTAGGCGGAGGCCGGGCTGACGGGAGGCGGGGCGAGCAGATCGCCGGCGTGGGCGAGGTCGTCCACGAAGGCCACCGCGTGCGGGTTGCCCATGTTCACGTTCCGTGCGGGCCAGCTGCGCCCGCCGACGCCCACCGTGACGTCGCCCCCGGGAAGCAGCGCCTTGCCCATGCCGACGGTGATGTCACCGTCCTTGGCGATGTGCACGGCCTTCACTCCCCCGCGCGTGGCGACCGCGAGGTCCCCCTCGGTCACGTGTCCGGCGCGCTGGAGGTAGCGCGCGAACACCCGTACTCCGTTGCCGCACATCTCGGCGACCGAGCCGTCGCCGTTGCGGTAGTCCATGAACCACTCGGCCTCGTCCGCCATGGACCGGCCCTCGGGGTGCGCCGCGGACCGCACCACGTGCAGCAGTCCGTCGGCGCCGATGCCCGCGCGGCGGTCGCACAGGGCGGCGACGGCGGCCGGGGACAGGTCGACGGTGTTCTCCGGGTCCGGGACGATCACGAAGTCGTTCTCGGTGCCGTGCCCCTTGAGGAAGGCGATCCGCGTGCTCATCCCTCGATCGTACGGGGTGGTGCGACGGCGCCTCCCCCGCCCGCGGCCGGGGCGGGCGTCAGCGGAGCCGGGCGACCCGCCAGACCGCCAGGGCCACCACGGCGGCCACCGTCACGGCGTAGCCGATCACGACCCGCCAGTCGGGCCTGCGTCCGGAACCCCTGGCCGGCAGGCCCGGCCAGGTGTGGCCCACCCGGCGGGCGGCCATCATCCCCCAGCCGGCCGAGCAGGAGCAGATCAGCAGTCCCAGCATCGCGATCACGGCCCCGCTGTCGCCGAAGTCGAAGGCGAGGGGGAAGGCGAACATCAGGGAACCGACCGCGGCCAGACCGACGATGGGTGCGAGCTGCCAGATGCGCAGCCGGCGCTGCGGGCGCAGCTCGACCTCGACCTCGTCACCGCCCGTGAACATCTGCTCCGGGTCGGGGCCGTCGTCGGTCACACCGCCCTGTACCTCCTCGGGCCCGTCGGGGCTGAGGCGGTCGGTCTCCTGCTCCGGCGCACCCCGCTCGGTGGTGAGGCGTTCGGTGCCGTGTGCGGTGTCGCGAGGGCCGGCCTCCATCGCCACGCGCCCTCCCAACTTGGACTCCACTGGTCGATCGAAGCTCGATGATGGCACGGCGCCACAGGCCCCGATGACGGCCTGGGCGTCCCGATGCCATGACGTGATCAGGCTGTAACCGGTCGTTCGACCAACGACAACGCGAGCTGCGGAAGTTCCCCGAGATCCGCCGCGGCCCCACTCAACCAGTGCACCCGGGGATCGCGCCTGAACCATGAATCCTGACGGCGCGCGAAGCGCTTGGTGGCACGCACGGTCTCGGACCGGGCCTCCTCCAGGGTGCACTCCCCGGCGAGGGCGGCGAGGACCTGCTGGTAGCCGAGCGCGCGCGAGGCCGTACGCCCTTCACGCAACCCCTGCGCCTCCAGTGCGCGCACCTCGTCCACGAGGCCCGCCTCCCACATCCGGTCGACCCGGCGGGCGATGCGCTCGTCCAGCTCGGGCCGGGCCACGTCGACGCCGATCTGGAGGGTGTCGTAGACCGACTCGTGGCCGGGGAGGTTGGCGGTGAAGGGCCGGCCGGTGATCTCGATCACCTCGAGCGCGCGGACGATGCGGCGGCCGTTGCCCGGCAGGATGGCCCGCGCGGCCTCGGGGTCAGCGGCGGCGAGGCGCGCGTGCAGCGCGCCCGGGCCGCGCAGGGTCAGCTCCTCCTCCAGGCGGGCCCTGACCTCGGGGTCGGTGCCGGGGAACTCCAGGTTGTCGACGGCTCCGCGGACGTAGAGGCCGGAACCGCCGACCAGGACGGGCCAGCGCCCCTCGGCGAGCAGCGCGTCGATCCGGCTCCGCGCCAGGCGCTGGTACTCGGCGACGGAGGCGGTGACGGTCACGTCCCAGACGTCCAGCAGGTGGTGCGGGACGCCGCCGCGCTCCTCGGGCGTCAGCTTGGCGGTGCCGATGTCCATCCCCCGGTAGAGCTGCATGGAGTCGGCGTTGACGACTTCACCGCCCAGTTGCCGGGCCAGGAAGACCCCCAGATCGGACTTTCCGGCCGCAGTGGGGCCGACGACGGCGATGACGCGGGGGGCGAGGGATGCGCTGCTCACCGATCCAGTCTCGCAAACCCCGCGGCCCCCTCTCGAACGAGTTACGTGACGCGGCCGGTACGGGCTCGTTGCCCGTTGCGAGCCTTCCGCCGCCGGAGCGCGGCGGCAGCGGGCCCGGTCGCGCGAACGGACGCACCGGGCCACGCGGGATGTCGCCCGCACGAGTACCGTATGGAGTGGACATGGGAGTTTTTGCACGGCTTTTCCGGAGGTCGAGGACCGCGGAGGGGACGCGGACCGACGAGGTCCGGGACGGCCGGACGGCGGCCGCGCCGCGGACGGAGGACGCGGCCGGGACCGCACGGCCGAAGACGTCGGCCGAGGCGCCGGGGACCGCCGGGCCGGCGGCGGAGGAGACGGGGCAGACCGGCGGGGCCGCCGGCACCGACGACGTCGAGATCCCGAAGCAGCAGTCCTCCGGGGCCGCCGACAGCGAGGCCGGCAAGGGCGCCCACACGTAGACGCCCGCGAGGAAAGGTACGTCATGGGTCTCCTGCACCATCTGAAGGCCAAACTCGACCCTGCCAAGGGCAAGGTCTCCGATCTCGCGCAGCAGCACGGGGACAGGATCCAGCACGGCCTGGACAAGGCCGCGCGGGCCGTCGACGAGCGGACCAAGGGCAAGTACAGCGACAGGATCCAGACGAGCACGGGCAAGGCCAAGGGCGCCATGGACCGGCTCGCGCACAGGAACGACCCCGGCCCGCAGGCGGGCGGCACGGCGCCGCCGGCCGGGCCGCCGCCCGCTTCCTGAGCGGTGCGCCGCCGGGCAGCCGCGGAGCGCACCGAGGGCTCCCGGCCGTCCGCCGGCCCTCCGGCCGGACCGGTCCGGCCGGTCCCTACGACCAGGCGGCCACGATGTAGCCCACCCCGTACGGGGCGTCCTCGTAGAGCAGGGCCCCCGCCAGGTCCGGGTTCCCCGCCGCGGCGCCCGCGAGGACCTGCCAGGGGGCACGGCCGGACGCCTTCAGCTCGCGCGCCAGCCCGGTGTCCAGGGCGCGCAGGGCCGCGGTGTCGGCGGCGCCCAACGCGCGCGCGACCTCCGCGTCGAAGGGAGCCGCCCGCTCGTCGAGGTAGCCCGGGGCCTTGAGGGTGCGACAGGCGCTGGCGTCGCCCAGCACCAGCATCGCCACCCGTTCCGCTCGCGTGGCGACCGCCTCCCCCTCTTCGGCGCACCGCTCGGCCGCGAGCCGGTCCCCCACTCCCAGCCCTTCGACGGGGGCGGCCGCCCACCCGGCCCTGCCCAGCAGCCACGCGCCCACGGCGAGCCCGTACGGGAGTTCCGGCCCGGCCGGCGTGCCCCTGTCCGGTCCCAGCCGTACGTCCAGGTCGACGCCGAAGCCGCGGAAGGACCCCGGGCTGCCCTCCGGGTAGCTCTCGGGCCCGGCGGCCGCCGCCGGACCGACCACCACGAGCCGGTCGGGCCGGGCGGCGGCGAGCACTTCCAGCGCGTCCGCGCACGCGGCGCGCGCGGCGTCCAGCTCGGCGGCGGCGCCCGCGGCGACCTCGGGAACGAGCAGCGGCGGGCAGGGGCAGACTGCTGCGGCGACTAGCATGATCGGCAGCGTAACCCCCGTGGAGCGGTTCGCCGCCACGGCCCGGTCGACCGGGGCTCCCCCTCCGGTCCGGCGGCCCGGGCCTACGCCGGTCGGTCCGTCCGCGTCAGTCGCAGCCGCAGCCGCTCGCGACCGCCGGGAGCGGCTCGGGCACGCCGACCTTCGGCAGTCCCAGCATCACGCCCGCCGGCTGCGCGGCCTTCGCCGTCTTCTCGGAGTTCCGCTTCTCCCAGGCGTCACCCGCGCGCGTGCGGCGCACGTCCCGCACGGGTCCCTCGGCGAGCAGGTGGTGCGGGGCGGCGTAGGTGATCCCGACGGTGACCACGTCGCCGGGACGGACCTCCTGCTCCGGCTTGGTGAAGTGCACCAGGCGGTTGTCGGGGGCGCGGCCGGAGAGGCGGTGGGTGGTGTCGTCCTTGCGGCCCTCGCCCTCGGCGACCATCAGCTCCAGGGTCCGTCCCACCTGCTTCTTGTTCTCCTCCCAGGAGATCTCCTCCTGGAGCGCGACGAGCCGCTCGTACCGCTCCTGGACGACCTTCTTGGGGACCTGGCCGTCCATCTCGGCGGCCGGGGTGCCCGGGCGCTTGGAGTACTGGAAGGTGAACGCCTGCGCGAAGCGGGCCTCGCGGACGACGTGCAGGGTCTGCTCGAAGTCCTCCTCGGTCTCGCCGGGGAAGCCCACGATGATGTCGGTGCTGATCGCCGCGTGCGGGATGGCGGCGCGGACCTTCTCGATGATGCCGAGGTAGCGCTCCTGCCGGTAGGAACGGCGCATCGCCTTCAGGACCGCGTCCGAGCCGGACTGGAGGGGCATGTGCAGCTGCGGCATCACGTTCGGGGTCTCGGCCATGGCGGCGATGACGTCGTCGGTGAAGTCGCGCGGGTGC
Organism: Streptomyces sp. NPDC034670; assembly: GCF_055574875.1. Lineage (NCBI taxonomy): Bacteria > Bacillati > Actinomycetota > Actinomycetes > Kitasatosporales > Streptomycetaceae > Streptomyces > Streptomyces sp. NPDC034670. Next base: position 48,423 of record NZ_JBVITR010000029.1, read on the forward strand.
GGCGAGGTGAAGCGGACGCGCTCCAGGCCGTCGATCCCCCCGCAGGCCCGCAGCAGCTTGCTGAACGCCTCGCGGTCGCCGATGTCGGAACCGTAGGCGTTGACGTTCTGGCCGAGCAGGGTGATCTCCGAGACGCCCTCGGCGACCAGGGCCTCGATCTCGGCGAGGATGTCGCCGGGGCGCCGGTCCTTCTCCTTGCCGCGGAGCGCGGGGACGATGCAGAAGGTGCAGGTGTTGTTGCAGCCGACGGAGATCGACACCCAGGCCGCGTACGCGCTCTCCCGGCGGGTCGGCAGCGTGGAGGGGAAGGCCTCCAGCGACTCGGCGATCTCGACCTGGGCCTCCTCCTGGACGCGGGCGCGCTCCAGGAGGACGGGCAGCTTGCCGATGTTGTGCGTGCCGAAGACCACGTCGACCCAGGGCGCACGCTTCACGATCGTGTCGCGGTCCTTCTGCGCCAGGCAGCCGCCGACCGCGATCTGCATGCCGGGGCGCCGCGCCTTCCTGGGGGCGAGGTGTCCCAGGTTGCCGTAGAGCTTGTTGTCGGCGTTCTCGCGCACGGCGCAGGTGTTGAAGACGACGACGTCCGCGTCGCCGTCGGAGCCCTCGGGGGCGCGGACGTAGCCCGCGTCCTCCAGCAGCCCGGCCAACCGCTCGGAGTCGTGGACGTTCATCTGACACCCGTAGGTGCGTACTTCGTAGGTGCGCGTGCCGCCCGCTGACTGGCTCCGGTCGATGCTGCTCATGCCATAAGGGTAGGCGGTGCCGCGGGCGGCCTCCGCCGCCGAGGCCGTGCTCCCGGACCCGGCGTTCCGGGGCGTCCGTCAGCCCCGGAACGCCGGGTGGTGCGCGAAGACCCCGGAGCACCGCCGCACGGGCCGGCCCCACCGCGCTCCGCACGCTCTCGCCCGTCGGGCCGGTCACGGCCGGCACGCGGGCGGTGACCCCACGGCGGCCGGCAGTGCGGCCGTCCGGGGCGAGGGCGCGCCGTCCCCGCGGAGCACGGGAGGGGCCGGCACCGCGGTGACCGCGACGACCGCCGCCTGTGGGGGACGCCGGTACGACGTCCGTCGCCGGACGAAGGGGGACGTTCCGCATCCGGCGGCGTCCGGCCGGGTCCCGCGGGGGACGAGCGGTGCCGCTCGGTCCTGTCCGCGCGGCGTCCAGTCCTGTCGCCGCAGCACCGCCGAGACGTCCGGGGCCTCGTGGTGCCCGCCCTTGAGGACCTTGCCGTCGGCGCGGCGGCTGACCCGGCCGTCCGGGCCCGGTTTGGTCATGCCGGAGCGGTGGACCTCGGCGATGACCGCGTCGAGGCCGATCCCGTGCGCGCGTGCCGTGCCGTACGCGACGTGGACGACGTCGGCCAGTTCGTGGGCGGGCCGGTCGAGCGGGCCCCTCACCGACACCTCGACGGCCTGCGCGGCCTCCTCGCCAGCGGTTCGCCACGATGGGCGGCCAGGTCCGGCGGGTCCTCGGACGGCGTGTCGCGGACGTCCGGCCCGAAGGCTCGGTGGAACGCACGGAGCAGGTCGGCGGGCGAAGAGCTCATGCGGCGCCCGGAACGGCCGCCCCGGGCGCCTCCCGGGCCCGCGTGCGGGCCCTGCTGTGAGCCCCGCCCTGGTCAGCGGGGCACCGGGCTGGCAGGATCGCGCGCATGTCCCACGCGCTGTCCCGGATCGGCGGGCGCCGGGCCCTGCGGGGCGCGGTCGCCGGCTTCGTGGCGCTCGGGCTGCTGCTGTGGTGGCTGGCGCCCTGGAGCGAGGAACCGCCCGGCGGGGCGATCACGCTGAGCACGGGAACGCGCCCGGGGGTCTACCAGAAGTACGGCGAGCTGCTGCGCGACTCGCTCGGCACCCACATGCCCGACCTCGAGGTCCGGCTGGAGACGAGTGACGGCTCGCAGGAGAACGTGCGGCGCGTGGCGACCGGGCAGGCCGACTTCGCCATCGCCGCGGCCGACGCGGTGGAGACGTACCGGCTGGACCACCGGCCGGGCGCCGACCGGCTGCGCGGGGTGGCGCGCCTGTACGACGACTACGTGCAGCTCGTGGTCCCGCCCGATTCCGGCATCCGCTCCGTCGCGGACCTGCGGGGCAAGCGGGTCGCCATAGGGCCGCCCAAGTCGGGGGTCCGGCTCATCGCCAACCGGGTGCTCAGGGCGGCCGGCATCGACCCGGAGACGGACATCAGGCCCTCCCCGGACGGCATCGACACCGGACCGAAGCGGCTGGGAAACGGTCTGGACGCGTTCTTCTGGTCGGGCGGGCTGCCCACGGACGGCCTGAAGACGCTCGCCGGGAACTCCGCGCTGCGGTTCGTGCCGATAGGCGCCGACCTCGTCGCCGAGCTGCACAAGCAGGGCGGGGCCGCGCGCTACTACCGGGCCACCAGCATGCCGGAGTCGGCCTACCCCGGCAGCCAGTTCGGCTCGGCCGTCCCGACGATGGCGGTGTCCAACCTCCTGATCACCAGGACGGACGCGGACCCCCGGCTCACCGAGTGGCTGACCCGCATCGTGCTCAGGAGCCGGGACCGCATCGGGAGGGACGTCCACTCCGCACAGCTGGTCGACATACGCACCGCCATCTACACGGACCCGCTGCGGCTGCACGAGGGCGCCCGCCGCCACTACCGGTCCGTCAAGCCCTGATCCCTCTCCCCGCCCGTGAGGGCGTTCCTCGGTACCGTCACCGTCACCCTCAGCCCGTGCGGCTCGTGGTGGTCGTAGGCGAGGGAGCCGCCGCCCGCCGCGAGCAGCGCCCGGGAGATGGACAGGCCGAGGCCGGAGCCCTTGACGTTCTGGTGCCGGCCGCTGCGCCAGAACCGGTCGCCGACGCGGGTGAGTTCCTCGTCGGTCAGGCCCGGGCCGTTGTCGGTGACGACGACGGTGGAGGTGTCGCCGTTGGAGCTGACGGCCACCTCGACGGTCTCGCCCCCGGGCGTGAACTTCACCGCGTTGTCGATGACCGCGTCCAGCGCGCTGGAGAGCGCGACCGGGTCGGCCCATGCCGTGGTCGGCGGGCAGTTCCCGACCAGGCGGACGCCCTTGGCCTCGGCGGTGGGGGCCCAGGCCGCGACGCGCTCGCCGGCCAGCGCGCCGATGTCGGTGACCTGGAGCTGGGCCTCGCTGTGCTCGGCGAGCGCCAGGTCGAGCAGGTCGTCCAGGACCTGCGCCAGGCGCCTGCCCTCGGCCTGGACCGAGGCGATCTCCTCGTTGCCCTCGGGCAGTTCGAGGGCCAGCAGTTCGATGCGCAGCAGCAGCGCCGAGAGCGGGTTGCGCAGTTGGTGGGAGGCGTCGGCGACGAAGGCGCGCTGCTGCTCCAGCACGCTCTCGACGTGGTCCGCCATCTCGTTGAACGACCGGGCGAGGCGTCTGAGTTCCGGAGGGCCGCCGGCCACGGCGACCCGGGACTTCAGCCGCCCGGTGGCGATGTCATGGGTGGTGGCGTCCAGGATCCGCACCGGTTTGAGCACCCAGCCGGTCAGGCGCAGGGCCGCGCCGACGGCCAGCAGCATGGCGGCGGCCTCGCCCGCGGCGATGACCAGCCACCCCCGCAGGATGCGGGAGCGCAGGGGCCCGGTGGGCGAGTCGGTGACGACGACCGCGACGACGTCGCCGTCCCGGATGACCGGCGAGGCCACCACGAGGCTGCGCCGCTGCCAGGGCCACACCTGCTCGGGGTCGTGACTGCGGCGGCTGAGCCGGGCCTCCTCGAAGGCGTCCCGCACCTCACCCGACTGCGGGAGGAACCAGTCGTCCGGGGCGTGCGCCATGGGCGCGTCGTTGCGGTAGAACACGCCGGCGCGGATGCCGTAGACCTCGTGGTAGCTGCGCAGTTCGTTGCGGAGCGTCTCCCGGCGCTCGCTGGTGTACCCGGCGGCCGGTTCGGACGGCTCGGTGACGAACTGGGCGAGGGCCGCGAAGCGCGCCGTGTCGTCGATCCGGTCGACGATGACCTTCTGCTGCTGCGCGCCGGCCAGGCTCACGGCGAGCGGGACGCCGAGCGCGAGGAGGACGGCCGCCATCAGGACGATGAGCAGCGGGAGCAGACGCGTGTGCACCCGGCCCCGCTAGGCCGCGGGCGCGACGAGCCGGTAGCCGACCCCGCGTACGGTCTCGATGAGGGCCGGCATGCGCAGCTTGGCGCGCAGGGAGGCGACGTGCACCTCCAGGGTGCGACCGGTCCCCTCCCAGCTGGTGCGCCACACCTCGCTGATGATCTGCTCCCGGCGGAAGACGACCCCGGGCCGCTGCGCGAGCAGGGCCAGCAGGTCGAACTCCTTGCGGGTCAGCTGGACGGCCGAACCGTTCACGCTGACCTGGCGGGTCGGCAGCTCTATGCGCACCGGTCCCAGGTGCAGTTCGGCCTCGGCGGCGGTGGTGGTCTCCTCCTGGACGGTACGCCGGCTGACGGCGTGGATCCGGGCCAGCAACTCCCCCGTGTCGTACGGCTTGACCACGTAGTCGTCGGCGCCGAGGTTGAGGCCGTGGATGCGGGAGCGCACGTCGGAGCGCGCGGTGACCATGATCACCGGCGTGCTGGTGCGTTTGCGGATCTTGCCGCAGACCTCGTAGCCGTCCTGGTCGGGCAGGCCCAGGTCGAGCAGGACGACGCCGAAGCCGTTGCCCTCGGGGACGAGCGCCTGGAGGGCCTCCTCGCCGCTGCGCGCGTGGGTGACGTCGAACCCGTGCCGGGCCAGCACCGCCGACAGGGCGGCGGCGACGTGGTTGTCGTCCTCGACGAGGAGCAGTCTCACCGGGTCCCCTTTCCGTTCATCGGCCGTACGGTCTGCCTGGATACGAAACGTGTGCACGCGCGCGTGCACCTTGCAGTGACGCCGATGGACGAGGACGGCGTCAAGAGGGTTCCGGTTGCGCTTCCGTACCGTTATCCGGCCGAAATGCGCCCTGCTCACAAGTGCTACGACACGTGTCTGATTGCTACCGGATCGTGATGCTCAGATTCCCCTCAGATGTAATGACGCAGGTCTGAAGGATTACTACTGTCCTCCGAAACCGAGGAGGACGGAGCCTGAGAGCGATGACCGAAGTATCGGTGGCCAAGGAAGATGTGGCCGCGACCGGCGATCTGGTCGTCCTGAAGAGCGTCAACAAGCACTTCGGCGCGTTGCACGTACTCCAGGACATCGACCTGACGATCGCCCGTGGCGAAGTCGTCGTGGTCATCGGACCCTCCGGGTCCGGGAAGTCCACCCTGTGCCGCACCATCAACCGCCTGGAGACGATCGACTCCGGGTCGATCACGATCGACGGCAAGCCCCTGCCCCACGAGGGCAAGGAGCTCGCCCGGTTGCGGGCCGACGTGGGGATGGTCTTCCAGTCCTTCAACCTCTTCGCGCACAAGACCGTGCTCGAGAACGTGACGCTGGGCCAGGTCAAGGTCCGCAAGAAGGACAAGCAGGCCGCCGAGGAACGGGCCCGTGCCCTGCTCGACCGGGTCGGCGTGGGCGCGCAGGCCGAGAAGTACCCCGCACAGCTCTCCGGTGGCCAGCAGCAGCGCGTCGCCATCGCGCGGGCCCTGGCGATGGAGCCCAAGGTCATGCTCTTCGACGAGCCGACGTCGGCTCTCGACCCGGAGATGATCAACGAGGTTCTGGAGGTCATGCAGCAGCTCGCCCGCGACGGCATGACCATGATCGTCGTCACCCACGAGATGGGGTTCGCCCGCTCGGCCGCGAACCGCGTGGTGTTCATGGCGGACGGCCGCATCGTCGAACAGGCCACGCCGGACCAGTTCTTCAGCAACCCGCGCAGCGACCGTGCCAAGGACTTCCTGTCGAAGATCCTGCACCACTGACGGCGCGCCTCGCGCTCCGACGGCTTGCGCCACCGGGCATTCGACCGGGCCGCATCACCTCACCAGTCATAAGGATGTGCACCATGAACCTCCGCAAGGTCACCGTCGCCTCGGCCGCCGTGTTCGCCCTCGCCCTGACCGCCACCGCTTGCGGTGGCGACGGCGGCGACGACAGCGGTTCGTCCTCCTCCGGGGGCGGCGACAAGATCACCATCGGTATCAAGTTCGACCAGCCGGGCCTCGGCCAGAAGACCCCGCAGGGCTACGCGGGCTTCGACGTGGACGTCGCCACGTACGTCGCCAAGAAGCTCGGCTACGACGAGAACCAGATCGAGTGGAAGGAGGCGAAGAGCGCCGACCGCGAGACCATGCTGCAGCGCGGTGACGTCGACTTCATCGCCGCCACCTACTCGATCACCCCGGAGCGCCAGGAGAAGGTCGACTTCGCCGGCCCCTACCTGCTCGCCCACCAGGACGTGCTGATCCGTGCCGACGACGACAAGATCAAGTCGCCGGAGGACCTGAACGACGCCAAGCTCTGCTCGGTCACCGGCTCGACCTCGGCGCAGAACGTCAAGGACAAGCTGGCGCCCAAGGCCCAGCTGCAGCCGTACCCGACGTACTCCGCCTGCCTGCCCGGTCTGCAGAACGGCGCCGTCGACGCGCTGACCACCGACGACTCCATCCTCGCCGGTTACGCCGCCCAGTCGCAGTTCGCGGGCAAGTTCAAGCTCGGCGGCTTCAAGCTGACCAACGAGAACTACGGCATCGGCGTCAAGAAGGGCAGCGACCTCAAGGACAAGATCAACAAGGCCCTCGAGGAGATGGTCGCGGACAAGTCCTGGGACAAGGCCGTCAAGGACAACTTCGGCCCGGCCAACTACCAGAACGAGCCGGCGCCGAAGATCGGCGACATCAAGAGCTGAGGCAGCGCCTGACAGGGTGCGCCGCCCACCGGAAGGGGCGGCGCACCGGGGCGGGCATCCCTACACGCGGAAGCGCGGGAGATCGTGTTCGACTTTCTTGAGGATTACGACCTGTTGGGAGCCTTCTGGACGACAGTGCAGCTCGCTGTGCTCTCCGCCGTCGGCTCCCTGATCTGGGGCACCCTGCTGGCCGCCATGCGCGTCGGCCCGGTGCCGTTGATGCGCGGCTTCGGGACCGCGTACGTGAACATCGTGCGGAACATCCCGCTGACCGTCATCATCCTGTTCACGTCGCTGGGCCTGAACCAGACGCTGGGCATCAGTCTCGGCGCGGAGGACTTCGAGACGATCAACTTCCGGCTCGCCGTCCTCGGTCTGATCCTCTACACCGCGGCCTTCGTGTGCGAGGCGCTGCGCTCCGGCATCAACACGGTGCCGGTCGGCCAGGCGGAGGCCGCCCGCGCGCTCGGCCTCAACTTCAACCAGGTGCTGGGCCTGGTGGTGCTGCCCCAGGCCTTCCGTTCGTCCGTCGGTCCGCTGGCGAACGTGCTGATCGCGCTCATCAAGAACACCACGGTGGCCGCCGCCATCGGTGTCGCGGAGGCGGCCCTGCTGATGAAGGAGATGATCGAGAACGAGGCGCAGTTGCTGCTGATCTCCGCGGTCATCGCGTTCGGTTTCGTGGTTCTGACGCTGCCGACCGGCCTGATCCTCGGCTGGGTGGGCAAGAAGGTGGCGGTGAAGCGATGAGCTCCGTTCTGTACGACGCCCAGGGCCCTCGCGCCAAGCGGCGGAACATCGTCTTCACGGCAGTCTTCCTGCTCGCCCTCGCGGCCCTGCTGTGGTGGGTGTTCAGCACCCTCCATGACAAGGGCCAGCTGGAATGGGCCCTGTGGAAGCCGTTCTTCACCAGCGGCGAGGCCTGGTCCACGTACATCTGGCCGGGTCTGCAGAACACGCTGAAGGCGGCCGTGCTCGCGGTGCTCATCGCGATGCCGCTCGGCGCGGTCCTCGGTATCGCCCGCCTGTCGGACCACGCCTGGGTACGGGTTCCCGCCGGGGTCGTGGTCGAGTTCTTCCGCGCCATCCCCGTGCTGGTGCTGATGATCTTCGGCCTGGCGCTGTTCGCCGAGTACACCGACGTCAGCTCCGACGACCGCCCGCTGTACGCGGTCGTCACGGGCCTGGTGCTCTACAACGCCTCGGTCCTCGCGGAGATCGTGCGCGCCGGCATCCTCTCCCTGCCCAAGGGCCAGTCCGAGGCGGCGATGGCGATCGGCCTGCGCAAGAGCCAGCTGATGCGGCTGGTCCTGCTGCCGCAGGCGGTCACCGCGATGCTTCCGGCCATCGTCAGCCAGCTCGTCGTCATCGTGAAGGACACCGCTCTCGGCGGCGCCGTCCTCACCTTCCCCGAGCTGCTCGCCTCGGCCAACACGATGAGCGGCTACTACGGCGCCAACGTCATCGCCAGCTTCACGGTGGTGGCCGTGATCTTCATCGCGCTCAACTTCGCCCTCACCTCCTTCGCCTCCTGGCTCGAGGCACGGCTGCGCCGCAGCAAGCGCGGCACGGGCGCGGTCGTCGGCGCCGGCGAGGTCGACGACCTGAACGCGGCCGAGGTCGGTGGCCCCACCGGCAAGGACGCCACCTGATCCGGCCGGCGCCCGCCCGCCGTACGCCATGACCGTGGGCCGCCGCTTCCCGGCGGGCCACGGCCGTGTCGGGTGACCGGCCGGCATCACCGGTGCGGGTGAGCGGTACGCCCCGGACTCATGTGATGAGCAGTCGAGTGCCGGGACAGCCTCCGCGCCACCTCATGATCGCCACCGGCCTTCGGTCACTTGACGCAAGCAGCGGCAATAGGTTGCATACGTTCTGTGATCGTGCACCCTGCTCCCTCTTTCTGTTCCTCCCCGTCCCTTCGGACGTCACTTCGAGCAGGGGGCGCCACGTCGTGGATCCGGTGATCATCGTCGGAGCGGGGCCCGTCGGGCTCGCGCTCGCCCTGGCGCTGGCGCGTCAGGAGGTGCCGTGCGTGGTCCTCGACGAGGGCCCGGGCCGGGACGAACCGCGTCCGGCGCGCACCGTCGTGCTGCACGAGGACACCACCGCGCTGATGGAACGGCTGACCGGGGTACCGCTCGCCCGGGCCGGCGTCCGCCCGACCGGGTGGCTGTCGATGCGGCGCAAACAGGTGGTGCACGAGATCGCTCACGACGACGACCGGCCGGCGCCCCTGCACATCGCCCAGCACGTCCTGACGGGTGCTCTGCGCGCGGCCCTCGCACGCGAACGGCTCGCCGAGGTCGCGGCGGACAGCCGTCTGGACTCCCTCGAACAGGAACCCTCGGGCGTCACCGCCCACACCCGCGGCCCCGGGGGAACCTGGTGGCGCGGCAGTTACCTGGTCGGCTGCGACGGCTCCCGCTCCACCGTGCGCAAGCTCCAGGACATCCGCTTTCCCGGCCGCACGGCGGTGGAGCGGTACGCCGTGGCCGCGCTGCGCACGGAACTCCCCTGGGACGACGAGACGGTGCTGCACCGCATGCCGCCGTGGCGCACGTCCGGCCCCTCGGCCGGAGAGGTCGTCGCACGTCCGCTGCCGGAGGGGGCGTGGCGGCTGGACTGGCTGCTGCCACCGGGCAAGGACCTGGTCACCCCCGAGCTGCTGCTGACCCGTGTCCGGGAGACGCTGGCCGGCTGGAACCGCGGCGAGACCCCGCCGTACGAGCTGCTGGACACCGGGGTCCACACCGTTCACCACCGGCTGGCCCGGCGGTGGCGGGCCGACCGCGTGTTCCTCGCCGGAGACGCGGCCCACCTGCTCGGCTCGCTGGGCACGCACGGACTGGACGAGGGGCTGCGCGACATCGACAACCTCGCCTGGAAGCTGGCGCTGGCCTGGCACCACGGTCCGCACGAGGCGCTGCTCGACAGCTACCAGACCGAGCGCCGCGCGGTCGTCGCCGGCCGGCTGCGCGCCGCCGACCAGGCACTGCCGCTGCTGCGGGGCGGCGGAGGACTGCGTTCCTACGTCCCGGGGACCGCCCGGGGGCACGACACGCTGCTGATGGAGGGCCACCTGGGGCAGGGAGCGCTGGGCGCGCCGGGAACGTACGCCGACTCGCCGCTCGCGCCCGGACGCCTCGAGGGCGAGGTGCCCGTCGGGACGCCCCCCGGGGCACCGGTGGCCGACGTGCGCGTCACGGCGGAGGACGGCACCTTCGTCCGGCTGCGGGACCGGCTCGGCCGGGGGGCGCTGCTGGTGGTGCTGATCGCACCGGGCACCGGGGTGTGGGAGCGCAGGCACTGGAGGTCCGCCGGGATCATGCCCCGGCTGGCGGCGACCGTCTCGGCGTTGCCGTGCCCCGCCGAGCTGCTGGTCGCCGAGAGCTACCCGGGGGCGGCGGCCCACACCGTGCTGCTGGTGCGCCCCGACGGCCATCTGGTCACGGCGCTGGGCGGGGTCCGCCCGGCGGACCTGTACGCGGCGGCGGAGGCGGTCGTCGGAGGACCGGTGGAGGCGGGGGCTGAGGCGGAGGCGGAGGCGGGAGCAAAGGCGAAGACGGAGGCGGAGGCCGGGGCCGCGACGGGCTGAGGTGCCGCGCCGGGGCGCGACCGGCGCCGAGCCCGGTCGTGTCGCGTCGCCGTACGCCCGCGGGGGCGTGCGTCCGCGGAGGCATGCGTCCGGATGGTGAGGACGGGTTGAAGTGACGGGCCGTTTCATGGTCCACTCCGGACCGTGACCGACACCTGTGTGCACCTGTGGCGGAGGGTCCATATGGACCTCGTCCGTTACGCGGGCTGCGTGTGTCGCCCCTCCTGCTGACTTCGCGCTTCTCCTCATTTCCCACGCGCCGCCGGCCGCCTCGCACGCCGCTGCCGCGCGCCTCCGCGAACCTCTCTTCAGGACGGTGCACATGTCTGTCCCTCCCGCTGCCTCCTTCCCCGCCCCTCCTTCCGTCTCCGCCCCCACCCAGGCGGGCCTCCTCGACTTCGTACGCCGTATCGCCGCCGACGGCGAGCTGATCGCCGCGCTCCCGCTCGATCCGGAGGGCCGCACCTGGGTGCGGCTCGACGGACCCGGCGGCAGCGAGGCCTGGCTGATCGGTTGGCCGCCCGGCACCGGGACCGGCTGGCACGACCACGCCGGTTCCGTCGGCGCCTTCATGACCGCCTCGGGCGAGCTGAAGGAGAACTCGCTCGCCGCGCGGCTGCCCACCGACGGCTGGAAGGCTCTGGAACTGACCGAGGGCGTGGACCGGGAACGCCGGCTGCCGGCCGGGCGGGGCCGCGCCTTCGGCCGGTACCACGTGCACGAGGTGGTCAACGAGTCCCCGGACCGACACGCGGTCTCCGTGCACGCCTACCACCCGCCCCTGCCACTGATCCGCCGTTACAGTCGCAGCGGTCGGATCCTGCGCCTGGAGCAGGTCGAACGTCCGGAGGACTGGCAGTGAACGGGACGGACGAACGGGCCGACGGCCCTCCTGGGATCGACGAGCTCCTGGAACGGGTACGCGCGGGCTACGAGCGGATCGAGGCGTCCGAGGCGCACGAGGCCGCCCGTACCGGCGAGGCCCTGCTGGTGGACATCCGCTACGCCGCGCTGCGCGACCGGGACGGGCTCGTCCCCGGCGCCCTCGTCGTCGAGCGCAACGAACTGGAGTGGCGCCTCGATCCCCGGGGCAGCCACCGTCTTCCCGAGGCGACCAGCCATGACCTGCGCGTCGTCGTGATCTGCGACGAGGGATACGCCTCCAGCCTGGCGGCGGAGTCCCTGCACCGCCTGGGACTGCGCCGGGCCACCGACCTGATCGGAGGTTTCCAGGCCTGGCGGGCGGCGGGACTGCCGGTGCTGTCCGTGCCGGCGTGAGGGCCGGCGGAAAGGCGGAGACGACGGCGCCCGCGCCACCGGGACGGCCGTGACACCCCGCTGCCCCGCCTTCTCAGAATCCCTCGCCGTCGAGGAACTCCGCGTCCTCGCCCTCCTCCTCCAGCGCCTGCCGGACCACACGGAGGGCGAGGCCCTCGGAGTAGCCCTTGCGGGCCAGCATGCCCGCGAGGCGGCGGATCCGCTTGTCGCGGTCGAGTCCCCGGGTGGAGCGCAGCTTGCGGGCGACCAGTTCACGCGCGGTCGCCTCCTCCTGTTCGGAGTCGAGCTGCGAGACGGCCGTATCGATCAGGGTGGGGTCGACGCCCTTGGTCCGCAGTTCCTGGGCGAGCGCGCGCCGGGCCAGCCCCCGGCCGTGGTGCCGGGACTCCACCCAGGCGTCCGCGAAGGCGCTGTCGTCGATCAGCCCGACCTCTTCGAACCGGGACAGCACCTCCTCGGCGGCCTCGTCCGGGATCTCCCGCTTGCGCAGGGCGTCGGCGAGCTGTTTCCGCGTGCGCGGGGTCCCGGTGAGCAGGCGCAGGCAGATCGCCCGCGCCCGCTCCACCGGGTCCCCCGGAGGCTCCTCCTGCCCGGCCCTCGACGAGGAGGAGTCGCCCCCGTCCTCCGCGGCCGCCGCGCCGGAGACCCGGCGCCCGCGTCTGCGCCCGCCGCGCGTCCCGCCGTCACGCGAGCCGCCCGCCCGTGCGCCGCCCCCGTGCCGCCGGCTGCCGCCGGAACCCGGGGGGTGGCGGCCGTCCGCGCCGGCGATGTCGTCGTACGCCTCGTCACCGGCCACGGCTGAGTCCTCACCGCCCTCGGTGCCCCTCCCCCGCGGGGCACCGGTGGCGGCGAACTCGTACTCGGCCCAGTCGGTTCGTCGGGTCACGGGTCAGCTCTTGGCCGCCGCGGCCTTGGACTTGCCCGCCTTCGCCGCCGGGGCCGACACCGCGGCCGCCTCGGCCGGGGCGGTGGAGTCCGCGGCATCCGCGCCCGGCTCGGCGGGCTCCTCGGGCCGCACTCCGACGCCCAGCTTCTCCTTGATCTTCTTCTCGATCTCGTTGGCGAGGTCGGGGTTGTCCTTCAGGAAGTTGCGGGCGTTCTCCTTGCCCTGGCCGAGCTGGTCGCCCTCGTACGTGTACCAGGCGCCGGCCTTGCGGACGAAGCCGTGCTCCACGCCCATGTCGATCAGGCCGCCCTCGCGGCTGATGCCCTGGCCGTAGAGGATGTCGAACTCGGCCTGCTTGAAGGGCGGCGCCACCTTGTTCTTGACGACCTTGCAGCGGGTGCGGTTGCCGACCGCCTCGGTGCCGTCCTTCAGGGTCTCGATGCGACGGATGTCGATGCGCACCGAGGCGTAGAACTTCAGCGCGCGGCCACCGGTGGTGGTCTCCGGGGAGCCGAACATCACGCCGATCTTCTCGCGGAGCTGGTTGATGAAGATCGCGGTGGTCTTGGACTGGTTGAGGGCGCTGGTGATCTTCCGCAGGGCCTGGCTCATCAGGCGGGCCTGCAGACCCACGTGGCTGTCGCCCATCTCGCCCTCGATCTCCGCGCGCGGGACGAGCGCCGCGACGGAGTCGATGACGATGAGGTCGAGGGCTCCGGAGCGGACCAGCATGTCCACGATCTCCAGGGCCTGCTCGCCGTTGTCCGGCTGGGAGAGGATCAGGTTGTCGATGTCGACGCCGAGCTTCTTCGCGTACTCGGGGTCGAGGGCGTGCTCCGCGTCCACGAAGGCGACCTGCCCGCCGGCCTTCTGGGCGTTCGCCACCGCGTGCAGGGTCAGGGTCGTCTTGCCGGAGGACTCCGGCCCGTAGATCTCCACCACCCGGCCGCGCGGCAGGCCGCCGACGCCGAGGGCCACGTCGAGCGCGGTCGACCCGGTCGGGATGACCTCGATGGGCTCCTTCGACCGCTCGCCCATGCGCATGACCGCGCCCTTGCCGAATTGCCGTTCAATCTGTGCGAGCGCGGCGTCGAGCGCCTTCTCGCGGTCGGTTCCTGCCATGGGTTCCACCCGGTTTGCTTGAGTCGATCGCTTCACGTCAAAGACGCTAACGCCTGCCACTGACAACGCGCCCCGACGCACGTCCGGCCTGTGGACAACGGGGGTGCGTACCGTGCCGAATCGGCATGAAAGACCCACCCGCGAGCCCCACCGGAGCCTCCATGAGAATGGCTGTTCGATTTTTGTGTCAAGCGCGCCGCCCGGCCCCCACGCCGGGGCCGGGCACCGTCCGCGGGCGGCGTGCCCAAGGGAGGGGGACACACCCGCCCCGCCCACCCGGGACGCGGCCGCGCGGCTCAGCGCCGCCTCCGCGTCAGCCGGCCCCGGTGTCCTCGCCCCGGGTGCCCGCCTCCGGTCGGCGGACCCACGGGCGCCGGGCGCGCGTGACGCGTCCCGTCCTGCGGCCGGAACCGCGGTGGCCGTGCACCCGGGGGTCGTCCGTGACGTCGTACCGCTTCACATAGGCGCCGAGGAACGCCTGGAGGGTGGCGATCGCGGGAATGGCGATCAGCGCGCCGACGGCGCCGAGCAGGGCGGTGCCCGCGACGACCGAGCCGAAGGCGACCGCCGGGTGGATGTCGACGGTCCTGGAGGTCAGCTTGGGCTGCAGGACGTAGTTCTCGAACTGCTGGTAGACCACCACGAAGACCAGCACCCACAGCGCGTACCAGGGGTCGACCGTGAACGCGATCAGCATGGGCAGGGCACCGGCGAGATAGGTGCCGATGGTGGGGATGAACTGCGAGACCAGGCCCACCCACACCGCGAGCACGGGCGCGTAGGGCACCTCGAGGAACTCCAGCAGGACGTAGTGCGCCAGGCCGGAGATCAGCGCCATCAGCCCGCGCGAGTACAGGTAGCCGCCGGTCTTGTTCACGGCGATCTCCCACGCGCGCAGCACCTCGGCCTGACGGGCGGGCGGCAGGACGGAGCAGAGGGCGCGCCGCAGGCGCGGACCGTCGGCGGCGAAGTAGAACGAGAACAGGCCGACGGTCAGCAGCTGGAAGAGACCGCCGAGGACCTGCGCGGAGACGTCCAGGACACCGGTGGCGCTGTTCTGCACGTAGTTGCGCAGCCAGTCGGAGCGCAGCAGGCCCTCCTGGATGTCCACCCGCCGCAGCTCGGTGTCGAAGTGCGTGTTGATCCAGTTGATGACGGAGTCGAGGTACTCCGGGAAGTCCTCGACGATCTTGATGATCTGTCCCGCCAGCATGGAACCGAGCAGCGTGACGAAACCCGCCGCCACGATCAGCACCGTCAGGAAGACCAGGAAGGTGCTCAGCCCCCGGCGCACCCCGCGCGCGGCCATCCAGCTCACCGCCGGCTCGACGGCGAGCGCCAGGAAGAACGCGATGAGGACGTTGATCAGCAGACCGGTGAGCTGGTGGAAGGCCCAGCTGCCCAGCTGGAACACGGCGACCAGCGCGAGGGCGAGCACCATGGCGCGCGGCAGCCAGCGCGGCATGCGGGCGCCCGGCCCCGCCGCGGGGTCCGCCGGAGGGCCGGCGGGCCGCGGTGTGCTGCCTGGTGCGGAGGTGTCCCGGGCCGTCCGCCCGGTCTCGTCAGTGGGTGCCACGGAGCAAGTCTGACCCACGCCCCCGGCGGCCGTCCGCCCCCCGGCGATCTCTGTGACGATCAGCGCTTTTCCCGGGGGACGTCCATCACCGCGCAGACCACCTGCCAGACGTCCTTGGCGTCCCAGCCGGCCGCCAGCGCCTCGTGCACTGTGCGCCCGCCGAGCTCCGACATGACGTGGTCGCGCGCGAAGGTGTCGGCGTAGCCCGGCCCGAAGTGCTCCGCCATCCGCTCCCAGAAGACCGTCAACCGCATGCCCCCAGTATCCCGCGTGCGCCGGGCGCCCCGGACCGGACGGCCTCCCGGGACCGCTGTCCGCCCTGCGGTCGGTCCCACGGCCGGTCCCGCCGCGCCGGTGGGCGCCGGCGCCCGCGCCGGAGGTCCGCCCGTGGTGACGACCGGGGCCCCGCGCACGCCGGTGGCGTACGGCCGCTCCGGCGGCCGACCGCGCGACCGGCGCACCCGGCGGCAGGTCCAGGGGCCCGTGCTCCGCGGACCGGGCGGGTGCCGTCCGGCCCGCTTCGGGCTCGGACGCGCCCCGCGCACCACCGGCGCGGACCGGCCCGCGGCCGCCTCATCCGCCCAGCGCGCGCACTCCCGCCGTGACGACCACGGCCACCCCGACGACGACCAGGAACGGGGCGCGCAGCACCAGTGCCACGGCGGCGGCCGCCAGCCCCGCCGCCCGCGCGTCCAGCACCAGCGCCCGGCCGTCGGCGAAGGCCTGCTGGGCCGTCAGGGCGGCGAGCAGGGCGACCGGCAGCAGCGCGGCGAGCCGTCTGACGAGCGGCCGTTCGAGGACTCCGGCGGGCACCAGCAGCCCGGCCAGTTTGACGGCGTAGCAGCCGAGGGCGGTCACACCGATCGCGATCCAGATGTTCAACGGTTCTCCTCCGGGACGTCACCGCGCGCCGTGCTCCCCCGGCGGCCCTCGGCCCACAGGACGGCCGGTGCCGCGAGGGCGGCCACCAGGACCGGCACGCCGGCGGGCAGGACGGGCAGCAGGCCGAGCCCCAGGAGGACGGCGACGCCGGCGACGGTCCGCTCGGTGCCGGTCCGCAGCATCGGGGCGAGCAGCGCCAGGAAGACCGCGGGGCCGGCCGCGTCCAGGCCCCACGCGTCGGTGTCCCCGATGGCCTCGGCGCCCAGCGCGCCGAGCAGCGTCGTGAGGTTCCACAGCAGGTACAGGCTGAGCCCGGTCACCAGGAACCCGAGGCGCGCGCTGCGCCGGTCGGGCTGGGCGAGCGAGACGGCGGCCGTCTCGTCGATGACCCACTGGGCGGCGAACGGCCGCATCCTGCGCGAAAGCGCCAGCAGCCGGGACAGGCGCAGCCCGTAGAACGCGTTGCGCACCCCCAGGAAGAACGCCCCCGCCGCGGCCGTGAACGGGCTCCCGCCGGCCGCCAGCGCCCCCACCAGCGCGAACTGGGACGCACCGGTGAACACCAGCAGGCTGAGCGCACAGGTCTGGAGCAGCGTGAGCCCGCTGCCGGCCGAGGTCACTCCGAAGGCGAACCCGGAGAGTCCGACGGCGGTCCCGACCCCGAGGGCGTCCCGTACGACGGCGCCGTCCGGCTTCCCTCCCCCGGTGTCCCGTACGTCTGCGAGAGCTGTCTGTTCCGTTGCCACGCCTCCCACCGTACGAACAGCCGACGGGATGCGTCTTGTACGTTCTTGCGCTCGCGCTGGTAGGCGCCCGGGGGCACGCCCACGATCCGGCCGAAGTGGCGGTTCAGGTGCGGCTGGTCGGTGAACCCGACCGCGACGGCCGCCTCCGACGGCGTCGTCCCCGCGTCCAGCAGCCGCCGTGCCCGCCGCACCCGCGCGTCGGTGAGCCAGGCGTGCGGGGGCATCCCGTAGGCGTCCCGGAAGGCCCGCAGCAGGGCGAACGGGCTGGTGCCGAGTTCACCGGCCAGCTGCTCCAGCGTCGGCGGCGCGGTCATCCGCTCCTCCAGCAGGGCCCGCGCGCGTGCGGCGGTCCGGGCGCCGGCCGTCCGCACCTCCCTGCGCGGCAGCGACCCGCCGTTCAGCCGCAACAACCGGGTCACGGCGACCCTCAGCAGGGTGTCGGCGGCGAGCGCGTCGCCCTCGTCGGTGGCCCGCAGCACCCGGTGCACCAGGCGGACGGCGTACGGGTCGTCGAGCACCGGCGACACGAAACCCGGCGTGCCGCGCAGCGTGGTGGTCTCGGCGGCGATCGCGGCCACCACCTCCGGCGACGGGTACACCGCCCCGTACCGCCACCCCTCGGGGACGCCCGCCCGCCCGGTGTGCGGGGTGTCCGGATTCACCAGGGCGAGGGACCCGGCACCCGCGTACTGGTCGCTCCCGCCGTGGTGGAAGACCTCCACCCCCTCGGAGACGGCGGCGATCACGAAGTGCTCGTGGGTGTGCCGGACGAAGGCCTTCCGTATGTACCGGGCCCGCAGGAGGTCGACATCGGGGAGTTCGGCGTACCGCCAGTGCCGCGCACGCTCCCCGCCCGATTCCGCCATGCGGCCATTGTCCCGCAGCCCTGTGCCGGCCCGGGACCCGGGACGTTCCGTTCGCCCAGCTCAGGCCCCTTGTCAGTGCTCGGGTGCACGATGGACGCATGGTCAGCACACCGCACCGGGCCCTGGACGGCTTCTCCCCCGCGACCCGCGGCTGGTTCACGGGGGCGTTCTCCGCGCCCACCGCCGCCCAGGCCGGCGCGTGGCGGGCCATCCGCGAGGGCTCGGACGTGCTGGTGGTCGCGCCCACGGGTTCCGGCAAGACGCTGGCCGCGTTCCTCGCGGCCCTGGACCAGCTGGCCTCCACTCCCCCGCCCGCCGATCCGGGGAAGCGCTGCCGCGTTCTGTACGTCTCCCCCCTCAAGGCCCTGGCCGTCGACGTCGAGCGCAACCTGCGCAGCCCGCTGACCGGCATCCGGCAGGAGTCCGTGCGCCTGGGCCTGCCCGAACCCGAGGTGAAGGTCGCGATCCGCTCCGGCGACACCTCGCCCGCCGAGCGCCGTGCCCTGTCCACCCGTCCGCCGGACATCCTGATCACCACCCCCGAGTCCCTGTTCCTGATGCTGACGTCGGCTGCCCGCGAGGCGCTGACGGGCGTGGAGACGGTGATCCTGGACGAGGTGCACGCGGTCGCCGGCACCAAGCGGGGAGCGCACCTCGCGCTGTCCCTCGAGCGGCTGGACGAACTCCTGCCCGCGCCGGCCCGCCGCATCGGCCTCTCGGCGACCGTCCGCCCGGTCGACGAGGTGGCCCGCTTCCTCTCCCCCCGCCGCAGGGTGGAGACCGTCCAGCCGGAGTCGGGCAAGGAGTTCGACCTCTCCGTCGTGGTGCCGGTCGAGGATCTGGGCGAACTGGGCGGTGCCCCGGTCGCCGACGGCGCGGAGGGCGCCGAGCGCCCGTCGATCTGGCCGCACGTCGAGGAGCGGATCGCCGACCTGGTCCAGTCGCACCGCTCGACGATCGTGTTCGCGAACTCGCGGCGCCTCGCCGAGCGCCTGTGCAACCGGCTCAACGAGATCGCCCACGAGCGGGCCACCGGGGAACCTCTGGGCGAGCACCACTCCCCCGCCGAACTCATGGGCGGCTCCGGAGCCGCCCGAGGCGCTCCTGCGGTCATCGCCCGTGCCCACCACGGTTCGGTGTCCAAGGAGCAGCGCGCCCAGGTCGAGGAGGACCTCAAGGCCGGCCGGCTGCCCGCGGTGGTCGCCACCTCCAGTCTGGAGCTGGGCATCGACATGGGCGCCGTCGATCTGGTGGTCCAGGTCGAGTCGCCGCCGTCCGTCGCCTCCGGTCTGCAGCGCGTCGGCCGCGCGGGGCACCAGGTGGGCGCGGTCTCCACGGGCGTGGTGTTCCCGAAGTACCGGGGCGACCTCGTGCAGGCGGCCGTGGTCACCGAGCGGATGCGCGCGGGCGCCATCGAGTCCCTGCGCGTCCCCGCGAACCCCCTGGACGTCCTGGCCCAGCAGCTCGTCGCCATGACGGCCATGGACACCTGGCAGTTCGACGACCTGCTCGCCACGGTCCGCCGGGCGGCCCCCTTCGCCTCCCTGCCCGAGTCCGCCTTCACGGGCGTCCTGGACATGCTCGCCGGCCGCTACCCGTCCGACGCGTTCGCGGAGCTGCGTCCGCGCGTGGTGTGGGACCGGATCACGGGCGAGATCACCGGCCGCCCCGGGGCCCAGCGCCTCGCCGTCACCTCCGGGGGCACCATCCCCGACCGGGGCCTGTTCGGGGTGTTCCTCGCGGGCGCCGACCCCAGGAGGGGCGGCGGACGGGTCGGCGAACTCGACGAGGAGATGGTGTACGAGTCCCGCGTGGGCGATGTCTTCACCCTCGGCACCAGCTCCTGGCGCATCGAGGACATCACGCGGGACCGCGTCCTGGTCTCCCCGGCGCCGGGGGTGCCGGGACGGCTGCCGTTCTGGAAGGGCGACCAGCTGGGCCGCCCGCTGGAGCTCGGCCGCGCGGTGGGCGCCTTCCTGCGCGAGGTGGGCTCGCTCCCCGCGCAGGACGCCCGCCTGCGGCTCCTCGCGGCGGGGCTGGACGCCTGGGCCGCGGACAACGTCCTGTCCTACCTCGGCGAGCAGCGCGAGGCCTGCGGCCACGTCCCGGACGACCGCACGATCGTCGTGGAGCGCTTCCGCGACGAGCTCGGCGACTGGCGGGTCGTCGTGCACTCGCCGTTCGGGGCCCAGGTGCACGCCCCGTGGGCGCTCGCGCTCGGCGCCCGGCTCTCCGAGCGGTACGGCATGGACGCCCAGGTGATGCACGCCGACGACGGCATCGTGCTGCGCCTGCCGGACGCCGACCTGATGGGTCTGGACCTGCTCGACCAGGAGCCGGCGAGGGCCCGCGCCGAGTACGACGCGGACCGGGCCCCCGTGGGCGCGGCGGACGTCGTCTTCGACCGGGACGAGGTCGAGCAGCTCGTCACCGACCGGGTGAGCGGCTCGGCGCTGTTCGCGTCCCGGTTCCGCGAATGCGCCGCCCGCGCGCTGCTGCTGCCGCGCCGCAATCCCGGCCGGCGCACCCCGCTGTGGCAGCAGCGCCAGCGCGCCTCCCAGCTGCTCCAGGTGGCGGGCGAGTTCGGCTCGTTCCCGATCGTCCTGGAGGCGGTCCGCGAATGCCTCCAGGACGTCTTCGACGTCCCCGGCCTCGTCGAGCTGATGGGCGACCTGGAGTCCCGCAGGGTGCGGCTCGTCGAGGTCACCACTCCCGAACCCTCCCCCTTCGCCCGCTCCCTGCTCTTCGGGTACGTCGCGCAGTTCCTCTACGAGGGCGACTCCCCGCTCGCCGAGCGCCGCGCCGCCGCCCTGTCCCTGGACTCGCGGCTGCTGGCCGAACTGCTCGGCCGGGCCGAGCTGCGCGAACTGCTCGACGCCGAGGTGCTGACCGAGCTGGAGCGCGAGCTGCAGTGGCTCACCGAGGACCGGCGCGCCAAGGACGTGGAGGGGGTGGCCGATCTGCTCCGCGTGCTCGGTCCGCTCACCGAGGCCGAGCTGGCCGAGCGGGGGGCCGAGCCGCAGTGGGCGCGGGAGCTGGCCGCCGCGCGGCGTGCCATCCGGGTCCGTGTCGCCGGCACCGAGCACTGGGCGGCGATCGAGGACGCCGGCCGGTTGCGCGACGCACTGGGCACGGCGCTGCCGGTCGGCGTGCCGGAAGCGTTCACCGAGCCGGTCAAGGACCCGCTCGGCGACCTCCTCGCACGGTACGCGCGCACCCACGGTCCCTTCACGTCGGCCACCGCGGCGGCCCGCTTCGGACTGGGCACGGCGGTCACCGAGGGCGCGCTCCAGCGGCTCGCGGCGGCGGGCAGGGTCGTCCAGGGCGAGTTCCACCCGGCCGGGATCGGCCAGGAGTGGTGCGACGCGGCCGTGCTGCGCCGGCTGCGCCGCCGTTCCCTGGCCGCCCTGCGGCACGAACTGGAGCCGGTCCCGCCGGCCGCGTTCGCGCAGTTCCTCCCCCAGTGGCAGCACCTCGGCAAGGGACACGCGCTGCGCGGCGTCGACGGCCTGGTGCGCGCCGTCGAGCAGATGCAGGGCGCGGCCGTGCCCGCCTCCGCCCTGGAGAAGCTGGTCCTGCCGTCCCGGGTGGCGGACTACGCCCCGGCGATGCTGGACGAGCTCACCGCCGCCGGGGAGGTGGTGTGGGCCGGCGCCGGCGCGCTGCCGGGGAAGGACGGCTGGGTCTCCGTGTACCTGGCGGACGCCGCTCCGCTGCTCCTGCCGCCCCCGCACCCCCTGGAACCGACCGACCTCCACCGGTCCGTCCTGGACGCCCTGTCCGGCGGCTACGGCCTGTTCTTCCGCCAGATCGCCGACCAGGTCCGCGCCACCACCCATCCGGAGGCCACCGACGCGCAGCTCTCCGACGCCCTGTGGGACCTGGTCTGGTCGGGGCGGCTGACCAACGACACCCTCTCCCCCCTGCGCTCGCTGCTGGGCTCGGGCCGCACCGCGGGCTCCACCGCCCACCGCGCCAAGCGTACGGTCCCGCGCGGACGTTACGGCTCGCTCACGGCGGCCGCCCGCGCCGCCTCCCGCACCGGCCCGCCGACCGTCGCCGGCCGCTGGTCCCTGCTCCCGGACCGGGAGACCGACCCGACGGTCCGCGCCCACGCACTGGCCCGCACCCTGCTCGACCGGCACGGCGTGGTGACCCGGGGTGCCGTTTCCGCGGAGGGCGTGGAGGGCGGCTTCTCGGCGGTGTACCGGATCCTGTCCGCCTTCGAGGAGACGGGCCGGGCCCGCCGCGGCTACGTGGTGGAGGGCCTGGGCGCCGCCCAGTTCGCGATGGACGGTGCGGTGGACCGCCTCCGTGCCGTGGCAGGCGCCCGGGAGCGCGGCGACGGCCTGCCCGTCCCCGGGGACGGGGGCGTGCCCGGTCCGTTCGACGGCGGCTCCGGCCCCTTCGCCGGCCACGGCTTCGCCGACGCCTTCGACGGCTCCCCCGCGACCGCCTCGGGCCATGACGGCTCCCCCGGCTCGGACGACGCGCCGTACCCGGCTCCGGCGCCGGGTGACCACCTCTCCCCCCGCGACATCGCCCCGCAGGTCCCGCCGCCCCGGTGGAACGGCGGGCGGGCGCCGTACGACCCCTTCGCGGGCCGCCGTACCGGCCCGGCCTCCGCCTCCCGGGCCGTCGTCCTCGCCGCCGCCGACCCGGCCAACGCGTACGGTGCCGCCCTGGCCTGGCCCGAGCCGCCGACCGGCGCGGCGCACAAGCCGGGCCGCAAGGCGGGTTCCCTGGTGGTGCTCGTCGACGGCGAGCTGACGCTCTACGTGGAACGCGGCGGGAAGACCCTGCTGGCCTGGCCCGCCGACCCCGGCGGCGAACCGGGCGACGACCTCCGCCTCCCGGCCGCCGCCGAAGCCCTCGCCTCGGCCGCCCGCGCGGGTTCCCTCGGCACGGTCACCGTGGAACGCGTCAACGGCGCCCCTGCCCTGACGTCCCCCCTCGGCGCCCTCCTGGAGGCCGCGGGCTTCGTCGCCACACCGCGCGGCCTGCGCCTGCGCGCCTGACCCGGGCCGGTCCGGCGTGCAACCCTTGACGCATGCCCGAAGGAGACACGGTCTGGCGGGCCGCACGGCGGCTGCACGACGCCCTCGCGGGCAAGGTGCTGACCCGCAGTGACCTCCGGGTGCCCCGGTACGCCACGGCCGACCTCACCGGCCGGACCGTCCTGGACGTCACCCCGCGCGGCAAGCACCTGCTCGCGCGCATCGAGGGCGGCCTGACCCTCCACTCCCACCTGCGGATGGACGGCTCCTGGAAGGTGTACGCGGACGGGCAGCGCTGGGACGGCGGACCCGCCCACCAGATCCGCGCGATCCTCGGCAATGCCGACCGCACGGCCGTCGGCTACCGGCTCCCCGTCGTGGAACTCCTGCGCACCCTTGACGAGGACCGCGCGGTCGGCCGTCTCGGACCCGACCTCCTGGGCCCGGACTGGGACGCGGACCGGGCGCTGGCCAACCTCCTGAAGAACCCGGCCCGCCCCCTCGGCGAGGCCCTGCTGGACCAGCGCAACCTCGCCGGCATCGGCAACGTGTTCAAGAGCGAGCTCTGCTTCCTGCTCGGCGTCACCCCCTGGCTCCCCGTGGGGGAGCTGCCCGCCGAGCGCGCCGCGCGACTACCCGGACTCGCCAGGAGGCTGCTGGAGTCCAACCGCGAGCGCCCGGTCCGCAACACGACGGGCCTGAGCGGCCAGAACCTGTTCGTGTACGGCCGTGCGTCCCGGCCCTGCCTGCGCTGCCGCACTCCGATCCGCCTCGCCGACCAGGGCGACGGCTCCCGGGAACGTCCCACCTACTGGTGCCCGGTCTGCCAGCCGGGCCCGGCCCCCGCTCCGTCCCGGCCCCGCCGCACCGCGACCCGACGCGGGTGACGGGGAGGCGGTGCGGCGGGCATCCGCTCGCACGGTCCTGTGCCCGGTCCCCGGCGCCGCGACCGTCCTCACCCGCCTGCCTTCCCGCCCGGGCCGGGATGCGGTGCTCTCGCGGTGCCCGCCGTCGTGGAGGCGGCGCCCGCGCGCCAGGCCCGCCGCCACCGTCCGGCGGCCAGTGCCCCTTCCGCCCGGGCCCTGGGCACGCAGTGCACCGGCAGCAGACCGATCCCCCACCCGCCGGCCGCGACCGCCCCCTCCAGCACACCGGCGCCGGGCACCAGCAGCAGCCGTGCCAGGGCCCACCACCACAGCGCCCCGAGCCCCGCTGCGGCCCCCCAGCGCACCAGCCGTCCCGTCACGGCCCCCGCCTCCCCGGCCGGGTGCCGCGAGGTCGCCGGCCGGGAGCCGCGGGGCCGCTCGCACCCGGGCGCCGGACGCGCCGGCGGCCCACGGGCGCACCACACCCTCCCCGCGGCCCGGCGGGGACCGCACGGCCCTGCGGGGCCGGGGCCACGTCACCCGTTCTCGGCCTGGAACATCCAGCGCTGTTTCTCCAGATCCGCCGTGATCGAGACGAAGACGTCCTGGCTCACCTGGTCCGCCTCCCCGGTCGCCGCGATCCGCTCCCGCATGCGGGTGATCACCGCGCCCAGCGCCTCCACGAGGGTTCCCACCGCGGTCGCGTCGTCGACCCAGCCCTCGGGCGTCACCCCGATCCCGCTGCCGACGGCCACCGTCGCGGCGCGCCCGTCGGGCGAGACGCCCAGGGCCGCGGCGCGCTCCGCCACCGTGTCGGTGTGCCTGCGCGCGAGGTCCACGACCTCGTCCAGCTGGAGGTGCACGGAACGGAAGCGCTGCCCGACCACGTTCCAGTGGATCTGCTTCGCCACGAGGGCGAGGTCCACCAGGTCCACCAGGGCGCCCTGCAGCGCCTCGGACACCGTCTTCAGGTTCGCGTCGGACAAGGGGCTCTTCACGACGTACATCCGCACCTCCGTGGCTGTCCCCCGCCTCCTCCCTCAACGATGACCGCCACCTGCCGCACCGGCAAACGCACGCGGAGCGACCCGGACGTGCGAAAACCCCGGCGGCACCCCTCCGGATCTCCGGAAGGGCCCTGACCGGGGCCTCTCACACCTCACACCGCGCGTGCGGGGTACCGCGTCACGCGGCGACGACGTCCACCGCCTCGGCGGGCGCCTTGATGGTCACCCGTTCCGGTGGCACACCGGTCACCGAAACAGAACCCAGCATCGGACGAACCGGCGTGGGCACGGGCTCGCTGGGGGTCGCTGCAGCCGACTGGGCCAGCTCGGCGAGGGCGAGCTCGTCGCTCACTTCCCGCATGAGCTCGGACATCCGTACGTCCAACGCGTCGCAGATGGCGGAGAGCAGTTCGGAGGAAGCCTCCTTCTGCCCCCGCTCCACCTCGGAGAGATAGCCGAGTGAGACTCGGGCGGACGAGGAGACTTCGCGCAGAGTACGGCCCTGGCGCTGGCGCTGCCGACGCAGCACGTCACCCAGCAGGCGACGGAGCAGAATCATCGGTGGCTCCCTCCTCGGACCGCGTAGCCGCATCCTTCTCGCCCCACCGTACCGCCTTGCGCCGCGGCCGTGCGGGGAGCGATGTCGTGTTCACTCAGGGCTGCAAACATCAAAACCCCCCGTTCCGTTCCGTATCCTGTGCCCGCTCATTCCCGGTCTGTTCGTTCGCAAGCTCCGTCAGAAGCAGTGCGAGTACGCTCCGTACACTCTCCATACGAATTTCCGCGCGGTCGCCGTTCAACCGCAGGCGCTCCACTTTTCCGCCGGAGGCGGAACCGGAATCCGCTCCGCGGGGACCGTCCACGGCCACGAACACCGTCCCGACGGCCTGGCCGTCCTGCGGGTCCGGACCGGCGACACCCGTGGTCGCGATGCCCCAGTCGGCACCCAGCGCCCTGCGGACACCGGCCGCCATCTGGGCCGCCACCTGCGGATCCACCGCTCCGCGCTGAGCCAGCAGAGTGGCGTCCACACCGAGCAGCCGGTGCTTCAGCTCGGTGGCGTACGCCGTCACCGAACCCCGGAAGACCTTGGAGGCCCCGGGAACCGAGGTGATCTCCGCCGCCACCAGGCCACCGGTCAGCGACTCGGCGACAGCGAGCGTCCCACCGTTCACGGTGAGTAGTCGCACCACCTCGGTGGCCGTGGAACTCACGCTTCCGTCTCCTCCAACGCCGCCTTGCGCTCGGCAATTCCCCGCCTGCGGAGCACAATGGCCTGTTTCACGTAGTCGAGTCCGGTCACCACGGTCAGCACGACCGCCGCCGCCATCACCCACCACCGCAGCGTGGCCAGCCATCCCGTGAGCGCCAGGACGTACATGCCGACGGCCACCCCCTGGGTGAGGGTCTTGAGCTTGCCCCCGCGGCTGGCCGGGATCACGCCGTAACGAATGACCAGGAAACGCAGCAGCGTGATGCCGAGTTCCCGGCCGAGGATGACCCCGGTGACCCACCAGGGCAGGTCACCCAGTGCCGAGAGGCAGATCAGCGCCGTTCCCATGATCGCCTTGTCGGCGATGGGATCGGCGATCTTCCCGAAGTCGGTGACGAGGTTGTACGTGCGCGCCAGGTGCCCGTCGAACAGGTCGGTGATCATGGCGATGGCGAAGGCCGCCCAGGCGAGCGACCGCCACGCCGGGTCGTGTCCGCCGTCGGCGAGCATCAGCACGACGAAGGCCGGGACGAGCAGCAGCCGGAGCATGGTCAGCAGATTGGCGATGTTCCAGACGCCGGCCTGGTTGACGGCCGCCGCCGCGATCTTCCCGCCGCGCGGCGGCTTCGCACCGGACCCGGCGTCCGCGGTGCCGTCGAGGAAGCCCCCGGACACCTCGCCGCCGGCGGACGACCCCGGAGCCGCGTCCCGGGACTCCCGCGCGGCCGTGCGCCCGGCCGGCGCCCCCGGAGCGCTCCCGGCGGCGCCCGCCGCCGCCCTCCTCGCGCCGGAGGGGCCTCCCGCCGCCGATGCCGGGACACCCGTCATCTGCCCGCCTCCTCACCGCACGCGGGCGAGCCCTGGAGGAGCGGCTCGGCCACCAGGTCGACACCTTCCGTGCCGACCACCTTCGCCTCGACCATACGGCCGACGCTCACACCCTCGCCGCTCGTGAGCAGCACCTGGCCGTCCGTCTCGGGCGCCTGGTGCTCCGCCCGGCCGTGGACGCCCTCCTCGTCCACGGACTCCACCAGCACGTGCACGGTCTCGCCGATCCGCTCCTCGGCGCGCTGCGAGACGAGTTCCTCGGCCAGCCGGGAGACACGTGCCAGGCGCTCGGCGACGACGTCCTCGTCCAGCTTGGTGTCGTAGGTCGCCGCCTCCGTGCCCTCCTCGTCCGAGTAGCCGAAGACGCCGATGGCGTCCAGCCGCGCGTGGTTCAGGAAGCGCTCCAGCTCGGCGAGGTCGGCCTCGGACTCGCCGGGGAAGCCGACGATGAAGTTGGAGCGCACGCCGGCCTGCGGCGCCCTGCTCCGGATGGTGTCGAGCAGTTCCAGGAAGCGGTCGGTGTCGCCGAAGCGGCGCATCGCGCGCAGCACGTCGGGCGCGGAGTGCTGGAAGGACAGGTCGAAGTACGGGGCGACCTTCGGCGTGGAGGTCAGGACGTCGATCAGGCCGGGCCGCATCTCGGCCGGCTGGAGGTAGCTGACGCGCACCCGCTCGAGGCCGTCGACCTCGGCGAGCTCCGGCAGCAGGGACTCCAGCAGACGGATGTCACCGAGGTCCTTGCCGTAGGAGGTGTTGTTCTCGGAGACCAGCATGATCTCCTTCACGCCCTGTTCGGCCAGCCACCGCGTCTCGTTCAGCACGTCGCTGGGGCGGCGCGAGATGAAGGAGCCCCGGAAGGACGGGATGGCGCAGAAGGAGCAGCGCCGGTCGCAGCCGGAGGCGAGCTTCACCGAGGCGACCGGGGAGCCGTCCAGCCGGCGGCGCAGGGGCGCGCGGGGTCCGGAGGCCGGGGCGAGGCCCTCCGGCAGGTCCACCGGACCGTGACCGGGCAGCGCGACGGACGCGCCCGCCTCCTGCCGTTCCACCGGGCTGATGGGCAGCAGCTTGCGCCGGTCGCGCGGGGTGTGGGAGGCGTGGATGCCGCCGCTCAGGATGGTCCGGAGCCGGTCCGAGATGTCGGTGTAGTCGTCGAAGCCGAGCACGCCGTCGGCCTCGGGGAGAGCCTCGGCGAGTTCCTTGCCGTACCGCTCGGCCATGCAGCCCACCGCCACGACGGCCTGCGTTCTGCCGTGTTCCTTGAGGTCGTTGGCCTCCAGGAGGGCGTCGACCGAGTCCTTCTTGGCGGCCTCGACGAAACCGCAGGTGTTCACGACGGCGACGTCCGCATCGGCGGCGTCCTCGACGAGCCGCCAGCCGTCCGCCTCCAAACGGCCTGCGAGCTCCTCCGAGTCCACCTCGTTACGGGCGCAGCCAAGGGTGACGAGTGCGACGGTACGGCGTTCAGGCATGGGCTCAAGACTACTTCGTCCCGTCGACGGCCCACGTCGACGGGGTTGGCCGACCCGGGCCGACCCCGTCGCCGGTCCACCGCCCGGGACCGCTCATCCGGCCTGCGGGTCGCCCTTGGTGTAGGTGAGACGCTCGACGGCCCCCGGCTGGAAGTCGTCCTCGATCTTCTTGCCGTTCACGAACAGGTCGATCGCACCGGCGTCGCCGAGCACCAGATTGATCTTCGAACTGTCCTGGAAGGTCTTGGACTCGCCCTGCTTGAGCAGACCGTCGAACAGCAGCCGGCCGCTGTGGTCCTTGGCCGAGATCCAGCTGCGTCCGTCGGTGGCGCTCACCTGCACCGTCACCTTGTCCTGCGGCACGGCGGCGATGGCGCTGTCCGACGGCTCGGGCTCGGGGGCGACGGTCTTCTCCGACATGGGCGTGGGCGAGGCGGACTCGGTGGGCGCGGTGCCGTCGGCGACGTTCCCCTCTCCGCCGTCGTCACCGCCCTTGACCATCGTGAAACCGACGAAACCGATCACCACGACGATCGCGGCGACCATGGCCGCGGTCCAGTTCGGCCCGCGCCGCTCCGGACGGATGCGTTCCGCCTCGAAGAGGGGCGCGGCCGGGGTCGGGGCCGGGCGGCCCGTGCCGTGCTCGGTCTCGTACTGGGCGATCAGCGGGGCCGGATCGAGGCTCACGGCCCTGGCCAGGGTCCGGATGTGCCCGCGCGCGTAGACGTCACCGCCGCAGGGCGTGAAGTCGTCCGCCTCGATGGCGTGCACGATGGCGGTGCGGACCCGGGTGGCGGTACTGACGTCGTCGACGGTGAGCCCGGCGGCGATGCGGGCCTGCTGCAGCGCACGGCCGACGGAGGGGCGGGCTTCCTCGGAAACGTCTTCGAACGGACGCTCGTCTTCAGGGGAGTTGCCGATGGACACGGGGGCGCCTTTCGAGCGTGTAGCCGCCTGTGCTGGAGGTTCAGTCTAGGGGGGGTACAAATGGGTGGGGCAACCGGGCGGTAGCACTTTGTACGCCATCGGAATGGCCCGACAACCCGATGGTGGACCTGCTGTTCGTCGCTTTCCTCAACTTGACGTGCGCCGAGGGGAAACGGTTGCCCACCGGTCCCTTACGGGTGGGTCACGATCGGCCGCCCGGATGCTCCGGAGCGACAACCGCGTCCCGTCCCCCTACCCTTCGGTCTCTCCCCGGATCAGCGCGAGCACGCCGTCCAGGTCATCGGGCTTCACCAGAACGTCACGAGCCTTCGAACCCTCGCTCGGTCCCACGATGTTCCGGGACTCCATCAGGTCCATCAGCCGGCCGGCCTTGGCGAAGCCCACGCGCAGCTTGCGCTGGAGCATGGACGTCGACCCGAACTGCGTGGAGACGACCAGCTCGGCCGCCTGGCACAGCAGGTCGAGGTCGTCGCCGATGTCCTCGTCGATCTCCTTCTTCTGCTTGGTCCCGACGACCACGTCGTCCCGGAAGACGGGGGCCATCTGCTCCTTGCAGTGCCGGACGACCGCCGCGACCTCCTCCTCGGTCACGAACGCGCCCTGCATGCGGGTCGGTTTGTTCGCTCCCATCGGCAGGAACAGCCCGTCACCCTTGCCGATCAGCTTCTCGGCACCGGGCTGGTCGAGGATGACCCGCGAGTCGGCGAGCGAGGAGGTGGCGAACGCCAGCCGGGAGGGCACGTTCGCCTTGATCAGACCGGTGACGACGTCGACCGACGGCCGCTGCGTGGCGAGCACCAGGTGGATGCCGGCCGCCCGCGCGAGCTGCGTGATGCGCACGATGGCGTCCTCGACGTCCCGCGGGGCGACCATCATCAGGTCGGCCAGCTCGTCGACGATCACCAGCAGGTACGGATACGGCTGGAGTTCGCGCTCACTGCCCTCGGGCGGCTCGACCTTGCCCTCGCGCACCGCGCGGTTGAAGTCGTCGATGTGCCGGTAGCCGTAGGCGGCCAGGTCGTCGTAGCGCAGGTCCATCTCGCGCACGACCCACTGCAGCGCCTCGGCGGCCCGCTTGGGGTTGGTGATGATCGGCGTGATCAGGTGCGGGATGCCCTCGTACGCGGTCAGCTCCACCCGCTTGGGGTCGACCAGGATCATCCGGACGTCCTCGGGGGTCGCCCGCATCATGATCGAGGTGATGAGGCAGTTGATGCAGGACGACTTTCCGGAACCGGTGGCGCCGGCGACCAGCATGTGCGGCATCTTCGCCAGCGAGTCCATGACGTAGCCGCCCTCGACGTCCTTGCCGAAGGCCACCAGCATCGGGTCGTCGTCCTCGGCGGACTCCGCGAGCCGCAGCACGTCGCCGAGGTTGACCATCTCCCGGTCGGTGTTCGGGATCTCGATGCCGACCGCGGACTTGCCGGGGATCGGGCTGATGATCCGCACGTCCGGGCTGGCGACGGCGTACGCGATGTTCTTGGTCAGGGCGGTCACCCGCTCGACCTTCACGGCCGGGCCGAGTTCCACGACATAGCGGGTGACCGTCGGGCCACGGGTGAAGCCGGTGACGTCGGCGTCCACCTTGAACTCGGTGAAGACCTTCCGCAGGGCCTCGACGACGGCGTCGTTGGCGGCGCTGCGCGCCTTGCCCGGGCCGCCGCGGTGGAGCAGGTCGAGGGAGGGCAGGGAGTAGGTGATGTCGCCGGAGAGGCGCAGTTGCTCCGCGCGGGCGGGCAGGTCGCGGGGTTCGCGGGGCGGCGCCTTCGTCATGTCCAGGACGCCGGCCTTCGGCTTCGCCCGCCCGGGCCGGTCCGGCTCCGGCTCCTCCTGCTGCGGGCGGGCGGCCGGGACCGGCGTCGGCGTGGTCGGCTCGCGGTCCCCGGTGCGCACGCCCTGGGTCAGGTCGGCGACGACCGGCGAGGGCGGCATCCCGTGCAGGACGGCACCGTCGAGCGCGGCGGCCGCGGCGGCGGCCACGTCCACGGCGTCCATGGGCCGGCGCACGTCGGGCTGCGGCACCGCGGACCTGCCGCGGCGCCGGGACGGCGCCTCCTGCTCCACGTCGTCCGGGCCGTACTCCGGGGGCGCGGGCCTCCGCCCGCGGCGGCCCGCGGGCAGCGCCTCGCGCCACTGCTCCTCGTAGCGCTCGTCGTCCTCGCCGAACTCCTCCGGCCCGGGCTCGTGGACGAGTCCGAGCCTCACACCGAGCAGCCGCAACCGCTGCGGGACGGCGTTCACCGGGGTGGCGGTGACGACCAGCAGGCCGAAGACCGTGAGCAGCACCAGCAGCGGCACGGCGAGCACGTCGGTCATGGTGTACGACAGCGGGGTGGCCGCGCTCCAGCCGATGAGGCCACCGGCGTCCCTTATGCCCTGCATGCCGTCGTCGCGGGCGGGTGAGCCGCAGGCGATGTGGATCTGGCCGAGCACGCCGATGACGAGCGCGGACAGGCCGATGACGATCCGGCCGTTGGCCTCCGGCTTCTCCGGGTGCCGCATGAGGCGCACGGCGACGACCGCGACCAGGATCGGCACGAGCAGGTCCAGTCGGCCGAAGGCTCCGGTGACCAGGATCTCCACCAGGTCGCCGACCGGCCCCTCGAGGTCGGCCCAGGTGCCCGCGGCGACGACCAGCGCGACACCGAGCAGCAGCAGCGCCAGACCGTCCTTGCGGTGCGCGGGGTCGAGGTTCCTGGCTCCCTGCCCCATACCGCGGAAGACGGCGCCGACGGCGTGCGCCAGCCCCAGCCACAGGGCGCGCACGAGGCGGTAGACGCCTCCGGTCGGGCTCGACACCGGTTTGGGCGCGGGCCTCTTCGCCGCCGCCTTCCTGGCGGGGGCCTTCTTCGGGGGGGCCTTCTTGGCGACGGCCTTCTTCGCCGGAGCCTTCGCGGAAGCGGCCGCCTTCTTCGCGGGCGGCTTCTTGGCTGCGGAGGGACGTGAGGCCATGGGTGTGAGGTTACCGGTGGAGGAGGCAGGGGACACGCGTGACGGATGCTTCACCCGTTCGTGTCGCTCTCCCGGAGGCGTGAAGCTGACAACGAGGGCTGCGGACAGGCACGGGAAGGCGCTCGGGCCCGCGGAACTGACGCGACATCACGCGCGGGCCCGTGCCCGTCAGCGGGTATCCGGCCAACGCCCCTGCGGCCGGGTTCAGTTCTGCGACGGCACCGACGACGTGCTGCCGGTACCCGGCTCCAGCGCGTCCAGCGCCCGCCGCAACCCCGTGAGTTTGCGCTCCAGGTGCGCCGCCGTGGCCACCGCGGCCGCGTCGGTCGACTCGTCGTTGAGCTGCTTGGTGAGCGCCTCGGCCTGCTCCTCGACGGCCGCGAGCCGCGCCGAGAGCTCGGCGAGCAGACCCGCCGGCTCCTTCGGCTCGCCCGCGTCCTTCTCGCCGCCCTCCAACTGGAGCCGCAACAGCGCCGCCTGCTCCCGCAGCTGGCAGTTCTTCATGTACAGCTCGACGAACACCGAGACCTTCGCCCGCAGCACCCACGGGTCGAACGGCTTGGAGATGTAGTCGACCGCGCCCGCCGCATAGCCGCGGAACGTGTGGTGCGGGCCGTGGTTGATCGCGGTGAGGAAGATGATCGGAATGTCCCGGGTCCGCTCCCGCCGCTTGATGTGCGCGGCGGTCTCGAAACCGTCCATGCCCGGCATCTGGACGTCCAGCAGAATGACCGCGAAATCGTCCGTGAGCAGCGCCTTGAGCGCTTCCTCCCCGGACGATGCCCGCACCAGCGTCTGATCGAGCGCCGAGAGGATCGCCTCCAGCGCCAGCAGATTCTCCGGCCGGTCATCGACCAGGAGGATCTTGGCCTTCTGCACCATGGCCCGCCCTCCTCGCCCCGGCTTGGGGCCTCCCCTGTCCGCAGGGCCTGAAGAGGCACCGGTGGGTGCCGCCCCAGAGGACGGCTCCCTTGCGCCGTCCGTCCCTGTGCCGGTCATCGTAGCCGCACCCCGCCCGTCACCACACCCTGTCACCGTGATGTCACTGTGCACGTAGCAGAAACGCGGCGGGAGACCAGAAGGTTCCCCGAATCCCGCACTTCTACACGACTTCGCGCACACCATGTGAGCAACTCCGTGCGGTTTCCGAAGCTCCCGGCACGTCGCGCGCCCTCGGACGCCGTCCTCACTCCCCTCGCATCCACTGCTCCATCACCGACAGCAGGTGGTCGGGGTCCACCGGCTTGGTCACGTAGTCGGAGGCGCCCGACTCGATCGCCTTCTCCCGGTCGCCCTTCATCGCCTTCGCGGTGAGCGCGATGATCGGGAGCCCGGCGAACTGCGGCATCCGGCGGATCGCCGTGGTCGTCGCGTACCCGTCCATCTCCGGCATCATGATGTCCATCAGCACCACCGCCAGGTCCTCGTGCTGCTCCAGCACCTCGATGCCCTCGCGGCCGTTCTCCGCGTACAGCACGGACAGACCGTGCTGCTCCAGGACGCTGGTGAGCGCGAAGACGTTGCGGATGTCGTCGTCGACGATCAGCACCTTCTGCCCGCCGAAGCGGATGCCGCGGTGCGACCGGGGCGCCGGCTCCGGCTGCTCCGCAGCCGACCACTGCTCCGGCTCCGGCGCGGGCCGCTGCTCCGGCTGGGGCAGGGCCCTGCGGCGGCGCCGGAACAGCGCGGCCGGACCGTTCCGGGGCTCCCGGTACGACGCCGCCTCGGCGGACGTCTCGGCCTCCGGCAGGGCCGGACCGTCCGGCGCCGCCAGGCCGGCGGCCTCCGGGGCGGGCAGGGACTGCTGGTAGCCGTGCGGGGGCAACTCGCTCGGATGCAGGGGGAGGTACAGCGTGAACGTCGAGCCGCGGCCCGGCTCGCTCTGCGCGTGGATCTCACCGCCGAGGAGCTGCGCGATCTCCCGCGAGATGGACAGCCCCAGGCCCGTGCCGCCGTACTTGCGGCTGGTCGTCCCGTCGGCCTGCTTGAACGCCTCGAAGATCACCCGCATCTTGCTGGCCGCGATGCCGATGCCCGTGTCGCTCACCGAGAACGCGATCAGGTCCGCGTCCGGGTCGGCCAACGAGCCGGTCTCCAGCAACTGCTCCCGGATGGCCTGCGGGACGTCGTCCCGGGCCGGCCGGATGACCAGCTCGACCGATCCGGAGTCGGTGAACTTCACCGCGTTGGAGAGCAGGTTCCGCAGCACCTGCAGCAGCCGCTGCTCGTCGGTGTGCAGGGTGGCCGGCAGCTCCGGGGACACGCGCACCGACAGGTCCAGGCCCTTCTCCGCGGTCAGCGGCCGGAAGGTCGCCTCCACGTAGTCCACGAGCTGGACCAGCGCGATGCGCGTCGGGGAGACGTCCATCTTGCCCGCCTCGACCTTGGACAGGTCGAGGATGTCGTTGATGAGCTGGAGCAGGTCGGACCCGGCACCGTGGATGGTCTCGGCGAACTCGACCTGCTTCGGGGAGAGGTTCCCCTCCGCGTTGTCGGCGAGCAGCTTGGCCAGGATCAGCAGCGAGTTGAGCGGCGTACGCAGCTCGTGCGACATGTTGGCCAGGAACTCGCTCTTGTACCGCATGGAGACCGCGAGCTGCTCGGCGCGCTCCTCCAGGACCTGCCGCGCCTCCTCGATCTCGGTGTTCTTCACCTCGATGTCGCGGTTCTGCCGGGCCAGCAGCTCGGCCTTCTCCTCCAGTTCGGCGTTGGAGGCCTGGAGCGCCTTCTGCCGCTGCTCCAACTCCGCCGACCGCTCCCGCAGCTGCTCGGTCAGCTCCTGGGACTGCTTCAGCAGCCGTTCCGTCTTGGTGTTGACCGAGATGGTGTTGACGCTCGTCGCGATCATCTCGGCGATCTGGTTGAGGAAGTCCTTCTGGATCGCCGTGAACGGCGTGAACGACGCCAGCTCGACGACGCCGAGCACCTTCCCCTCGAACAGCACCGGCAGCACGATCACCTGCGCCGGCGGTGCCTCCCCGAGCCCCGAGGAGATCTTCAGGTAGCCGCTGGGCGCGTTCTCCACGAGGATCGTGCGCTTCTCCACGGCCGCCGTCCCGACGAGCCCCTCACCGGGCCGGAACGACGTCGGCATGGAACCCATGGAGTAGCCGTACGAACCGAGCATGCGCAGCTCGAACTGCTCGTCGTCCGCGCCGCTCACGTCCTCGCCGTCGACCAGCGGCATCGCCAGGAAGAACGCGCCGTGCTGCGCGGAGACCACCGGCGTCAGCTCGCTCATGATCAGCGAGGCCACGTCCTCCAGGTCCCGGCGGCCCTGCATCAGCGCGGAGATCCTGGCGAGATTGCCCTTGAGCCAGTCCTGCTCCTTGTTGGCGATGGTGGTGTCGCGCAGGTTGGCGATCATCTTGTTGATGTAGTCCTGGAGCTCCTGGATCTCCCCGGACGCGTCCACGTCGATCTTCAGGTTCAGGTCGCCGCGGGTCACCGCGGTCGCCACGCGCGCGATGGCTCGCACCTGCCGGGTCAGGTTCCCGGCCATCTCGTTCACGGACTCGGTCAGGTCCCGCCAGGTGCCGTCGACGTCCCGCACGCGTGCCTGACCGCCCAGCTGGCCCTCCGTGCCCACCTCGCGGGCCACCCGCGTGACCTCCTCCGCGAACGAGGAGAGCTGGTCCACCATCGTGTTGATGGTCGTCTTCAGCTCCAGGATCTCCCCGCGCGCGTCGATGTCGATCTTCTTCGTCAGGTCGCCCTTGGCGATGGCCGTGGTCACCATCGCGATGTTGCGCACCTGACCGGTCAGGTTGGACGCCATCTGGTTCACCGACTCGGTGAGGTCCTTCCACGTGCCGGCCACGCCCGGCACCTGCGCCTGACCGCCGAGGATGCCGTCCGTGCCCACCTCGCGGGCCACCTTGGTGACCTGCTCGGCGAACGCGCTCAGCGTCTTCACCATGGTGTTGATGGTGTCGGCGAGCTGCGCCACCTCGCCGCGCGCCTCGATGCTGACCTGCCGCGTCAGGTCGCCGTTGGCGACGGCGGCGGAGACCTGGGAGATGTTCCGCACCTGGGTGGTCAGGTTCTTGGCCATCAGGTTGACGTTGTCGCTCAGGTCCTTCCAGATGCCCGTCACGCCCGGCACGTTGGCCTGACCGCCGAGGATGCCCTCCGTACCCACCTCGCGGGCCACCCGGGTCACCTGCTCGGCGAACGACGACAGCTGGTCCACCATCGTGTTGACGGTGGTGACCAGCTCGAGGATCTCGCCCTTGGCGTCGACGGTGATCTTCTTCGACAGGTCGCCCTTGGCGACCGCGGTGGTGACCTCGGCGATGTTGCGCACCTGGAGGGTCAGGTTGTTCGCCATGCCGTTCACCGACTGCGTGAGGTCCTTCCAGGTGCCGGAGACGCCCTGCACCTCGGCCTGACCGCCGAGGATGCCCTCCGTACCCACCTCACGGGCCACCCGCGTGACCTCCTGGGCGAACGACGACAGCTGGTCCACCATCGTGTTCAGCGTGTTCTTCAGCTCCAGGATCTCCCCGCGCGCGTCCACGGTGATCTTCTGGGACAGGTCGCCGCGGGCCACCGCGGTGGCCACCTGGGCGATGTTGCGCACCTGCGCGGTGAGATTGCCGGCCATGCCGTTCACCGAGTCGGTCAGGTCCCGCCACACGCCGGCGACCCCCGGCACCTGCGCCTGACCGCCCAGCCGGCCCTCGGTGCCCACCTCGCGCGCCACGCGCGTGACCTGGTCGGCGAAGGAGGACAACTGGTCCACCATCGTGTTGATGGTGTTCTTCAGCTCCAGGATCTCCCCGCGCGCGTCCACGTCGATCTTCTGCGACAGGTCGCCCCGCGCGACGGCCGTCGTGACCTGCGCGATGTTGCGCACCTGGGACGTCAGGTTGCCCGCCATCGAGTTGACGGAGTCGGTGAGTTCCTTCCAGGTGCCCGACACCCCGTCCACGCGCGCCTGACCGCCCAGCCGGCCCTCCGTGCCCACGTCCCGGGCCATCCGCGTGACCTGGTCGGCGAAGCTCGACAGCTGGTCCACCATCGTGTTCACGGTGTTCTTCAGCTGGAGCATCTCGCCGGACACGTCGACCGTGACCTTCTGCGACAGGTCGCCGTTGGCCACCGCCGTCGTCACCTGGGCGATGTTCCTCACCTGTCCGGTGAGATTGCGGAACGCCGTGTTGACGGAGTCCGTCAGGTCCTTCCAGGTGCCCGCCGCCCCCGGCACCTGCGCCTGACCGCCCAGTTCGCCCTCGACCCCGATCTCGCGCGCCACGCGCGTGACCTCGGCGCCGAAGGCGGACAGCTGGTCCACCATCGTGTTGACGGTGTTCTTCAGCTCCAGCATCTCGCCGGCCACGTCCACGGTGACCTTCTGCGACAGGTCGCCGTTGGCCACCGCCGTCGTCACCGCCGCGATGTCCCGCACCTGCGTGGTCAGGTTCCGGAACACCGTGTTGACGGAGTCCGTCAGGTCCTTCCAGGTGCCCGCCGCCCCCGGCACGTTCGCCTGACCGCCCAGCCGGCCCTCGGCGCCGACCTCGTTGGCGACCCGTGTGACCTCGTCCGCGAAGATCCGCAGCGTCTCGGTCATCTGGTTGATCGTCTTGGCCAGTTGCGCGACCTCGCCGCGCGCCGGCACGGTCACCTGCCGCGACAGGTCGCCGTTGGCGACCGCGGTCGTCACCTCGGCGATCCCGCGCACCTGGGCCGTGAGGTTCCCGGCCATGGTGTTGACGGAGTCGGTGAGCTCCTTCCAGACGCCGTCCACCCCGGGCACCTGCGCCTGACCGCCCAGCGCGCCCTCGGTGCCCACCTCGCGCGCGACCCGGGTCACCTCGGAGGAGAACGCGGAGAGCTGGTCCACCATCGTGTTGACGGTGTTCTTCAGCTCCAGCATCTCCCCCTCGACGTGCACGGTCACCTTGCGCGACAGGTCGCCGCGGGCGACCGCCGTGGTCACCAGCGCGATGTCGCGCACCTGCGCCGTCAGCCGCTCCGCCATGGTGTTGACGGAGTCCGTGAGGTCCTTCCACGAACCGGACATCCCGCGCACCCGGGCCTGCCCGCCCAGCTTGCCCTCGGTACCCACCTCGCTGGCCACGCGCGTGACCTCGTCGGTGAACGTCGACAACTGGTCGACCAGATTGTTGACGGTGCGCCCGACCTTCAGGAACTCGCCGCGCAGCGGGTGTCCGGTCCCGTCCGGCCCCTGGGTCCGCAGCTCCATGCGCGGCGACAGATCGCCCTCGGCCACCGCGGACAGCACCCTGCTGACCTCGGACACGGGCCGTACGAGATCGTCCACCAGCGCGTTCGAGTGCTCGATCGCGGTCGCCCAGGAGCCCTCGGAGGCCCCCGTCTCCAGCCGCTCGGTGAGCTTCCCCTCCCGCCCGACCATGCGCCGCACCCGCGCCAGCTCACCCGTCAGGTGCAGATTGCGGTCGGCCACCTCGTTGAAGACCGCCGCGATCTCCGACATCACACCGTCGCCGGACACCGTGAGCCGCTTGCGGAAGTTCCCGTCCCGCATCGCCACCAGGGCCACCAGCAGCCGGTTCAGCGCCGCCGTGTCCACCACGGTGGTCCCGCCCTTCGTCTTGCGTGGGCCGTTCAGGGACTGTCCGCCTTTCGCGCGCGCCTTCGTGCCCCGCGTCGCTGCGCCAGACTCCACTGTGTCCCTCCCGCAGGGGTCGACCATTGCTGCTGTGCTCTCGGGTACCACCCCTGAGGGCGTACCTGTTCCTGCCCGTTCCCGTACTGCTGCGATTCCCGCCGGACGTACCGGGACGCCGCCGAGGGGGCTGCTGCCCGCCCGGCGCGGAAGACACACGGTCTGCCCGGATCTCCATCACCAGCCTGCCCAGTGTTTCACCCCTGCCGAACCAGGCCATAACAGTTCGGCAGCTTCGCACATCGTCCGCACGCCCTCCGGACCCGGGACACCCCCGGACGGAAACACGGCAGACCGGCGTCCACGGGGACCGCGAAGGTAAGTAACCTTGCATCCGGCTGTCCAGCCATGCCGGTCCGTCCGGCCTGGGTGGTGGCAGGGAGACGAGCGGGCATGGAGGGCGGCCGCACACATGACCACCGGACTGATCCCGGGGGAGCAGCCCCCGGAACCACGGCCGAGGGGCGGCCTGCCGCAACAGCGGCTCGAGCCCGACGGCCACGGGACCATGTCCGCCGACGACCGGTCGAGGAGTTCTGTGATCACCGCGCGTGCGGCCGCCAGCTTCGAGCCCGTCGGGCGATCGGTCGCGAGCGCCCGCTCCTTCGTCCGCGACACCCTCCAGGGCTGGGGCTTCGGTGACGTCGTGGACGACGCGGTGGTCCTCACCAGCGAACTGGTGACCAACGCCGTCGTCCACGCGGGCACCTCCGCCGACCTGCTGTGCCTGCGCGGCGAGGACGGCGTGCGGATCGAGGTGTCCGACCGGTATCCGGAGCGCGAGATCCCCGTCCAGGGCTCGGCCGTCAACATGGGCAGCCCCGACCGCGAAGGAGGCCGCGGCCTCCAGCTGTGCGCGGCCCTGGCCGGCCGCTGGGGCGTGGAGTACACCCCCACCCACAAGACCGTCTGGTTCCGACTCGACCTCCCCGAACGCCCGGTGGGGACCCGCTCCGCCGGTCCGTCCCTGCCGGCCGACCTCCTCCCGCTCGCCGACACCCGGGTCCGCGTGGCCGTCGTCCAGATCGACCGGACCGGCTCCGTCACCGCCTGGAACGAGGACGCGGAGGAACTCTTCGGCTACACGGCCGAGCAGGTCACCGGCAAGCCCCTGACCGACCTCGCCGCCTGGCCGCACACCCCGGGCACCAGCACCGGCATTGTCGAGGCGCTCCAGCTCTCCCGCTGGGAGGGCAGCTACGGCATCAGGGGCGCCCACGGCCGTGTGATCCCGGTGTACGCCTCCCACCTGCGGGTCCGCGACACCGACGGCGAGCCGTCAACGGTCTGCCTCCTGGTGCGGGACCACGAACGGGCGGTTCTGCAGACGCCGCTGCGCGGACCGGTCCCCGAGACGTCCGGCGGCTCCGAGGGCCAGCACACCGACCCCTTCGAGGTGTTCATCGGCTCCCCCGCCCCGGACGACCTCGACGGCCTGCTCCAGCGCACGGTGGAGCGCGCCCGCGACATGCTCGACGGCGACTCCGCCTTCCTCCTCCTCGCCACCGACGACGAGACGGAACTGGAGGTCCGCGCCTCCACGGGACTGCCCTCGGCCCGTCAGCGCTTCGCCCGCGTCCCCGTCGAGGCGGGCCCCGGCCGCTACGGCTCCGCCCGCATGCCGGCCGTCCACGAAGACCTCACCGCCGTGCCCGGCGCGGTCCCCCTCCTCAACGGCACCGGCATGCGCTCGGTCGTCACCGTCCCGCTCAAGGTCGAGGGCCGTCTC
This sequence comes from Streptomyces sp. NPDC034670, assembly GCF_055574875.1. Classification (NCBI taxonomy): domain Bacteria; kingdom Bacillati; phylum Actinomycetota; class Actinomycetes; order Kitasatosporales; family Streptomycetaceae; genus Streptomyces; species Streptomyces sp. NPDC034670. The sequence continues at coordinate 88,789 of NZ_JBVITR010000029.1, forward strand.
ACCGGCTCCCTCGGCGTCGCCGCCGAGGCGCCCGGCAGGTACTCCAACGAGGAGGCACTGCGCCTGCAGTTCGCGGCCGACCGCATCGCGCTCGCCGTCGAGTCGGCCCGCCTGGGGGAACTGGAGCGCTTGCGCCGGGGTTCGCTCAGCTTCCTCGTCGAGGCCTCCGACCTGCTCGCCGGCACGCTGGACCGGGACCAGACGCTGGCCCTCATGGCCCAGATGACCGTTCCGACCCTCGCCACCTGGTGCGCCGTCTACACGATCGCCGACCAGGCCTCCGAGCCGGACCTGTCCTACGTGCTGCACGAGGACGAGGAACTCATCGACGGCATCAAGTCCCTGCTGTCGAAGATCCCCCCGCCCGACCCGGTCCCCACCCCGGGCGCCCGTGTCTGGTCGGCCCCCGCGGAGGTCGCCCACCAGGCCGCCCTGCGCACGTCCATGCGCAGCCTCGGCCTCAGCGGCGGTCCGACCCGCCAGGTCTCTCCGGGCATCGGCCCGACCCTCGCCACGGCCGCCGCCGTCGGCGGCGAGACCGTGGTGCTCCCCCTGGTCGCCCGCAACCGCGTCATCGGCATGCTGACCCTCGGCAAGCCGACCGACGAACACTTCCGTCAGGAGATCCTGGAACTCGCCGAGGACCTCTCCCGACGGGCCGCCCTGGCCCTGGACAACGCCCGCCTCTACTCCGAGCGCACGGCCATCAGCCAGTCCCTCCAGCGCAGCCTCCTGCCCCCCGAGCTGCCCACGATCGAAGGCGTCGAGGTCGAGGTCATCTACCGCGCGGCCGGAGAGGGCAACGAGGTCGGCGGCGACTTCTACGACCTCTTCCCGATCAGCGACGGCGCCTACGGCTTCGCCATCGGCGACGTCTGCGGTACGGGTCCCAACGCGGCGGCCGTCACCGGCCTCGCCCGGCACGCGCTCCGGTTGCTGGCCCGCGAGGGTCTGAGCGGCCCGGCGGTCCTGGAGCGCCTGAACTCCGCGATCCTCGACGAAGGCGCCCGCAGCCGCTTCCTCACGCTGCTCTACGGCGAGTTGCGTCCGCAGGAGGACGGCAGCGCGGAACTGAAGGTGGTCTGCGCCGGCCACCCCCTCCCCCTGCGCCTGCGCCAGGACGGCACCGTCGAACCGGCCGCCGACCCCCAGCCGCTCCTCGGTGTCCTGGAGGACCTGGAGTTGTACGAGCAGACGGTCACCCTCGACCCCGGCGACGTCCTCCTCTGCGTCACGGACGGCGTCACCGAACGCCGTGAGGGCAGCCGCATGCTGGGGGACGACGGTCTCGCCGACGTCCTGACGGCCTGCACGGGCCTGACGGCCGGCGCGGTCGCGGCCCGCATCATGCGGGCCGTGGAACGGTTCGCCTCCGACGCTCCGTCCGACGACATGGCCATCCTGACCATGCGCGTCCCGGGCCTCCACCAGGACCAGTGAGAGCCGGCGGCCCCGCCAGCAGGACATGAGAAAGGCCCCGCCCGGATGGGCGGGGCCTTTCTTTCGAGCCCCCAAACGGAATCGAACCGTTGACCTTCTCCTTACCATGGAGACGCTCTGCCGACTGAGCTATAGGGGCCTGTCACCGTGTGCGGGGTTTCCCTCGCGGCAACGGAATAGATCATACCCTGAACAGGCCCGTGCTCCCAACCACGCTCAGAAGGCCGGTTGCAGCAGTCCACCCAGCGCATTGCACGCGGACGCGATCCGCTGCATGTCCCGCTTGGTCAGCGAGGCGTCCACCGGAAGCGCGAGCGTCTCGTCGGCGGCCCGCTCGGTCTCGGGCAGGGACACGCACCGCCGGAATTCGGGCAGGCGGTGCACAGGCGTCTTCACCGGCACCCGGCAGTCAACGCCCTTGGCACGTACGGCCCGTGCGAAGGCATCCCTGTCAGGCCGCCCGTTCCCGGGTATCCGCACCACGTACTGCTGGTAGGTGTGCCCGACCCCGCCCTCGGGCGTCCGCACACCCCTCAGCTTCACGTCGAGGAACGCAGCCCGCTCCCTGCGCCGGGCTGTCTCCTCGTACGACACCTCGGACTCTCCGTGCTCCAGCACCAGCAGCCCGTGCCGACGGCCGAGGGCGTGCAACCGCCCGAGATCCGCGGGCCTGCCGAAGCGGTGGACGACGACCACGGCCGCCGTCCGGGGAGTTATGACCGCTTCCACGGCGGTCGGCTCGAGGCAGTACGACGCTGGATCTATGTCGGCGAACACCGGAAGCGCTCCCGCCGTCACCACGGACTCGGTGACCTCCACGTTCCCGAAAGCCGGCACGACGACCTCGTCACCGACTCCGACACCGGCGGCCCTGAGCAGTGCAGCAGTACCCATGGCGTGGATGTTCGTTGCGCAACGTGAACACCAAGTGACAACGAACAAAAAAGGGTTGGGCCCTGAACCGAAGTTCAGGGCCCAACCCCTTTTCAAGAATTGTTCGGCGGCGTCCTACTCTCCCACAGGGTCCCCCCTGCAGTACCATCGGCGCTGTGAGGCTTAGCTTCCGGGTTCGGAATGTAACCGGGC